>JAYUHK010000088.1:0-29301 GCA_043767025.1 Saprospiraceae bacterium | reverse complement strand
ATATTAATGGAAATTTTACAATAGTAGAACCCAACAACAATCCAGTTTTATATTCAAATGTTCCTGACACTGTGAATGTGACCTATTCTTTTACCAATCAAACGGTACTGCCTGCCACGACAGTCCATATAAAGTCGATTGCTTCTACAGCCTTTGAATGTTCCTCTCAACCTGCGGTCTATTCTTTTGGTAGAGCGTCCTCAAATATTGGATACCCACTTGGTCTAAATTATTCCAATATCGGGACAGTAGTATTTGGTGATGATGTTCACTTGATGACAGGCGGTTTTGTTATTCCTTCGAATACTACTTCAAGAGCAGACAGCACCGTAGCAAGGCAAGACTTAATCGTAGAGCCCGTTGAAAATTTTACTTTAACCATCTTGCCAAGTACTCATTACAACATTGGAACTACCAGTTCCGTAAATTTGATGGTGGAAGATTGTAATGCGTTAGGACTCAACAATCAAACGGATAATCGTTTAATTGCGCTTTACCCAAATCCGTCGTCTGGCGTATTTGTTTTTTCACAAAAAAATACGTCCAATACCAAAATAGAAATCTATAACAACTTATGCGAACTTATCTATCAGACAAGCATCTCTACCCAACAATCAATCATTGATTTGAGCGGATACGCAAAAGGACTTTACTTTGTGCGAGCAACAGACACAGACAAAAATGTAACGAACCTAAAAATAGTCGTACAATAGAAAGCCGCAAAATAGAGCATTTGTGCTTTTAAATTTCCCCTTCTTCGCCGATACTCATGCGTTACATACGATTAAAAAAAAACTGAAATATGTCTTGGAAATGCCCAAAATGCGAAAGAACTCTTAAAAATGCCAATCAATGGCATTGTTGTATCAATCAGGATATTGACAATCTTTTTGAGAACAAACCCGGAGAGTTAATTTACGCTTTTGACAAAATCTTGTCTTACGTTGTCGATTTGGGCGATGTAGAAATCAGTGCCACCAAAAATTGTGTCGTGTTTTTCAAAACGCAATCCTTCTTGATAGTAAAGCCGATGAAAAATGTTTTGAATATTAAACTCTATCTGAAAGAACCTTGGGAACATTTTCCCGTTTTCAAAACAGCACTTTATGGCAAACAGTACGAACATCATATAAGGATTTCAACAGGAGAAGAAGTCAATGAAATTGTCTATTCGCTGATTAAAAAATCTTACCATCTGTTCAATACAAATAAGGAATGATGAAAAAATATCCCAAACTCTCCTCAACCCAAATGCCTCACAAACCATACTGGTCTATCAAATAAATTAGGCTCGTGATAGCTGCTGCGCCGAGTTCGAGTTCTCTTTTATTGACTGCGTCAATCGTGTCAATTTGCGTGTGGTGGTGGTCAAAATACCTTTGCGAGTCTGGTCGCAGACCAATCAAAAGCGCATTGCGCGGGCGTAGGGGTCCGATGTCGGCTCCCGAGCCACCTTTTTTGATGGTCAGGTTGTAAGTGTTGGCAAAATCGGCAGAAATTTCTTGCAGTTTTTTGAATTTTTCTACAAAAATAGCGTCCGCGCCTTCGCAGTCAAATCCGCGCGGCGTGAAGCCGCCAGCGTCTGTTTCGATAGCTGCAATGTGTTTTTCGGGACTCGTTTCGGCATATTTTCCATAAGCTTCGCCGCCTTTTAGACCATTTTCTTCATTCATAAATAGCACGCAGCGAATCGTGCGTTTGGGTTTGTAACCCAAGTGTTTCATCGTTTGGAGTACCTGCATCGAATGGACTACGCCCGCACCGTCGTCGTGCGCGCCTTGCCCAACGTCCCAAGAATCCAAGTGACCGCCGACCACGATGACCTCTTCGGGACGCTCCGAGCCGCGCAATTCGCCGATAACATTGAACGATGGTTGGTCGGCATAGATGCGGCAGTTGGCACGGATAAAAACCCTCGTCACCGGCTCGTCGTGCAGCACAACCGTCAGTAAATCAGCCGCTTGTGTGCTGATAGCGAGCGCGGGAATAGGCTTCACGCCTTCTGCGTAGTGCGTGCCGCCGGTGTGCGGAACATCGTCCGTCCGAGTGGTCATGGAGCGCACCAAAGACGCAACCGCGCCGTACTTGGAGGCGACGGACGCGCCTTGTCCGCGCTGGTCTACCGCGCCACTGTAAGCGGCAAAAGTGCTGATGAGTTTTGCATCCATCGGGCGATTAAAAAAAGCGATTTTACCTTTCAGTTTGCCTGCTTTCCCTATTTTTTCGGCATCGTCGAGGCTTTTCAGTTCTACTATTTCCGCCGAAAGTCCGGCTTCGTCTGTGCCTACCGAGCCGCCCAAAGCGAGCGCGTTTAGGTCGAAGTCGCCCCGTCGAGAGGCTATGATTCGGACTTGTTCCTTTTCGCCACGCACCCAGTGTGGGACGGTACAAGGCTGCAACCATACCCTATCCAAGCCCAAAGTGTCGAGCATTTGGCGGGTGTATTCTACGGCGGCGGCGGCTTGCGGCGAGCCACTCAGCCGTGCGCCGATTTTGGTCGCCAAGAATGTAAGCCAGTCATAAGCGGAGGCTTCCGTGAGCGTTTTGTCGTAGGCAGCGCGAATAAATTTTGCGTCAGCGTCGCTTTTGGAGGCTTCTTTTTGTGCCAAAATGTGAGATGCGGCGATTAGCGATAAGGCGGCAAAGAGGAATAATTTTTTCATTGGTCGTAGTATTTTTTTTCTGTCACTTTTTTGGATAAATTAGCAGATTTTGCGCCTTTTTCTTGCGCTTTTTTCCAAAAATTGACAGCATTTTCGGCATCGTTGAGTTTGGCGTAGGCATCGCCGAGATTTTCTAAAATTTCGGGCATATTTTCGCCGCCTATCGAAAGGCTTTTGGTCAAAAAATCCTTTGTTTTGTCATATTTTTGCTGCATAAAAGACGACTTGCCGAGCAGAAACAGAACATCTGTTTTTTGTTTTGGATTCCGTCCGACCATCGGTAAAAGTTGCGAAAGCGACTCGTCCGCGTCCGAATATTTTTTGAGTTCAAAGTTTGCTTTTCCGTTGAGAAAATACGGCATTGTTTGGTTCGGAAAAAGCTCTATTAACTGAGCCGAGTTGGTCGCCAAATTTTGATAATCCTTTAATTCTGAATATATTAGCAAGATTTGTTCCCAGATAGAATAAATATTTCTGTTGATAGCAACAGCTTTTTGGTACTTGCCGAGTGCTTCGGATTTTTGACCATTGTAGTACAGTAAATCTCCATAAACTGCGTAGGTTTTCGCATCGTCGGAATGGACTTTTTCTAAAATTTTTACCAAATCCAACGCCGCAGACGCTGTCACATTGTCGGGTTTTTCGATTAGTTTTTGAGCGGTTGGGATAAGTTCTTTTATTTTTACGTCGATATTGATTTCTTTTTTTTCAAAAAGTGGTTTTAGCGACTGCAAATAAGCTACATCGTTTCCTGCTGCCGCACGGTTGCCGCGCGCCAATTCCATCGTGGCATACGAGTCGTTGGGGTCGATTTTTAGTATTTTTTCGCAGGTCGCGCGAGCGGCGGCAGCTTGGTTTTGTTGCTTATAAAAATCCGCCAACACGACCAAATACGATACTTCCTTCGGAAAAGCTGCGGTTAATTTTTCGAGTTCTTGGGTAGCTTTTTTCGGGTTGTTGAGTGTCAAATAAAGTGCGTGTTTGCGGCGAGTAATGTCTTCCTGCACGCCACGTTTTTTTTCTAATTTGTCATAAATTTTGATGGCTTGCTCTGCGTCGCCCAATTTTTCGAGGCAATTTGCCCAGCCGTAGTAAAAATCCTCATTGCCCGGCTCGTCGGCTGCAAGTGATTCATAGACTTTTGCAGCGTCCTTTTGGCGATTGTTTTTTTGGTACAGGTCAGCTAAAAGCATTTTGTACCACATATTTTTTTTATCCAACAAAACGGCGGTTTGTGCGGCTTTGATGGCTTCGTCGTCTTTGTTCTGAATCTCCATCATGCGAGAAAGCTCGTAGGCGGCGGCATCGTTTTTGTCATCTTTTTGTAGCAAGGCGGCAAATAATTTTCCGGCTTGCTCGTACTTACCTAACAGCTTTTGTGACGTGGCTTCCAAAAATAATTTTTGGTTATTTACATCTTCTTCGTTGGTGCGATATACTTTTACCTGCGCCAAGAGTTCGTTTTTATCCAGAAAACCGATACAAAGTACCGATATTAAAATTATTTTTTGGGCTAATTTTTTTACTAAAAATCGCATTGTGTGACTCGTTAATTAGTTGGGTAAAGATAAAAATGACACCAATATTTGAAATTCGTATCTCAAATATTGGTGTCCGTCCGATTACTTTTTTTTTACTTTCTGTTGGAATCTTGCTTCGCAAAAGCACGCTTCAACAAATCTGTCGTCCGTTGTGACGGATTGCGGCGGATATTTACTTCTTCTTTTCCGACCATCGAAAACAAGCCTTTCAGAGCTTCGTTGGTCACGTATCCGTCCAAACTTGGGTTGGCTTTGTCCACAAAAGGAATTTTGTTGTACGCACTCACGGCATCTTTCCAATACTTTATCGCATCGTATTTATTCAACGAATTGACGATAATCGGGTTGAATGCTTGATAGAGTTGAGTGCTTGTTTTTCCTTGTAAATACTGGGTGGCAGCGTTGTCCGAACCCATCAAAATATTCAAGCCGTCGGTAATCGTCATATTTTTGATGGCATCTACGAAGATAGGCTTGGCGGCGACGGCTGCGTCCTCTGCGCCACTGTTGAGTTTTTGCAACAATACGTTTTCTACGTCCGTGAAGCCGGGAATAAAGCGCAACTTTTCGGTTACTTTTCTTGCCTCCGCTGGGAGTAAAATCTTGTAGGCACTGTTCAAATATCCGCCTTTTTGGGACAGTTGGTCGCTGCCTTTTCCGATGCCCAGATTGAGGGCTTGTTTGAGTGCGGAGGCGATTTCGGGGGACGTAAGCTCGCCCAATGCGTACATTGCTGCGGCTTGTTTGAGTTCGGCGCAAGCTACAAACTGGAGCAAACACACCGCAAAAATGATTCTTTTAAACATGGTTTTTTTATTTTTGAATGAATTAATAGGCAAAAATAGAGTTTTGCTACCATATAAAACGCAAAAAATTGATTTTGGGTACTTAATGAAAAGTTAATGACTGAAAAGTTAGTCAAATGTAAGCTCCAAAGATATAATTTTTGGGAGCTAAATATTTTTAGAAAATTATTTTTGATTTAATAAAAAAAAACAACTAACCGATAATCAATGAATTATGCAACTAAAAACTAAAAACCAATCACTAAAAATTTTTCAGCTCCAATCCCATGCCACGACGTGCCAGTCGTCGGTTTCGTCCGTAAAAGTGTGTATCGTCTGAAAGCCTACGCGAGCGTGCGCGCGCAAGGAGCGAGCGTTGCGAGCAGAAATTTCGGTGACGCAAAGGTCAAAATATTCACCGCAAACGGTCTTGTGCTTGGCATACAGTTGGTCGAACAGACCGATGCCGCGATAGCCTTCGGCGATACAAATTTGCCCCATCACATAATAATTGTAGTCGGGAATTTTTTTGCCCTGAAATGTCAGATTTTTGAAACTATCAAACATAGGTTGCAAGACGGGAACGAGCGCGGCGAAGGCTTCGGGCATAGTCAGGGCGTAAGCAATCAAATAATTTTCGTCTTTGGCGATGATTTGTGGAGCGACAGAAGCCATTTTTGCCAGCACATTTTGTTCGTGTCGGACGGTCACAAACCCATTCGACAGTGCTTCGGCAACCGACAAATTTGTTCTCAGATTTTGCTGCTGCAAGCGCAGGATTTGCTCAATATCTTCGGGCGAGTTGGCGATGTCAAGTTTTAGATTCATGGTAGCAAAAGTTTTTTTTTCAAAATTCGGAACTTTCTTCGGTAAAAATAGCAGCCATTTCCGACAGGTTTGCGCAGCAAAAATCTATCGCAGAAGAGTCGGCAAGCGTCTTAAAATCTTGGTTGCTGTTGATAAAAACGGTCGTCATGCCGAGTGTTTTACCGAATACCATATCTGAAACGGTATCGCCTGCCATGACAGATTTTTGAAAATCTATTTCAGGGAAATTTTTTTGCGCCCGCAAAGCCATACCCGACTTCGGTTTGCGGCAGTCGCAGCTCTCGGAGGCGAGGTGCGGACAAAAATAAACCGCATCTAACAAGCCGCCATTCCTACGAATCTGGGCGTGCATAGCAAGGTGAATATCGAACACTTGCGCGGTAGTCATCAGATTTTTTCCCACGCCTTGCTGGTTAGTCACGACTATCACGCGCCCAAAAGCACGCCGAAGTTGAGCCATTGCCTGCAAAACGCCGTCCTGAAAAATAAAATCATCTACTTTTTGGACATAATCTCCCGTCGGACGCTGGTTGATAACGCCATCTCGGTCGAGAAAAAGCGTCCACGATTTGTTAATAAAATGTTTTTCTTTCAAAATACAGTTGAAAAATTATCCGACAAAGATTAAACTTTTGTTAAAATATTACAAATTTAATTTCATATTTTAACATATTATCTTTTTCTTTGAGCGAAGTTGGAGAGGGTTTTTGGCGTGTTTGAAAATATTTTTGAAATAAAATACTGATTTTTTCTTCCTTCTTTGCGCCACTTCCTTCGACCGAACTTGTTAAATTGACATTTCATTCACAGCTTGCACAGTCCAGTTGTGGATTGTAATTTCGTGCTATCGCAATGTAAAAATTTCTTCAAACCTAAAGGAATGCATCTAAAATAAATTGCTCATTTTTTCAATAAATTGACGTATCTTATTTTCTTCATTCCTAAAATGAAAACAACATGAAAAAGTTTATCTTTTCTTTTCAATCCATTCTTTTTTTATTGAGCTTTTGTTGGCTCAACAATTCGGCTTTGCACGCCCAAAGTGCAAGCAGTCCGCCTAACTCCTCCGCTCGAAAAGCGGGTTGGTGGACTTTTGGCATCAACGGCGGCTTTGCATATCAAACTTCTGATATTTCGCCCAATATTTTGGACGGTTATGGAGGCGGACTGACGTTGGCAAAAAATTTCTACTATCAGCCGGGAGCTGCGTTGAGTTTTGACCTGCGAGGTCGCCTTTTACTGGATTGTTCTTTCGGCTCTGACTCCAAATCCAACGCAGGAATCGTCTATAACAATGCCCTCAACAGCAACGGATTGGGCTACTCCCCGACCGACAAAATCTATCAAAACTACCGAACCGTCATGGGCGAACTCGGAATCGAAGGCGTTTTTACGTTCAACCGTTTGAGAGAGCAGAAAGGAATCGTATTTTCGCTCTTCGGCGGCGTTGGTCTGAACTGGTACGGAACGAAAATTGACCAAAAAAATTCACTCGGAACGTATCGAAATCTCTACAACGGCATCAACTCGTCCGCTTCGACGACCGAAATCTGCCAGCAACTGACGAGCGGACGCGACGGCGTTTATGAGTCCAACGCAGACGGTTACAGCAGCAACGGAAAGCTCGGACTTATGCCTTCCATAGGCTTCGAGCTCGGCTATATGCTCGCGCCGCATTTTATGGTTGGCATCGGACACAAAATTACGTTTCCACTCAACAACGTTTTGGACGGGCAGCAATGGCAGAATAACAGTACCGCATCTATCGGCAACGACCTTGCGCACTACACTTATTTGCAATTCGCTTGGGAATTTTACTGCGAAGAAAGCCGCCCGCAGCCACCGATTATCAATATGATAAATCCACGCAACAGTCCGCAATACACCGACCGACCAGTGGAGGCGATTCAGGCAGAAATCCGCAATACCAACAGCAGTGCCGACGTGACTTATACTATCAATAACGCTCCGCAACGCTTCAATTTTTATTCAAAAAATTTCAACGCCGATGCCAACCTCCGCGAAGGTGCCAATCAGTTGCTCATCACTGCCAGCAACCCTTACGGCAAAGCCGAGCGAGCGATTACTATTTATTTTCAGCCACGAGCGAATGTCCCACAACCACCGCCGCCGCCAATCGTAGTAGTGCCTGCGCCTGCGCCACCACCGCCTGCGCCGCCTACTCCGCCGAGCGATGTGCGCCCCGACGTGCGGTTTTTGAACCCCGAGCGCAGCCCGATGACTGTGGGAAAAGATGAAATTACAATTCGTGCCGTAGTGCGTGGCGCGCGCAGTGCCGAAAATATTCGCTACTACATGAACGGCGAAGAAGATAGAAGTTTTAGCTTCAACAACCAAAACGGTATCCTTTCTTCGCGGACTCGTCTTCGGGAAGGCAACAACACTTTTAGAGTCGAAGTGCGCAACAATGCTGGCGCAGACGACGCTACGGCGAGCGTTATTTATCAAAATTCGCAGCCGCAGCCACCCGCCGTGCCTACGCCTACACCGCCGCAGCCACCGCAGTTGCCTTCCGTGCCGACGGTCAATATTACGGTTCCGTCCAACAGTCCATACACTTCGCCGATGGAAGTAACGAACATTCGCGCAAGCATCAAAAACATCACTGGCAGAGAAGACATTTACTATTATGTGAACGGTCGGACGAGCAATAAATTCAACTACGAGCCACGCTCGGGGCAGTTTTCCTCCGAAATTCCGTTGAATACGGGACGGAACGAATTTAGAATATCCGCGTCCAACAGAGCAGGACAAGGCGGCGACCAAGTGACGATAATTTACCAACCGAAACAAGCAGACCCGCCGCCGCCGCCGCCCGCTTCGCCAAAGCCGCAGGTGAGAATCGAGCAACCGACCAATGCGAGCGTTTTTTCGGAGGCTACGGCGATTGTTCGTGCTACGGTGCAGAATATCAGTGTCAAAAATGATATTATTTTCACCGTAAATGGCGTGCGCAGCAATGATTTTGAATACAACAACTTCAGCCGCACTATGACGGCAAATATTGCGCTGGTAGCAGGGAATAACAAAATAAATATCAAGGCGCAAAATATCAGCGGCAGCGACGAAAAGACGGTAGATGTTGCGTTTTTGAAAGCTATTGTGAAAGAAGAAAAACCACAAGTGACCATCACCGCTCCGAAAGACGGCAGTACGTTGGCGAACCCGACGACCAATATTGCAGCGACTTTGCAGCGCGTGATAGGCAAAGAAAACGTAAAAATTTTGGTCAATGGTCGTGAGATTAGTAATTTTACGTTGGATAAGTTGAGCCGCAATATCCGTGCAGACAACGTGCAGCTCAACATCGGCAACAACGAAATACGCATACAAGTGAGCAACAAAACTGGTACTGCGGAAGCCGTTTCCAACGTCAGATGCAGCGTGCCGCCACCTTCTGCGCCCAAGCCGACCGTGACGATTACCTCTGTTTCGCAGCCGACGGTGGACCCGTTCAAACCAGATGAAGGCAAAAGTACGATTTTGGCACTCCTGAAAGGAATCTCGAGCCGCGACCAAGTGACCTTCACCGTGAACGGAAAAGTAATTACCGCCTTCGACCTCAATTTGAGAATAAGCGGAAACTTTCAAGCCACCTTCGACCTCATCAAAGGCGATAACATCATCGTCCTGAAAGTCGTCACTCCCGTAGGCAGCGACGAAAAGACCTCGACGGTAAAATTTTAGACACGGCTCGGACTACCGAACTGAATCAATAAAACCCCAAAGTAGTGTGTCCTCCAACTTATCGAAAGTTGGGGGATACACAACTTTTAACTAAAAATTTCGTTCTAAATCAATAGGTTGTGGGAACGCCGAAGTTGGGTGCAAATTTAGATAGCAACTCTCGTACCGAAAATTATTCTATATTTTCGTAAAAAATACAAATGACAACAATAGAAAAATTAAATCAAAGCAAGACACCACTTGTTAAAATTGACAAATCTTTAGAAAGATTGAGAGGAAAAAACTTGTTTCCTGAAAAACTCGCAAAAGCAAACGAGGTAATTGCAAGGGTTGGACTTCCAAGAATTGCAAAATAAAAAATTACTCCCCACGTGGGGTTTTGTGCAAGTGGAGCAGACGGAATTCTATTTCCCCACCTGCAAAAAGCCCTGTGCGCAACCAACGCAACTCTATGAACTTCAACTTATCCGATTATCTGCCTTTGCCCGTCACGGACCCTGTGTTGGTTTTTTCCATCATTTTGTTCGTCATTTTGCTTGCGCCTGTGCTGCTCAATCGCTTCCGAATACCGAGCATCGTGGGACTTATCTTGGCAGGAGTGATGCTCGGACCCTACGGACTGCATATTCTCGACCGCGACAACGCAATTATTTTGTTCGGGACGGTAGGGGTGCTTTACATCATGTTTTTGGCGGGCTTGGAGATTGATTTGGTAGATTTCAAAAAAAACAGAAATAAAAGCATCATTTTTGGGCTTTCTACTTTCCTTATTCCTATCACCATCGGCACTTATGTTTGCCAAAATATCCTAAAATTCGAGCTGCTGCCGTCCATTTTGGTAGCCAGTACTTTTTCCTCCAATACGCTCATCGCCTATCCCATCGCCAGCCGCTTGGGTATCAATAAAAGCAGGGCGGTCAATATCACGGTCGGCGGTACGATGATTACGGATATTCTTGCGCTCTTGGTGTTGGCGGTTATTTCGTCTTCGGCACGCGGCAATTTAGATGCAGAGTTTTTTGCAAGACTGGCACTTTCTTTCGGTATTTTTTCCTTCGTCGTGCTGTGGGGATTTCCAAAAATCGCTCGCTGGTTCTTTAAAAATTTCCAAACTGAAGGCACTTCTCAATATATTTTTGTGATGGCGATGGTCTTTATGGCGGGCTTTTTAGCAAAAATGGCGGGCGTAGAACCCATCATCGGCTCGTTTTTGGCAGGATTGGCATTCAATCGGCTTATTCCACACACTTCGCCACTCAAAAATCGCTTGGAGTTTGTCGGCAACGCACTGTTTATCCCTTTTTTCCTCATCAGTATCGGAATGTTGGTCAATGTGCGTGTGTTTTGGAGCGGCGAAACCGCCATCGTCGTGTCGCTGACTATGACTGCAATGGCACTCGTCGGAAAATGGATTCCCGCTTTTTTGACCCAAAAATTATTCAACCTCAGCAAATATGAGCGAAAAATAATCTTCGGACTCACTGCCGCACACGCCGCCGCCACCCTCGCCGTCGTCCAGCAAGGCTTCGAACTCGGCTTGCTCAACACTTATATCCTCAACGGAACTATCGTCATGGTGCTCATCACCTGCCTCACCAGTTCTTTCGTCGTAGAAACCGCAGGGCGCAAAATGGCAGTCATCGAAAATGAAAAAGCACCTGACTTGACGGGCGAACCCGAGCGAATCCTCGTCCCCATCTCTGACCCCAACACCTTTGAAAAATTGATAGATTTTTCGCTTATGATACAGCCGCCTCGCTCGATAGAGCCGATTTATCCACTTTCTGTGGTCACGGACGAGGGCGAACATTCGGCAGAAAAAGTGTTGGGCAGTCACCGAATGTTGGAGAAAATAAAACGCTACGCCGCCGCTTCCGACCGCGCCGTGCAAGTCATCACGCGGGTAGATTTGAACGTGGCGAATGGAATACAAGGTGCTATCAAAGATTTGCTCATCACGCAAGTGGTCATCGGCTGGGGCGGTAGCCAGCAGAGCGCGAAGGATAAAATACTCGGCACGATGCTCGAAAGTTTGCTGCGCAAAACAGAAAAGATGATTTTGCTCACCAAAATAGAGCAGCCACTCAATACGTTGAAAAAAATAGCGGTCGTGGTGCCGCCCAAAGCCGAGTTTGAAAAAGGATTTACCGTTTGGTTCAATACCGTGAGGACGCTCTCGAAGGAAACTGGCGCGTCGGTACTTTTTTTCGCCTCTCGCGAAACTAATTTGCGCATCGCTCGCCACACTCGCGCGTCGGGCGCAGGTATTTCAGTCAAATTCAATACCTTCGACGACTGGGAAGATTTTTTAATACTTTCGAGAGATATTTCCGAGAATGACTTGTTTGTGGTGATTAGTGCGCGCGCTGGCTCGCTTTCTTACATGACTTTACTCGACGGTATTCCCAAAAAATTGATGAAACATTTTCCACTCAACAGCTGCGTCATCATCTATCCCGAGCAGAATCCGAGCTATGTCAAAGAAATGGACTTCCAGACCGAAGGAATGGACGTGTCGCCGATACAAGAAAATCTCGACCGCCTCACGCGCGTCGGCAAAGCACTCCGAAAAGTATTCGGGAAAGGATAATTTTTGGAGCTTTCATCGGAGTACGGATAGTTTTTGGGTGCTAAAATTGCCGTCCGAATCGGATATTTTTAGAAAATAACTACCGACTGGCAGCTCACCAAGCGGTAGGCTTTCCTCAAAAATTTCTCCTGCGGCTGCGTATTTTTTTTCTAAAACCAACTGCCCAACAAGGCTAAAAAGCTGCACCGTAAAATCCGTAGGACGCAAAAAAGACAACGAAATTTTTAGAAAATCTGTCACAGGATTGGGATAAAATGAAAAATTTTCTAAATTTTCCCACGCATCTTGCGCGGCAGTCGTCATTCGGACGGCAGTTGCTTTGCAGCCGTTGTCATCGGTCAAGGTTGCTGCATAAGTGCCGGGTCCTACGTTGTCGAGCGTCAAGCCAGTGCTGCCTGTACTCCATTTTATTTGGTAAGACGGCGTGCCTCCGATTGGCTGCGCGGTCAGGCGATATTTGTTGTTGCCGAGTGATAATGAGTTGATTTTCAGTTTTAAAATTTCGGGTTCGCCGACCGAAATACTTTTGAGCGTCGTGCAGCCTCTACTGTCCGTCAGGAGCAAAAGGTAATCGCCGCCGTCGAGTTGGGAGAGATTTTGGGCTGTACTTTGCAATCCATTCGGACCCGACCACTGAAAAGTATAGCTCGGCGTACCGCCACTCGGAAATAATTTTATCGCTCCGTTCTTGTCGCCAGCACACTTAATGTCCGTTACCACCGAGCTGTCCGAAATAGGAATTGGGTTGATGAGCGTAAAAATGCCTGTCACAAGTTGAGTTCCAAGCGCATCTGTCACAGTTAGGCGATAATTTCCAGAAACTACGCCCGCCAAGTCTTCGCTATTCGCGCCGTTGCTCCACGAAAAATTGTAGGGAACTACGCCGCCAGAAAGCGTGATATTGACACCGCCTGTATTTTCGTCGTGGCAGTTGGGATTTTTGACTACCGCATTCGTCAAAAGCATAGCGCAGACCGAAGACATCGAGTTTCCCGTAAAAGTAGCGTTTATCGCACTCGCAGTTCCATTGATTATTTTTGCAGCAGATTGGGCAGTAGGCGCGTTAGAAAAATTAATGTCTGTTTTAAAGTTACAATTCAACTTCATACGAAATTTTAATTTGCAAATAGTCGTGCTATCGGCAATAGATTTTCCGCTCGTTTGTGGGTCAAACCACACCAAAGTCAGTTTGCCTTTGCCTACTGCCGTCGTCCCAAAACTTGTCGAATCCAAGCCCAACAGGTTGAAATCTTTTAGACCAACGAATTGCAACGCTGTCGTATCCCAAGCGATGCTGGTCTGAAAAGTCACCATTTGCGAAAAACGGAGTACTTTCAACGGACAACTCAACACCGAATCGGGTGAAGTAGATTGTGCCGAAAAGTAAAATGCGGGATTTTGCGCTGTCACTACATTGGCACAAAATATAAAAACTATAAAACTGAATATTATTGCTTTCATGGTAACAGAAAAAACTAAATTTTGAAGAAAAAAACCTACCAAACGCCCGCCGATAGGTTCGGCGAGCGTGGTAGGAACTTTTGGGGTTAGCACATCACATTAATTTGGGAACGCATCTAAAATAAATTACCTATTTTTTAAAAATTGCAGTACTTTATTTTTTCTTCATTCCTAACGTAGGATATTCATTTTTCGGGTTAGCTCTGCGCCGTCGGAGGCAGTAATTTGGTAAAAATAAACGCCGTCCGCCGCTAACTCTTGCGGACGTTGGAACAAAAATGTGTTTGCTCCTTTCTCTCTAAATTCTTTTTGGTTATACAAGGTACGTCCCTGCGCATCAAAAATACGCAGCGTAATGTCGTCTGATTTTGGCAAATTGAAGCGAATAATTGTTTGCGTAAAAAATGGATTTGGTTCGTTTTGTGACATCTCGAAACGGTCGTTCAGCACCGTATTTTGCTTGCCAATCAATAACACACTTCCAGTTTGTGACGCTGCGTTGTAGTTTTCTGCCACCGTTTGCTCGGAGCTGATGCGCAGTAAATTATTCAAGTCCGCTAATGATTTTTTGACTTTGAATGTCAGTTTCATCACATTCGTATTGGCTTCCAACGTACTCGCTTTACCTGTCGGGTGCGCCCAAGCGGTGGTCAGCCAGCCCTCTGCCGATTTTTTGGAATAAAAATTAGCAGCCGTCATGCCCGCCAAGTCGCCATTTTCTATTCCTACAAATTCGAGTGCCTCGCGGTCGAAATGTAGCGTGAATTGGTAGCCCAACAGCTCTTGGCTTCGGCTTGTTTTTATCGGAATAGTCACTATACTGTTGGCGGTTGCTGCCTTCAAGTCATCTGTGATTAGCTCCAAATCATCGGCGTTGTGTTCTTGCGCAGCAAGCAAATTAGTTGCTTGATTGTCCAAATTCACATCGCCCAATTTGACTCCCACAAAGTCACGATTGACGGCGTTGCCGCTGCCACCTGTGTACGCAATCGTGTCCGGAAACGGAAACGGATTGGTAGGCTGCGCAAACACAAAGGATTTGGGGACAAACCTCCACGAAGGAGAATTGTTCGGGAAACTATCAATTTGCGTCAAGATGAGCTGTTGGATAAAAACAAGGTCGAGTCCGTTCACCGACGCATCGCGGTTCACGTCGGCAGCGATGATTTTATACGGAGAATTTAACAATTCTGCGTTCAAAATGTGACGGCGTATCAGCGCAATATCTATCACATTGACCCCGTTGCGAGGGTTGATGCGCTTGGACGGCACGATGCTGCCCGACGCGGTCGCTTGCACACTCGGCACGGAGTACAATCCGTCCGCCGCCGTCGTTTGAGTCGGTGCCGCAAATCCAGTCAGATTTACCTTCACCAAAGCCACTGGCACGTTGTCCTCTCGAGCGATTTTGCCCGAAAGCGTGACCGTAGAAAGCACCGAAATCATGCCCGAAGTAGTCCCCACAGGAACTGCGACGATGTTGTTGCCGATTTTTTTGCCCGCCACTATTGGGGTCGGAATACTGTCCAGCGTGACGTTGCTCATCGTGCCTGCTGCGCCTGTGAGTTTTACACGCACGACATAGGCAATCGCACTATCGGCGAGGGTAGAGCCAGCACCCGACGAGTTGTCCCACGCGGACGTAATCGTACCTGCCGAAAGCCTAAAAAAGGTTGCAGCCGACATGTTGGGCAGATTGTATTGCGCCGTACCGACAATCGTTCCGACGGTAGTATCTACGACGTGGATAGATTTTTGGAACACAATAATGTCTCTAAAATTAAAGACCCGAATCGGTACATTGACCGTATCACCCGTCAAGCCGCTTACTTTGTCCGCCTCAAAGCGGAGCGTGGTCGTGTCGCCGGGCGGTGGCGGGTTGCCGTTCATGAAGGGTTGCTGAAATCCCAACGTGACGGAATTATTGGCGTTTTGAATGGTAGAAACCGCCATTTCTCCGATGGTGTACGATACTGAAAGCGCGGCGTTGGCGATATTGTTGCCGCCACTGCTCACTGTGCGCTGGGAGAGTGTTTGGGCGGATATGCTATCCGCCCAAACTGTTGACATTACTACAATCAAAATATTGACAAAAATATTTTTCATTTTAAAATGATTTTTTTTGATGATTAAAATAAGGAATGTATCTAAAATAAACTACTCATTTTTTCTGCTAAATTACAACCAATCACTGCGTTATTTTTTCGTTACAACGCCCTGCGTTGCGCCTTAAAAATGCCTTGTTATTGATTGAATTTATTGGAAAAAATTGAGTACCTTATTTTTTCCTCATTCCTAAGGAATAATCGAGTGCCTTACTTTAAAATTACGGCACTATTTTCCTTCTAATTTTTCTAAACGTTTTAATAAATCTGCATTTTGCTTTTTCAAATTTTCTATTTGTGTTTGTTGCTCTTGGATAGCGTTTACAGTAATATAAATCAAGGCATTGGCATTGTAGGTCAATATTTCGCTTTTTACTCCACTGCCTCTTCCGTTGTTGGCTTCTGGGTGTAAATCCACCATGCTGGGTATGACGGTATAAGGTGCGATTTTTTGCATCTCTTGCGCAACAATCCCTACCACTTCGTCATCACTGCGGGTGCCTGCTAAGCCGTTGTAAAAATACTTTTTAGGCTTGATTTGCAACAATACTCCAAGTCCATCTTCGAAGGGGCGTATATTGTTTTTGAGTTGAACATCTGAAGGGATTGACCACATGGAACCACCCACTGTTTTGAGAGCGTCACCACTACTGTAAACGCCGTAAGCACCAGCAGCAGCAGTCCCTCCAGTCCTACCAAATACACCATTGCCCGCAGCTGAATATCCTTCAACTCCGCGACCTCCAGCGTTATTATTTCCAAAAACTCCAGCTAATGTATTTGATGACGTTTCTCCCCATGTGCCGTCGGCAGAATTAGAAATTCCTCTTACGCCGTTGCTGGAGCCAGAAATACCATGTACGGCGAAGCCAGAGTCCGAGCCACCAAATACACCAGTTCCTGATGTTGTTACTGCATTTACTCCAATTCCTGTACTTGAAGTAAAATAGCCCGCATTGCTTGATGTTGATTGTCCAAATACACCAATACCAGTCGTTGCAACTCCTTCGATTCCATTGCCTCCTGATGTGTTTAGACCATAAACTCCAGCTAATGTACTTGATGAAGTTACTCCTCTTACGCCATAGCCAGAGCTTGAAACTCCACGTACTCCAATACCTGAAGTAGAACCTCCTCTTACGCCGTCATTTGAAGTAGAACTTCCATCTACACCAATACCAGTCGTTGCAACTCCTCTTACGCCACTGCCAGAAGTCGCACTTCCTTCGACTCCACTGCCTCCTGAACTATTTACACCATAAACTGCTGCTAATGTACTTGACGAGCTAAATCCGCTTACGCCATTGTTGGAAGTTGAACTCCCAAACACACCAGTGTTTGATTGTGATTGTCCAAATACGCCAAAACCAGAAGTAGAACCTCCATACACTCCGGTGCTTGATGTAGATCTTCCGCTTACACCAGTACCTGATGTGCCAGTTCCCTGTACGCCTTCGCCCCCTGAAGTATTTACTCCATAAACTCCTGCTAATGTAGTTGATGTACTTACTCCTACCGTACCGTAGCTGGATGTAGAACTTCCATATACCCCATTGCCTGATGTTGATGCTCCTTTTACACCATAGAAGGAGGTAGAGCTTCCTTCGACTCCGATGCCTCCCGAACTATTTAGACCATAAACTGCCGCTAATGTATTCGATTGAGTTACTCCTCTTACGCCATTGTTGGAAGTTGAACCTCCAAATACTCCATAACCAATTGTGCCAGTTCCAAGTACGCCAGTTCCATTTGATGATACTCCTTGTATAGCAACATTACCCGAACTAGCAGAGCTTGTTTCAGTAACACTAAAAGCAGGAATAGAAGAAGTGGCTGCGCCTGTTGTCCCTGCATAAGGCAGTGTAAGTCCTGCGCCGGGTGCCGAAATAACGCCTCCTGCGATATTGATACCAGTTCCTGCCGTGTAAGTTGGTACTGTTGGGAGCGTAACCGTACCGCCAGTGTTGCTTAATGTCAGTTGGTTGCCAGTGAGAGAAATCGTCTGTAACTCGTTGGTGGCACTCAAATCTCCTGTATTCGCAATAGCATTTCCAACAAGACTGATACCAGTTCCTGCCGTGTAAGTAGTTCCTGTTGGGAGCGTAACCGTACCGCCAGTGTTGCTTAATGTCAGTTGATTGCCAGTAAGAGAAAGTGTCTGCAACTCGTTGGTGGCACTCAAATCTCCTGTGTTCGCAATAGCATTTCCTACAAGACTGATACCAGTTCCTGCCGTGTAAGTAGTTCCTGTTGGGAGCGTGACTGTACCGCCAGTGTTGCTTAATGTTAGTTGATTGCCAGTGAGAGAAATCGTCTGCAACTCGTTGGTGGCTGAATTATCGGTAGCCGAAATAACGCCTGCGCCAGAGATGTTGATGCCTGCGCCGCCTGTGTAGGTCGTGCCTGTGCCAGTTCCCTGAGGTCCTTGTGCGCCAGTTGCACCCGTCGCACCAGCCATTCCCGGAGGTCCTTGTAAGCCTGTCGCGCCTGTCGCACCTGTTGGTCCAGTTAATCCGATTGGTCCTTGCGGTCCAGCAGGTCCGATTGGTCCAGTCGCACCGCCTGTCGCCGATGCCTGTGCGTACATTGCATACGGAACGCTGAGCAGTTCGGAAGTTCCTGCCAGTGTGTAGGCGGTGCCACCCGCAGGGTCAAATTCAGATTTGATGAATTTGTTGCCCGCGCTCCACGTCACGCCAGCCATAGAGCCGCTCGACACCGTGCCGCTTCCGATAGCAATGTTGAACAAACCAAAGGCGTTGGTCGTCACGGTGTGCGTTTCGGCGTATTGGACGGTGCCAGCAGCAGAGCCGTCTAAAAGACTAATTTTTAGTCCGATGGCTTGGTTTGCCAACACTGCGCCTGCGGCGTTGCGCGCCACAGCTTGGTAGTTGAACTTTTGAGGCGTGTTTTGCGCTCCGAGTTGCTGCATCATTCCTAAAAGGAAAAGTAAGCTGAATAAGAATTTAATTGTTTTCATGATTCAATGATGGGTGTTAAAAAGTTTTTTTAAATAAAATATTTTTTAAAAAATCGTTATGAATTTACGATAACGTAGTGTCATAACTCTTATCAGTCCCAAAGTTGAAGGTATATCAAGTAATAAAATAGTCCGAGTGTATAGTTGGTACGTTTGAGTGTATAATTGGTAATTTGGAGGACTATTTGCCCTCCAATTTCGCCAATCTTTTTTTCAAATCTTCTATGACAGCTTGTTGCTCTTGGATAGCTTTTACCAACACGGGGGTAAATTCTGCATACTTGACGGCGTATTGGTCGGCTGGCAAATCAACGTTTTTGATACTTTTGGCATCGTCAATTTCTTTTTGTGAATTGAACGTATGCACGATTACATCGGGTAGTATTTTTTCTACATCTTGCGCAATAAAGCCAAGATTAGTGCCTGTACCTATTTGGTTTGCCTTTTCTTTCCATCGGTAACTTACAGGCTTCAACTGCATAATAGCACTCAAACCATTGTCAATCGGCTGTACGTTTTCTTTCAGTCGCGCATCAGATGTTTGGATAGTGCCATTGGTCGCCCAAATAGCCGCCCACGGATAAGAAGAAGAACCACAAGTGCTGCCAGTGTTGAGCCATGGCTCAAAAACTCTATTGCTGTTCAAAAGTCTTGTTTCGGTTAATTGCGCCGCTCCCTGCGTGACCACAAAACCAAAAAGTCCACTTGCATATAATTTATTAGAAGTCAAAGTTCCTGTATTGTCACCATAAAGGTTGATAGAGCCTGCACCACCATATTTAGAAACATCTACTAAATGCGATGCGCCGCCGTCGAAGAATTTAGCCATCTGCCCAGAGCCTGTTTGAAGTACGACCATCGCTGCGTCAGATGAGCCACTGTTGATGACTATACCAATCCCTGCTGGATTGAAATTTTCCACCAAAACAGCTGGGTTGGCAACTCCTATACCGTTATTAAATGAAGACACTCCTACGCCAGAGGAAGATGTTCCATATACGCCAGCACCTGAATCTGATATGCCATATACGCCACCACCTGAATGTGATGCTCCAAACACGCCTTTTCCCGAAGTTGATTCTCCATATACGCCTGTTCCAGACAATGATTTTCCAAATACACCAAGTCCCAAATCGGCTACGCCATGAACGCCGTAAGAAGATGCGCCTGCGTTAGCTTGTCCATATAATCCGTAATTGCCAGAGGTTGTTTGTATGACTGAAAAAGCTGCACTATTAGAAGCGGTAGTGCCTGTTGATCCTGTAAAAGGCAGAGTAAGACCTGTGCTGGTAGCCGAAATAACTCCTCCTGCGATGTTGATACCAGTGCCTGCAGTGTAAGTGCCTGCGGGACCGGTCGCACCTGCGGGTCCAGTTGCACCTGTTGCGCCAGCCGTACCCATTGGTCCTTGTGCGCCAGTAGTGCCAGCCGTACCCATTGCGCCTGCGGGTCCAGTAAGTCCAATCGGTCCTTGCGGTCCAGCTGCGCCTGCTGTTCCCGTTGGTCCGGCGGGTCCTTGCGGTCCAGCAGGAACGGTAGAGGAAATCACATTTCCTGCGATATTGATGCCATTTCCTGCGGTGTAAGTAGTTCCTGTTGGAAGCGTGACGTTACCACCGCCGTTGCTTAACGTCAGTTGGTTTCCGTTGATTGATAAGGCTTGTATTTCGTTGGTCGCCGAGTTATCGGTCGCCGAAATAACTCCTGCGCCAGAGATGCTGATGCCTGCGCCGCCTGTGTAGGTCGTACCTGAACCAGTTCCTGGAGGTCCTTGCGCGCCTGTTGCGCCAGCAGAGCCAGCTGCTCCCGGAGGTCCTTGCGGTCCAGCGGGTCCGATTGGTCCAGTCGCACCGCCTGTCGCCGATGCCTGTGCGTACATAGCATACGGAACGCTGAGCAGTTCGGACATTCCTGCCAGTGTGTAGGCAGTGCCGCCCGCAGGGTCAAATTCAGATTTGATGAATTTGTTGCCCGCGCTCCACGTCACGCCAGCCATAGAGCCGCTCGACACCGTGCCGCTGCCGATAGCTACGTTGAACAAACCAAAGGCGTTGGTCGTCACGTTGTGCGTTTCCGCATATTGGACAGTGCCTGTGGCAGAGCCGTCTAAAAGACTAATTTTTAGTCCGATGGCTTGGTTTGCCAGCACTGCGCCTGCGGCGTTGCGCGCCACAGCTTGGTAGTTGAACTTTTGGGGCGTGTTTTGCGCTCCGAGTTGTTGCATCATTCCCAAAAGGAAGAGCAAGCTGAATAAGAATTTGATTTTTCTCATGTTTAATGATGGGTTAAAAAGTTAATAAATGAACAAACAAAAAAGAAAACACTCGAATTTTCGCAGAAAAAAAAGAGCGTCTTCTTTCAGGCACGTTCCTAATAGTTTACACAAAAAAATTAATTACATTCGTAAGTTAGTTTCGACCTGCTTTGGGTTACGGTTCCTGTGCCAGTAGCAGTCACCGCTACTTTGTAATCGGTGACATAATTGTTAGAATTTTTGGAAATTGTAGTGATTTTAGCGGTACCAAAATTGGAAATTGAACTCCCGCTTGGCACTTTATTATTTACTTTCCCAGTTTTGTAAGGCGCAATATCAAGGTCTGAATTGGAAGACGCAAACAAGCCGTTGTCGGCAGCATATTCGTAAGTAACCGTGCCTTGAGAAACATTCGACTCGTCGAAACCTTCTATCTTAATAAGGTTGTTGGACGCATCATAGGTAACAATATCGTAGTTTTTGAATTGGTCTGTTTTTCTGGTCATTCGCCCATTCGAGTCATAAGAATATTTATCTATACGAAATCCATCGTATCCACGAAATTCCAAAATATTGTTGTTGGCATCTACGACGGCAGTATCCACGTGTCCGTTGCCCAGTACTTGGTCGTTAATAAATATTTTATTGCCCGTGTAAGTGTACGTAATCTCGGGGGCGGAACTGGTCGCTCCTTGACTCGAAATAAGTCGTTTTTGGCTATCGTATTTGTAAATCGTACCTGAAGTGGATATGACTTGTCCTGTTGTAAAATCCGCATCGTCATCTCTTGTGATGCGGCAGGCATTGGTGTTGGTGCTGCCTGTGTTGGAGTCTTTTTTGCAAGCAAAAAAGAAGATACCGCAAAAGAGTGCGGCGAATAAGAGAAGGTTTGATTTTTTCATTTTTGTAAAATTTTAATGTTTTTAATGTTTTCATTTGACAGAACAAAGATGCGAGAGATAAAAAGTAAATTTTTAAAAAATGTAGGAACGGCGTGTATGAATGTATGAACGGTAAATACGCAATTTAATCGCTTAAAAACGATGAAGTTGGGATACAATGAGCTTTCAACAGCCAGTTTTACCGTTCAAACTGTCAAACAGTACTTTTATACAGTGGCGTAAGTATTTTGTCAAAAAAAAGAGGGAAAAAATATCTTTTTTCGTATATTGTCGTCACAAGTATTTCCTTTTGGCGGAATGAAGCCCGCGACTAAATTTTGTATCAAAAACAGTTTACTACTTACTGCTGTATGATTTGGAGATGAGAATAAAAATATTTTTTTTTATAATTACGATTTGTTTTATTTGGGTTTTTGAAATAAAAGCACAGGATATTCCGCTTTATGAACGTAACTATTCATTCAGCTCCAATCTGCTATTTAGGCATTTTACGGAGCAAGATATTCCCAACGCAATGTTGTCTTTTAATGTTTTTCAGAGTAAAAACGGCTTTTTGTGGGCAGCCACGCCGCAGGGTTTGACTCGCTGGGACGGCAGGGAATACTACGTTTTTAAGCATGAAGAAAGCAACAGCAGCTCATTGCCGAGCAGCTCTATCGTCAATATGTTGGAAGATGCCAAAGGAAATTTTTGGGTCGGGACGGACGCAGGTTTTGCCAGATTCAATGAAAAAAGTAATACTTTTGAGCGGCACGGAGCGGCGAAAACCAACAGCGCGAGCTTTAGTTTTTTGACACATTGTGATTCCAAAAATCGCTTATATATCTTTGAAGCTGGGCAAAAATGTGACCACCGAATCTATGACATCGGAAGCCAAAAATATATTGATTTTAGCAATCAGCTTTTTGAGCAAGCGGTTTTTTTGCCAAAAAAAATAAATTCCGATACTACGTGGGTCGTCGGAATGAATATTGGTTCGGGCATTCGAGTAGGTTTTATGAGTAGCGCGACCGATACCTTGCAGCAGGTAGAGCGTTTTTTTGATGGACACAATCCAGCTTTTCCGAAAGCAGTTATTTGGTGGCGAATATGCGCCGAAGATGCCGAAAATGTCTGGCTCGGCAGTCATATTGGAGTTATTTTATTCAACACAAAAAGTAAAAAATTTAAAATTTTTGATACATTTGGGAAAGAAAAAGTCCTCAATATTTCACAGCTCAAAAACGCTCCAAATGGTTTGCTCGCCGTCACGACCGAAGACAATGGCTTGTTTTTGTTTGATAAAAAAACACAACAATTCATACAGCACGATGTCCATTCCGATTTTGTGCCGACTTCGTTGGCTTCTGACCATACTCGAGTGTTGGCGACTATCAGCGACCAATTTTTACTTCTGAATACGCCACAAGGCTGGGATATAGCGGATTTGAGTAAGCGACCGTTCCAAAAATTATTTTCCAAACAGGAAGCCATCGCACTCAATACGAGCAACGCCGTCCAGCAGATACAGCAATGGGACGAGCGGTATGTTTTGCTCACTTTGTCCGACAAAAAAAAGCCTTTTATGATGTACGACCTTGTAGCAAAACGCGCAGTGCCGACACAACAAGACCTGACGAAAATAAATGATGTATCGAAAAGCAAGCCAATTTGTGCGGTCACAAATTCTGGTCAAAATATTTTTTATTGGGGCGATGCGACTCATTTATTTTCATACAATAAAAAAAGTCACACTCGGGAAGATTTAAGCGGTTTTTTACCCAAAGAAATACACATAGAAGCTCTCGCTTTCAATCCCCACGACAACGAACTGATGGTGGCGGCAGAGCGAAAACTGTATCTTTTGAAGCAAGAAAACAAGCGGTGGAAGTGTGCAGAAGTACGCAGTTTTTCAAAACTTGCCAGCAACTCCACCAAGTCTATTTCCTACGACGCGCGTCAAAAATGCTATTTTGCTATGCCCGAATACGGCGTATTGCTGGTGCGGATAGTAAAAATAAATGAGAAATATGAAGTCACACACCAACAATGGCTCGATGATATGTATGCTTCTGTGCAAGATGTGTCGGCGGATACTTTTTTTATATCTTACCAAAAAGGTGATTTTTGGTGCGCCAAGAGAGATTTGTCGCTTGCTCCTTTTTTGAAAGAACCCAAAGCAGAGAGCAACAAATTGAGTATAATGTTGGATTCGGGAGATTTGCTGCTCTGTGAGGACAGCGGCTATTACTTCGTAAATTCTTCGACGCACCAAAAAAACTTATTGATGAGTGCCAAAGAATTGGGTTTTCAGAAACCCACGGCGGGCAATATTCTTTTTCAAAAAGACGGAAAAATATTGTTGGGAGGTAGCGAAGGTATTTTAGAAATAGACACCAAACCGACCAAAAAAGAATTTGCCACAGAGCCACATTCGCTCTACATTCACAGATTGGTCAGTAATTCGGGACGGGTTCGCTACGAAATTCCGCTGAAAAGTGCCGCAGTTTATACTTTTCCGAAGGCTGAAAATACTTTTACGGTCTATTTTAGCGGCATCAATTTTGGGGCTGCGCCGCTCATTTACGAGTATAAATTAGAAGGTTACGACGAAGATTGGACGAGCAGCGCAGTCGGTGAAGTGCGCTACGTCAATGTGCCGAAAGGCAGTTATTCGTTCCGATTGAGAGAAAAAAATCAGATAGAAAACTGTGTGCCGCTCACGATTTATGTGGCAGCAGGCTGGTACGAAACGTGGTGGTTTCGTTTGCTTTGTTTCATCGCTCTTGGCGGATTGTTGGGTTTGATTACTTTCCAGAGGCTGCGAGTGGTCTGGGCGCAAAACGAAACGCGCCAAAAAGAATCCGAGCTGCGAGAAACAAAAGCCCTCTTTGCGAAGCAAATGGCAGAGTCGGAGATGAACGCACTCAAATCGCAGATGAACCCGCATTTTATATTCAATGTGCTAAATTCTATCAAAAGTTATGTGCTGACCAACGACACGGCGACCGCTTCGATGTATATTACGAAATTTTCAAAACTCATTCGAGGTGTGCTGGACTCGTCGCGAATGGAAAAAATTTCGCTCAAAAAAGAGTTAGAAACTCTGGAGCTTTACATCGAAATGGAGAAAATGCGTTTTGAAGAAAAATTTACTTACCAGATTGAGATTCAGGCAGAGTTGGAAACCGACTTTATCGAAATACCGCCGATGCTCGTCCAGCCGTACATCGAAAACGCCATCTGGCACGGACTGATGCACCAAACTGGCGGCAAGCCCAAACTAAGCCTGCGAGCTTTCATGGCAGACGAGCATTTGCTCCAAATAGAAGTGGAAGACAACGGCGTAGGGAGAAAAAAATCCACCGAAATGAGCAGCAAAACCGCCAATAAACACAAATCTTTTGGGACGCTCATCACGTCCGAGCGGATTCAACTTATCAACAAACATTACGATACACACGCCCAAGTAGCCACCAAAGACCTTTTCGATGCCGAAGAAAACTCGTGCGGAACTCGTGTAACTATTTCAATTCCAATAGATTATGATTAAGACTATCCTCATAGACGACGAAAATAAATGTATCACCACCATGCGCGTGATACTCGAAACGTACTGCCCCGAAGTCAGTATCGTAGGCACTGCCAACAATGGCGAGGAAGGATTGCTCGCCATTCAGACCCTCCAGCCTGATTTGGTTTTTTTGGACATCGAAATGCCCGTCATGAATGGTTTTAAAATGATGGAAAATATCGAAAATCCCAACTTTAAATTGGTCTTCACGACCGCCTACGACAAATATGCCGTCAATGCGTTCAAATTCAGTGCATTGGATTATCTTCTCAAACCGATTGACGAGCAAGAAGTCGTGGCGGTAATCCAGAAAATAAGCGGGGGCAACAGCAACAAATCCGAAGACCAGCAGCGACTGAAATTGATGAGTGATATGATGAAAAATATCCAATCGCCTACCCGCAATCGCAAAATCGCACTGCCTTCTGGCGACGGCTTCCACATCAAATCATTGGATAATATTACCCATTTTGAAGCAGAAGGCAACTACACAAAAGTTCATTTTTTTAACCAAAAAATGCTGCTCGTCAGCAAACAAATCGGCGACTTCGACGAGATGCTCAAAGAGCAATTCTTTTTCAGAATCCACAAAGGCTACGTCATCAATATGGATTTTGTGAGCGAATATCTCAAAACCGACGGCGGTATGATTCGGCTCACCGACGGAAAGGATTTGCCCATCGCTCGCCGCCGCCGCGACGAATTTTTGGAACTTTTAGAAATCGCTTTCGGGCGGCAAAAGTAACGACTTGGAAAAGCGTTTTATCCCACATCTGACAGCTCACTCACTGCCAGCCAAGCCATCAAACCCGCTCCGACTTGGAGCGCGGACTCGTCAATGTCAAACGTATCGGTGTGGACGGGACTGCTTTTTGAGCCGTCCAAAGCTGCCGTTCCGATGCGATAAAAGCAAGCGGGAACGAGCTGTGAGTAGTACGCAAAGTCTTCCGCCGTCATGCGCATCGGTAGCTTGACGACGCTCTCTGCCCCCAAATAATCCTCCGCACGGCGGCGACTTCGCTCCGTGAGCGACTCGTCATTGACCAAAAAAGGATAGCCCGCTACTATGTTTACTTCACACTCGCCGCCCATGCTTTGCGCCGTCAGTTGCGCCATTTTTTGTATCAGTTGGAGGGCTTCTTTGCGCCAAACCTCGTCCATAGTCCGAAAAGTTCCTTCTATTTTGACCTCATTGGGTAGCACATTGGTAGCACCGCCGACCGAGTTTATTTTTCCAAAACTCAACACCGTCGGTATGGTCGGATTGGCGCGCCGACTGACGATTTGTTGGAGTGCGACCAGCGTGTGGGCGGCTATCAGCACCGCGTCGATGTTGAGTTCGGGCATCGCGCCGTGTCCGCCTTTTCCTTTCACGGTGATGTAGATTTCGTCCGCCGAAGCCATAAAAAGTCCCGCCCGAAAGCCTACTTTCCCCGTCGGCAGCGACGGGTGGACATGCTGCCCCAGCATTGCCGCAGGCGCAGGATTTTGTAACACGCCTTCTTTGATAAGGATAGACGCGCCGCCGGGCATTTTTTCTTCGGCGGGCTGGAAGATTAGCTTTATCGTCCCTTCCCACTCGTTGCGCAGCGCGTGCAAGATGCGCGCCGCTCCGAGCAGCGATGCGGTATGCACATCGTGACCGCAAGCGTGCATAACTCCTTGATTATTAGACTTATAGGAAACGTTATTTGCCTCCAAGATAGGCAACGCGTCCATATCGGCGCGCAGCGCAAGCACTTTTTTGTGTGGATTTTTTCCCTCCAAAATAGCTACCACGCCGTTGCCTGCCCAGCCTGTGCTGTGTGCGATGCCGTACTTTTTGAGTTGCTGCGCAATGAAAATACCCGTATTGACCTCCTCAAAAGAAAGCTCTGGATTGGCGTGAATGTGGCGGCGGATTGCGATAATATCTTCTAAATACTCGGCGGCGAGCTGCTGGATTTTTGATTTGAGCATAAAATAAGCGTAATGTAGTGGTGAGGGAATGTAAAGTTTGTAACAAATTATCTAATTTTTTCTTCGTCCCCAAGAGTAAATACTTTGCAAAAGTAGAAAAAAAGACGGTATTTTTTGAGGCTTTTACCACGCAAAAAAAGAAAAGTTCCCTGCTCGCATTTTCGACGGACGGAGAACTTTTATTTTTTCTACATTGCATTTACAAAATCTTTGCGAAGCGGTTTATTCGGCTTGCTGTATGACCACTCTGCCTTTCCAGTGCAGCATCTTGCCGCGCTCGGTGAGGTCGAGCAAGTAGATGCCGCTTTGCCAGCCGCGGCTGTTGATGCGCAGCGAACCATCGGCATCGGCAGTCTGTTGGTGTTGGAGTCTGCCCAAGGCATCATAGACGCGCAGCACATAGTCGCCGCTCGCTACCATGCGGAGCGAAAACTCGTCGCTGGCAGGGTTGGGCGTTACCGTGATTTCGCGCCCGTCGAGGACGTTCAAATTAACTTGTAATTATTAAAATGGTCACAACCGCTTGAAAATCAAAAGATTGTGACCGAATATCGTTGCAAAAGGTTATGTTTGTACTTGCAAAACAACATTAACTAATTACAACAATTAATACAATGATAAAAAAACTTTAGCAAAGTCGTATCAAAAATCGTAAAAAAATATTTTTCTAATGACTTTACGGCTGATTTATGTGTTTTCGATGTCGTACAGACATCACTTTGCGATTTTGCACTTTCGCCCAAAGAATTAGGTCAGTTACGTAAATTATTATCTGTGTTTTTCCTTGGACAAATTGTAGGTCTGCCAACGTTGCACAGCATACTGTCAAAGTTTGAAATCAAAAGCAACAACAATCAAATTTGTTACAAAAAATTATGTAAAAGGCTAACAGTCAATTCATTACAAACAATATTTGGCGAAATATTTGAGCAACAAGTACTCACTCAACTGAGTGAAATGTGTAAAAAAGATAGTTCTTGTTGGTCGCGCTCTTTAGTCACGGCGGTACTTGATGATAGTATTTTCAAGACTTGGCTCGGGAACGAAAAAATACTCGAAAATTTTGCTAACTGTTTCGGCAGATTTTTTAGCGGACAATGCGGTCGAGTCGTTTATGGTCTTAAAATAGTCACATTTGGCTTAAATATCGACGGTGTTTTTTATCCAATGTATTTTGATTTTGTAAAAAAAGCGACCGAAACAATCAAAGAAGTAGAGAAATCTACACAAGTTGCACAAAAATTAGTAAAAAAGTGGAAAAAATTCATCGAAAAAGCAACTAAAAAAGGCGTTTCTATTCCAAAAATTAATTTCAGTTGTGACAGCGGCTACAATGATGTTGATTTGTCAAATGAATGTGCTGATGCGAAACTTGATTATATAAGCGTGCCTAATAAAGCACATTTTATAGAAATTGAACAAGCAAATGGCAGCGTAAAGCGACTAAAAATCCGTGAATGGATAGACAAAATTTTTCTAATTGCCGAACAAGAACATCAAAAAAATAGTTCTGAACCATTTTTTATTCGGTTTAGAGCTAAATATAGTTCTCAAAACCGAATAGTTACTTTTTTAGCTTTTCGACTCAAGGATTCAAAAAAAGTGAGTGTCATATATAGTACAAATAAAAATATACACGCCAAAACATTGCGCAGACATTGGTTTCAAAGAACAAGTATAGAGCAGTTTTTCAAATTACTGAAACATACTTTGCTTATTCAAGAATCAAAATCACATGCCCTAAGTGATTTTTTTCTAAAAATTTGTCGATTTGCTTATGTCGCCTTACACGCACAAAAGTTAGTCAGAAAAATTCGGAAACATACTAATGGGCTTTTTGACAAAAAAGGGTTTATTTCCGTTCAAAGAATACTCAATAGTGATAAAGAAATATTAGACCTTTTGCAAAGCTTTTTAGCTGCAAAATACTGATTATCAAATGTTTAGTTGCAATTTAATAATTATAAATTAA
>JAYUHK010000087.1:0-9453 GCA_043767025.1 Saprospiraceae bacterium | reverse complement strand
CGTCGGCTTCGCCAGACTTCAAACAGTTTTCGCTTCGCCAGACGATATTTTTGCAAAAACTTGAATTTCTACAAGGCACGTCTGAAAATACAGTCACATCGAATAAATGCCGTCTGAAATTTTAGTAAAAAAGTTTCTTTGCATAACGTGAGATTTTAACATTTCTAAATTAAATTCTGGTTTGGAGTTGATAGAAGTATAAATATTTAGTTTAGCGCAAATTCCAAATATTGATGATAACACTTCTGCCTCTTCTTCATCAAACTCTTATTATTATTAGCATATCTCTGTGTCTTTATCAATTTTCGCAAATTACTACTCCTTGAGCATCAAATATTACTTCTTTACTCACAAAGCCTTTTGAAATATCAACAAGATATTGAATACTTTTGTCCGCTAATTGTAATTTTTCGATTTGTTTCGAGTAAGTATAATCTGCATATTTTATTTTCAGAGCCTTCCCAATTTCTATTGGTGCTTCAGAAAAAGGAACATCGGTTTCTTGTTGAATGAATGTTCCGTCCAATAAAAAAATTAGCGAATATGTCTTGCTTTTTTGTTTAGTTATTGAAACGTCTATAGCATCTCCACCCGAACATAATGGGTCGTATTCAGCCTTTTTTATTTTATAGCCCTTGTAATTTTCGGCTATATAATCTTTTGCTTTATTCGATAACTTTTCTAAAGATACTTTTCCTGTTAAAGGTTTTGGTTTCGTCTGCGCAGTTGCATTGTTGCAAATACACACCACTAAAAGAGAAGAAATTGTTAGTACTAATTTCATAAATAGTTTTTAGTTTTTAATTTTAAGTCATCATAAACTGTTGAAAATCAACGATTTATGTCGAATATTAAATGTCATCTATTCGAGTGTAAGAATATGAGCATATTTAGTTTTCATTAAAAGCCGACTGTTTTAGCTCTCGGACAATGGATAATATTTGATGTTGGCTTTAGCCAAATATTCGCTACGGGCAATTTATTCAAGCTAAGTAAAAAAGCAGTTTTACAACCTGATGCCAACGGCATCAAACATTTATAGAAAAATATATGGTACATCGCGTCCGACCCCGAAGGGGTCGCAGATATATGGGATTTGTCTTTTATAAACATTTAATCCCTTCGGGATTTTTAAACGAAAGTAATTATGCACAAGTATTTAAACAGTTTTAAGTTTTTAGTTTTTAATTTTAAGTCATCATAAACTATTGAAAATCAACGATTTATGTCGAATATTAAATGTCATCTATTCGAGTGTAAGTACTTATTTTAAATTTATTTTATTGTAGAAAATTACTACTAACCAAAATATTGACGAAATATTTCGCCAATATTTTGGTTGGTGGTAACAAATACAAAGATAGTTATTTTTTTCTACCAAGCTGGTACGCCAGACCGACTTGCGCCATCAAACCACCATTATTAGGAGTAGGCAAGTTGGAGCCTCCGACGGGCAAGTAATAACTCACCTCTGCGTGAAGAATCAATCGGCGAGCCAACAAATAATTTACGCCCAACTGTGCGGTTACGAAGTTTTGTATTTTTTCGTTGCCATCTACTCTTTCTACTTTGAGCGAATCGTTGTCGATTTGGTTGCGACCTTTTCTGTCGCCGCCGCCGTTTTTGCCGCCGCCAGAGCCGCCCAATCCCCAACCCAAGCCTACATAAGTCTGTAATCTATTGGATTGTTGGACGACGTAGCGAGCAGAAAGCCCAAATTGTGGGACGATGTGGAGGCTGTCTTCGGAGCGGGCATTGCGGAAGTCTGCGGCGATGGAGAAGCGGTTGCTAAGCCCGATTTCTGCGCGCAATCCGCCGAATCCGTTGGCTTCGCCTCCGTTGAAGGAAGTGCTTGCGCCGCCTACAACGCCCAACCTCAAGTAAGCGGGTCGCCAGTGATGAACAGATGTATCTGTTTTGGGTACTTGATAGCCGAAAACGGACGGCATTTCTGTTTGTTGCGCTTGCGCAACGTTGCTGTTGAGTGACAATACAGTCAAAACTGTCACCAATAAAAGATAATTTTTCATAAAAAAGGAGTTTTAAAAAAGTGCTACGCAAGCGCGCCAGTAGTTTACCACCAGATGCGTTTCCGTAACACTTAAAATTATTGTTCAAATATAACTTAAGAATGTATCTAAAATAAAATACTGATTTTTTCTTACAGTACCTTATTTTTTCTTCAGTCCTTAACTAAAACTAAAATATCTTATCAGACGATTAATGGTGTCCGTGTCCGTGACCATCACCGTCGCCGTCGTGACCACCGCCGTTGCCGCCATGACCTCCGCCGCCGTGTGGGATAGAATCGTTATCTATTCCGCCGCCGTGACCGTCGGGGATAGAGTCGTTATCGCCGCCGTGTCCGTGACCGCCGCCGCCGTGCGGGATAGAGTCATTTCCATGATGGTCCAATGTGTCATTTCCGTGATGGTCGAGTGAGTCGTGACCGCCCATTTCCAAAGTATCATGGTGGTGGTGCATTGGTGGTGGAGGCGTACAATCGTTCGCAAAAGTGCCATTTGCATTAAAAATCAAAACCTTTTTGGGGCTGTCGATTTTTACTGCGTAAGAGCCGTCCGCTTTTTTGGTAGCGCGGACGATGTTTGCGCCTGCATAATTAGCCGTTACGTAGGCTGCGACTGCTGCTGGAAGCGAAGATACCGCAACCGTATCACCTTCCAAACAAGGATTTCTTTTGCGACCTGCGTTCAGGTGCTCTCCTTTAGAGTCAAAAACGACAACGAAGTCATTTTTTAATTCTACCGAATACCCGTTGGTTGATTTGTAAGCCGCCTCGATGCCCACGCCCGGATAATCAGCTTTCAAAACTGCAATCGCAGAAGCGGGCAATTCTGTTGATTTTATCACGCGTTGGCTGACGTCGTTTTGGATTTGGTCTGCTGCGGCAGTGCTTACAAACGGGGAACTTTCTTTTTGGCAAGCTACGAAAAATAGCAAGCCGAGTGCGAACACTCCGAGAATTAATTTTTTCATTTTTTTAAAAAATTGATTTTTCTGTGAATAAATAATTATTGATATATCTGTAAATATCTTTTGTCATAAACAGCTGACTTTTTTTAATTAATTGTTGTTTTCTGTATTGGTACAAAAGTTAGATTTTAGGTTGCATGGAAAATATTTTTTTATAAAAAATATTTCAAACTCAAACCTGCCGACATGATTTGAGAACCTCTACGGCTGGTATTGGCGGCATCGAACCTCAACAAATCCTCTCTGCGGTTGGCAGTAAATTCGACCGAATAGTTTTTCATAAATTTCCATTCTACGCCCAATCCGAGTCGGTAACTCGCTGCAAAAGGTTGGTTGCTGCTGAACACGACTTCCGTTTTTTCTTTATGGTTGGTTTCAAAAAAATTAGAGTTTGACTGCGCGGCGGATACGTTTAAGTTTCTTGAGATAGAGCAATCCAATGAAAGACCAGCGAGTGCAAAAAAGTGGAATTGCCCGACTCCGAAGCGGTATTTTGCAGTCAAAGGAATTGACAATTTTCGTTCCAATTCTTGCGTAACTACCTGAATATCAATAGGCGTATTTTTTGGAAGCTGCACAGATGTATCTGTTTGATTCACTCGTATGGTTACTTTTGCGTCGCCTGCGCTTGAGGCTATATTGTAAGAAATATCTTCAAAATCGTCGTCGTCGCCACGACCGCCGCCGCCGTGTTGTCCATTTCCGTGTGGCTCGCGGAAGTTCAATTTTGGATTGTTAGATGCCGAATGTTGAAAATTAAGCAGCTCCAAACCACTTTCGAGCGACCAGTTTTTGCCAAGATTTTTTCCTACTGTCACGCCGTAACTAAAAAATGAACCCATGTCATCGGGTCTGTTTTCGACTTGATTATTTTGATGGTGACGACCAGAATCTTTTTTGTCAAAGTAGCGGTCGCCAATTTGCGATTGCACGCCCACATACCAATTTTGCCTTTTAAAAACTTGCGAAACTGGGTGAATAATTTTTTGAATATCAAGTTCAGGACTTTTTTTGTCTGTATTTACTATTTCAGCGTTATTTATTTTTTGTAAAAAATTAATAACTTCATTTTTCCTTTCTTCTACTTTTTCTGCTGCGATTATTACGAGCTTATTTTGAACTTCATTTTGTGTCAAACTATTGACAGTCAGTTGATTATTTAAAATATTTTCTTTTTTTGACTCAATTATTTGTCCATTTACTACAGCGTTAGAGTTCGACTCAATAGGTTTGGCATCAGTAGAACGGATATTTTTTTCTACATTATTTTTATAATTTGTGACAGCGTTAAAATTTGTCTTATTCAACATTGTACTTTGAACGCTCGACTTTTTAGTCATATTAGCGTTGGACGCAAGTTGCTCCACATTCGTTTTTTCGATTGGTTTTACGTTTATTTTCTCTATGCTGTTCGGAGTGATTTTTATGTTTTCCAACTTATTTTCTGACGACTTTTGTTCGGTTTCTACGCGCTCTAAATTCGTCTTTTGGGTAGCCAAGTCCGTCTGCAACTGTGCGATAGTTTTGGACTGCTGAAACATAAACAGACCTATCGCCAGCATCGAAGCTGCCGCCACAGAAGTCATAAAAATTATTTTTTTAGAAAAAATAGACAGATTAGCGGGTGGTTTTTGCCACGCCGTCGAAGCGTCAATCTTATCCCACAACGCGTTGGAGGGATTTTCCTCATAGTTTTTGAGGGTTTTTTTGAGAAAATCCTCGAATTTATCTTGATTGTAATTATTTTCCATCGTCTGAATTTTATTTAGTTAGTTAGTGCGGTTTCCATTTTTTTGCGAAGCAAGTCTTTTGCGCGCGAAAGTTGCGATTTGGAAGTGCCGATAGAAATGCCTAATTCTTTGGATATTTCTTCGTGCGAATATTCTTCTATCACATATAAGTTGAGTACGATTCGGTATCCTGTGGGCAGTTCATTCATTAATTTTACGACTCCTGTGGCGTTGGGTTCCCAAAATTCTTCGGGTTCTACGCTCAAGTTATCGTGAGATTGTTCAAATTCTATCGTTTTTAGGTTTGATTGTGACATGGCTTTTCTCAAATGTCCAAGAGCTACATTCAGTACTACTTTTCTCAACCAAGCTCCTAATGCACCTTCGCCTCGCCACTGGCTGATGTCCCTGAAAATCTTTATAAATCCTTCTTGCAGCACGTCTTCCGCCTCCGAGCGGGCGTAGGAATATCTCAGACAAACGCCAAAAAGCATCGCTTTATGAGTTTCGTAGAGTGCTTTGCTGGCTTCTCTGTCGCCATTTGCACAGGCTTTTGCCCATTCTGCCTCACTTTGATTTTTCCAACTCAATGCCAAATTATTTTTGTTGGTTTTGCTTTCTTTTGATATTTAATAGTGTTGGTACGGAAACGTGTAAAAAGGTTGCACGAGTATCTAAAAAACGAAAAAGCCTTCTGAACGCGCGGTTCAAAAGGCTTTTTTTATAAAAAAAATGATTTTTGTTACATTTTTAACAATTTTCCGACTCCAATTTTTTTGCCGTTTTCAAAAATTTGATACAGCAAAATTCCTTTGGGAATACGGCTGTCGGAAATATTAATTTCTTGGAAGCCCGCAGCGAAATTCCTGTTTTCGGCAAAGCATTTTTTACCGTCCAATGTGAATAATTCTACTTCGAGTGTTGCCGAAGTCGTCAGATTAAGTTGGAGCGTAGTTTGGGTTTGGAACGGATTAGCAGTAAAAGACCAGTCCGAAACTGAACTTTTACTCTGTGAAGTCAAGGTGATGGACATTTTTTTTGCCACAGAATCATAACCTTCTGCCTGTGTGAAGTCAGAATTAAGCGACCAGTTTTGGCGCGTGTTGCCCGATTTTTTAGCTCTGAATTTTAGTTTGAACCAATCGCCTCTCGTCGATGACGGAACCAATCCGTCCCAACTAAATGTCAAAATCCCCTGTTTAGCGTAGCTGACACCGATATTTTCTTCCGAAAAATCGTTGATTACCGTATTTTCTTTGTCCAACCCAAGATAATCAAATCGTTGCGCATCAAATTTCAGACTGAATTGAAATCCCTGAACGTCCTGCGTACCCGATTTTCCTTGCACAGGCAACGAGATAATTTCGCCCGCCGTGTATTCAAATTCGGGATAAAAAAGTTGGAGCGTTTCGCTGCTTCTTTCGGTTGGGTCGTTGCCAAAATTTCCCATTCCCAACGCACTATCATTCACGTCGCCAATTTTAATGGCGATAAAGTTTTCATTAACGGTATTCGCAGCAAGCGTGTTTTTAGTAATAGATTCAGGAAAAAAGTCCAAAAAAGCATTGCTTGGATCTACAAAAATATAGCTCACAGGTACGAACCGCCAGGAGGTATTGTTGGGAAAAGTATCTTGTATCCGCAAAATCACTTTCCGCATTTCTACCAAATCAAAGGTAGTTATCGTGCCGCTTTTATTTACATCGGCGGCAATTTGTTGGTAAGGAGAAGCCAAAAGCTCTACTCCGAGAATATGTTTTCGAGCCAAAACCATGTCAAAAGTGGTCACACCATTGACGATTTCTGTATTTTTGTAGGGCGTGATGGTGGTAGAAATTCCTTTATTAAGCCCAAAAAAATTGTATATTCCGCTCGCATCGGTATTTATAATATTCGATTGGGGGTCTAAAGCTATGGTGACATTTTCGACTCCAATTCCATTTTGTTTGTATGTCAATCCACTCAAATTAATTTTGGCGACCGCCACATTAATATTCAAAGAATCAATCGGAAAAGTCATAATGGAGCGCGCAAAAGTACCTGCGATAATTTCGTTTTTCGCCACATTGAGGTCTATGTCATAGACAGGAATGAAAGGCATATTTTTTCCCAAACGCTGCCAATTTACACCAGCATTGGACGTGGCATAAACGCCGCCGTCGGTGGCTGCAAAAATCACAGAATCTTTGCTGTTCGGTAATACCAGCAAGTCATTGACCGCCAAATTGGGCAAGTCGCCACTGATGGATTTCCAAACTCCACCTTTGTTGTCGGACTTGAATATGTGAGGAGTGACATCATTGTCGCGGTAGCCAGACTGCGCCACAAAGACGGAGTTGGAGTTGGTTTGCGAAGATTTTACGGACGTGATGTAGCGATTGGGCAAGCCTGCCGTGATGTTAGTCCAAGTCGCGCCGCCGTTGTCGGTGCGCCAAACATTGGCATCGCTCGTCCCAACGAGCAACTGATTGGAGTCAATCGGCGACTCGGCGATGGTGGTGATGTTGTGGAATCGGTCTTCCGTCAAAACGCCGTCGGTAAGGTCGGCACTTTTACTGACCCAGTTGGGTGTGTTAGCAGACACGCTTTTGTAGAGGCGATAGGTACCGCAATACATTTTATCGGGATTGTGAGTGCTAATCAGGTAAGGCATATCCCAATTTCGGCGGTCACTTGAAAGCAGTCCGTTGGTGGCTGAGTTCCAACTTGCGCCGTTGTCGGTCGTCACTGCGATGTTACCGTTTTGCGTTTCCACATAAAATTTTTCGGGAATAATGGAGTGAAAAGCGGGCTGAAAACCGTCCGCACCATAAATTCTGTTCCAGTTATTAGGTTCGCTTGAGCTGCCGCGCGAAGTGCCGTTGTCTTGCGCTCCGCCGTAGTACATATTCGGATTGTGAGGGTTGTAGGCGACCCTGTAAAACTGCGTAGTGGGGATATTTTCCACATCTTGCCAACTATTGTTTGCTACATTATGCAGGTACAAACCGCCGTCAGTGCCTAACAAAATATTTCCGTTGGGCAAAAAATCCAATGCGTGTTTGTCCGCATGAATGTCAGTTTCTACTGTGGAGCTGGCTTCTATTGACCAGTTGTTGCCGCCGTTTTGGGTGCGCCACAAATCTACGCCGGCTACCATTATATCGTTGTCGTTGGTGGGATTGACCCAAATTTTTCCAAAATACCAACCCATACCGCCGAGTGCGTCGCCGCTCAAACCGTTCAGAACAGAAGAAGTTGGAATTGTGCTGAAATTATTGCCGCCGTCTGTGGTTTTGTAGATACCATTGAGTTGCAAATTCACTCCCACATATTCGGCAAAAATAGTATTGGGTGTTTGTTTGGACATTGCCAAGCCTATCCGACTTTGCGCGTCGGTCGGTAATCCGCCGCCGAGAACAGTCCAGTTGCTGCCGCCGTCTGTGGTTTTGTAGATTTTTGCTCCTGTCCCCGAAAGTACAGATTCGGCGTTGTTGCGGATTCTGTCCCAACCTGCGGCGTAGAGCGTGTTGGGTTGGTTGGGGTCTTGCAGCAAATCCACCACGCCAGTTTGGGTAGAAATAAACAGCACTTGCGACCACGTCGCGCCTTTATTGATTGATTTGTAAACGCCTCGTTTGTTATCTCTCACGAAAGGATTGCCCATGCAAGCGGCGTATAAAATATTGCTGTTGGAGGGGTCAATCGTAATTTTTGATATAATTTTTTGGTCGCTCAAGCCCAGATTCGTCCAGTTTTGACCGCCGTTATTGCTTCTAAAAACGCCGTTGCCGATAAATGGATAGCCTGAAATATTAACATCGCCAGTGCCTACATAAACGATTTCGGGATTTTGCGGGTCCAAAACAATATCGCTTACCGATAGGTAGGCTTGTTCGTCAAAGATAGGAAACCAGTTGCCGCCGCCGTCGGTGGTTTTAAAAATTCCACCGCCTGAAAATCCGACATAGATTATATTTGGGTTGCTGGGGTGCGCTTTCACCACGTTTACGCGTGCGCCAAGATTGCCGGGACCTTGTATTTTCCAGTTGATATTATTGGCGTTGAGAGGGTCGCTGCGTTCTGCGGCAGCGGATTTTGCGGCTTGGAGAGCTTTTAAATAAGCATTTTGCGCGAAAACCTGTTCGGGATAGCTTCTCTGGAAAAAGAAATAATCATTGGGAGTTTCCAATTCTTCTACTTCTTCTAATTGTTCTTTTTCGTGGTGTTGTTTGTGGAAATGAAATGCCGAAAGAGCCAGCAATGAACTAAAAGCGAGTATAAAAAATCTTTTTAAATTCATCGGGTATTTGAAAAATGGATAAGGGATATTATAATTTATTGCAAAGGAACGATTATTTTTTTATTCTACAAGTTTTAGGAGGTGTTTTTTTTTATTTTTATCGCTTAATTTGCTTACAATAGTATCAACTTATGCAGTCGGGACGCTTATTTTCTATGCTTCATTTACAGGAATAAAGAAAAAATGAGTGATTTATTTTATCCGCAATCCCGAACATAATAGAGTATTGTTTTCTTCAATTTCAGTAAAATTACTTTTTGGAAACTATTTGCTAACTCACGTTACGCAAGAAATTTTTTTACTAAAATTTCAAGCAACTTTTTATTTAAAGACACTGTATTTTCGGACGTGCCTTGTAGAAATTCAAGTTTTTGCAAAAATATCGTCTGGCGAAGCGAAAACTGTTTGAGTCTGGCGGAGCCGACGAGTATTTTTCGCGCGCCGACG
>JAYUHK010000086.1:0-4921 GCA_043767025.1 Saprospiraceae bacterium | reverse complement strand
CATCAGGTTGTAAAACTGATTTTTTATTTAGTCTAAATAAGTTGCCCGTAGCGAGTATTTGGCTAATGCCAACATCAAATATTCTCCAATGTCCGACAGCTAAAGCAGTCGGCTTTTAATGAAGACTAAATATGTTCGGGTACTTATCATAAGTAGTTTTTAGTTTTTAGTTTTTAATTTTAAGTCATCATAAACTATTGAAAATCAACGAGTTATGTCGAATATTAAATGTCGTCTATTTAAGTATAAGAACTTATGAAAAGTTAAAAAAAGCAACAAACGCAAATGGATAAGTAGAATATTTAACTTTTACCTACTCACTTTCATAGCAATTTCAGATGTCCAAAAAAATAGAAAAAAATACTGCGGAAAATAAATCACCTACGAAACAGGCGAGGGTGTCCAAAAGCGTGCGCGAAAGCGTGCTGGAAGACGCAAAAAAAGCAGAAGCGGGTCGAAAAACCATTCGTATCTACGAAGATATTGCCAAACGAACACAGGCATTTGAAATCGCTACCGCTATGAAGAAAAATGAAGAACCGCTCGAAAAAATAAAATTATATACTGGCTTGACGGACGACGAAATTACAGAATTGTAGTGCAGCAGCCTTTATCCAAAATATTTATCTAACAAAAATATGTCACAAAAAATAGAAACCAACAAAGCTCCAAAACCTGTCGGCGCGTATCCGCACGCACGGCGAGTCGGCAATTTACTTTTTCTGTCGGGCATCGGTCCGAGAGATGCGGCGACGGACGGAGTGCCGGGATTGGAGCAGTCTGCAAGCGGCAATTTCACCGCTTTTGATTTTGAGGCGCAATGCCATTCGGTGTTTCGCAACGTGCGGGCGGTGCTGGAAGCGAGCGGTGCCAAGTGGGAGGATTTGGTAGATGTGACCGTTTTTTTGACCGATATTCAGCGCGATTTTTCGACCTACAACCGTATTTATGGCGAATATTTTGCTGACCATCAGCCCTGCCGTACTACTGTTGGGATTGATTCGTTGCCTACGCCCATCGCCATTGAGCTAAAATGTATCGCTTGTTTTTCGTAAAAAAACAGTATATTTGTAATCTAAAATTCTTTAAAAAAATGCCAACACTTCAAGTAAAAATAAGCGAGAGCGATTTGAAACGCTACAATCTGAACGGTGCGGAAATAAAATTCGCAGATTTTGTGGAAAAAATAAATCTTGAATTTGCTCGAAAATCATTGAGGGAATGTACTGAACTTGCAGAGCAGATAGGTCTTTCAAAAATGACAATGGAAGAAATAAACGCAGAAATAAAAATAGTGCGAGATGCAAAAGGAATGAGGAAAAAATAAGTAGTTTATTTTAGATACATTCCTCATCTAATCACAGGTAATTTTCTTGACTTTACGATGGCAAAATTTGAAAAAAGTACAATCCTTTCTCCAAAACAACTCTGGGAAATTTATAATTTTACCTAATTTTACCGTAAATAAAAATCCACACATGAAACCAATACTCCGTTTAGAGCATATTGTAAAAAATTATGAAGCCAAAAAAGCGGTGGACGATGTGAGTTTTGAGATGCCCGAAGCCAGTATTTTTGGACTTTTGGGTCCCAACGGAGCTGGCAAAACATCGCTTATCCGCATCATCACGACCATTACGAGAGCAGATTCGGGACGAGTTTTTTTGGAAGGCGAACCTATCAGCGAGCTGTCGGGCAGCAAAATCGGCTATATGCCCGAAGAGCGCGGCTTGTATAAAAAAATGAAGGTCGGCGAACACTTGATGTATCTGGCGCAGCTCAAAGGTATGACCGCCGCTGCCGCTCGGCACGAACTTTCGCACTGGTTTACTAAATTCGACATCAAAGATTGGTGGAACAAGACCATCGAGGAACTCTCGAAGGGAATGCAGCAAAAAGTCCAGTTTATTGCTACTATCGTGCATCGCCCAAAATTATTGATTCTCGACGAGCCATTTTCGGGACTTGACCCGCTCAACGCTACCTTGATTCAGGACGAGATAGACGAGCTGCACCGCAACGGTACGAGTATTATTTTTTCGACGCACCGAATGGAGCAGGTGGAGGAAATCTGCGACCGCATCGTACTTATCAATCAAGGAAAAAATGTATTGGAGGGCGCGGTGGCGGACATCAAAAACCAGTTCAAAGAAAATATTTTTAACCTTACTTTTGAGGGTCAGTTGCCTGCGGCGGCGTTGGAGAATATCGAAATAGTCGCCCAAAAAGACAATTCTATCACGCTCCGACTTGATGAGCGGCACACTGCCAATTCTGCGCTGCAACAGTTCATAGCGGCAGGCGTTCCGATTCGCTCTTTTCACGAAGTACTACCGTCGCTCAACGAAATTTTTATCCGACAGGTGAGGGGTTAGATGAAACGGTTTAGGGTGATTAGGAACGCGTCCAAAATATGAAAAAGTAAAATTTATTTTATTTACTAAAAAACTGTGGATATGCCATTTCTAAAAGTATATATTCATTGTGTGTGGAGTACTAAAAATAGAATTCCCTATTTACATTCAAAAGAAATCCGCTTGACAGTATGGAATCACATACGAGAAAATGCGAGAGAAAAAGGTATTTTTATTGATTTTATCAATGGTTATTCAGACCATTGCCATTGTCTGGTTTCAATGTGTTCTGACCAAACAATTCAAAAAATAGTGCAACTAATAAAAGGAGAGTCTTCTTTTTGGATAAATAAAAATAATTTGATTGCTGAAAAATTTGATTGGCAAGATGAGTATTTTGCAGTGTCCGTATCAGAATCTGTTGTTGATAAAGTTAGAAATTATATTAAAAATCAGGAGGAGCATCACAGCAAAAAAACATTTGAACAAGAATATGACGAATTTATTGTGAAATATGGATTTGAAAAAAAATAAAGATTTTGGCTCCTCCATATAAATTGGGAGAGTAATTCAAAATAGGAAGGCAATTCAAATTTTTCAATAGAAATGGGATTTATCCCATTTATCTGTTGTTGATAAAGTTAGAAATTATATTAAAAATCAAGAGGAGCATCACAGCAAAAAAACATTTGAACAAGAATATGACGAATTTATTGTGAAATATGGGTTTGAAAAAAAATAAAGATTTTGGCTCCTCCATATAAATTGGGAGAGTAATCAAAAAGAAAATTGAATTTGAAATTTATTCCAATCAAAAAAAATATTTTATGAAAAAACTTTGGCTCATTATCCAGCGCGAATATCTGACAAGGGTGCGCAAACGCTCTTTTATATTGGCTACTTTGCTCACGCCGTTGGTGTTTGGGTTGTTTATTATCGTAGTCGGATTGATTACGTCTTATCAAGGCGATGCAGCAAAACATATCCTCGTTTCGGACTCCAGTAAAGTGTTGAGCCAGACGATGAAAGACGACAAAAAACTTTATTTTACGTTCAGCGATGCCAGCCTCGAGTCGTTGAAAGCTGATTTTGACCCCAAAAAATACGATGGCATTTTGTTGATTCCTGCGATAAAAGATTTGGCGAGCAAAAAACTGACCGTTTTTTATTATTCAGACGAGCAGTTGGGCTTGGATATTCGCAGCAGCATCGAAGCGAAAATAGCAGAAAAAATCCGTGAATATAAAATTTCCGCCCTCCGTTTGGACGAAAAACAACTCGCCACGCTCGACACGCGCGTGGACATTGACCCCGAACCTCTGAAAGCGCAAGGCGACGATTCCAGCTCCATGACCAACGCCATCGCTGCGGCTTTGGGTGGTTTTATGGGCGTTTTGATGTATATGATTATGTTCGTGTATGGCGGAATGGTGATGCAAAGTGTGATGGAGGAAAAAACCAGCCGAGTGGTCGAGATTATGATTCAGTCCGTCCGTCCCGCCCAGTTGATGTTCGGCAAAATCATCGGAGTCGGCTTGGTGGGGCTTACGCAATTAGCTATTTGGGTGGTACTGATTCCGTTGATTCGGGTAGCCGTCGGCTTATTTTTTGGAATGGACGGCAAGATGGATTTGGCGGCGAATATGAACGCTGCCGACCTCAATCCCGACGACGTGAAGTTGATGACTTCACAAGTCATGCACGAGTTGGGCAACGTGAGTTGGTCGCTTGTGTTGCCTTGTTTTCTGCTTTATTTTGTAGGCGGCTATGTGTTGTATGCGTCTTTGTTTGCGGCACTCGGATCGGTGCGCGGCGAAGACTTGGGCGAGGGGCAAAGTCTGATGATAATAGTGACCACTCCGATACTTTTGGCTTTTTACATTATGTTTGTAGCGGTGCGTGCGCCACAGAGCAATTTGGCAATTTGGGCATCAATTTTTCCATTGTTTTCGCCGATTGTGATGCCTGCGCGCTTGGCGTTTCACCCTCCGGCGTGGCAAATTTTGCTTTCGCTTGCATCTTTGGCGGTCGCTTGCTACGGTTTTGTTTGGCTGTCGGGCAGGATTTATCGCATCGGAATCTTGATGTACGGAAAAAAAGCGACATTCAAGGAGTTGGGTAAATGGATTTTTTACAAGGAATAACTGTTGCGCAGCAATATTTTTAACGAAAATAAGTAGTTATAAGTTTTTAGTTTTAAATTTTGAGTCATCATAAACTATTGAAAATCAACGAATTACGTCGAACATTAAATATCATCTATTTAAGTGCAAGAACTTAACTGATATTATGTAAGGATTTTAAATTGACTTATTGGAGTTTGATAGTGTAGCTATCTACTTGGTTTTTGTCAATTTTTTTATCCCCAACCCGACCTTCCCCATAGGGGAAGGAGAAGAAAGTAACCAAAAAAATCAAGTGCTCTGTAAAAATTCTAAAGTTTTTGCTTAAAAATCCCGTCGGCACGCGAAAAATACTCGTCGGAACTCCGCCAGACTCAAACAGTTTTCGCTTCGCCAGACGATATTTTTGCAAAAACTTGAATTTCTACAAGGCACGTCTGAAAA
>JAYUHK010000085.1:0-23699 GCA_043767025.1 Saprospiraceae bacterium | reverse complement strand
TGCCTTGTAGAAATTCAAGTTTTTGCAAAAATATCGTCTGGCGAAGCGAAAACTGTTTGAAGTCTGGCGAAGCCGACGAGTATTTTTCGCGCGCCGACGAGATTTTTAAGCAAAAACTTTAGAATTTCTACAGAGCACTTGATTTTTTTGGTTACTTTTTTTATCAAGAAAAAAAGTGACAAAAACCAAGTAAATTACCACAAAATCAAGCTTAAATGAGCCAATTTAAAATCCATGCGTAACATGAGATTGTAAACTAAAAATTCACATTTTTCAGTGTAAATAAAATCCCCAACAAGTTTTTGACTTGTTGGGGATTTCTGTTTTTGAACCACTTCCCCAATCAACATTATTATTCCTAAAATAATTTTCAAAAAATATTCTTCGCAATAAGAAAAAAATAGTCGCAATCGTGGTACTTTTACCGTACTTAAATAATTCGATTATGCACTACCATTCGCTCGGCGTGTTCCCACACAAACGCCACACACAATTCAGAAAGCCCGACGGCGAACTCTACAAAGAAGAACTTTTTTCGACCGAAGGTTTTCACAGCCTCTACTCGCTGCTCTACCACACGCACCCGCCGACACAGATTCTGCAAGTGGGCGACCCGATTTCCGTCGCACCACAAACCGTTTCTGACAAACAACTCAAACACCGAAGCCTCAAAGGATTTCGCATCGCCGCCGAAGACGACTACCTGAAAAGCCGCAAACCTGTTTTGGTCAATCAAGACTGTAAAATATCGCTGGCTGCGCCACGTCACAGCATGACGAATTATTTTTTTAAAAACGCCGATGCCGATGAAGTGATTTTTATCCACGAAGGCAGTGGCAACCTCAAAACTATGTACGGCAATTTGGCTTTTGCGTACGGCGATTATCTGGTAGTGCCGCGCGGAACGGTCTATCAAATACAGTTCGATACGCCCGACAACCGACTTTTGATTATCGAATCTGTCGGACCCATCACGCCTCCCAAACGCTACCGCAACGCTTTTGGGCAGCTTCTCGAACATTCGCCCTACTGCGAGCGCGACATCAGAAAACCGACAGACCTCCAGACGCACGACGAACAAGGCGATTTTTTATTTTATATCAAAAAACAAGAAAATCTTTATCCTTATCATTACCTCAATCACCCTTTCGACGTAGTGGGTTGGGACGGTTTTGTGTATCCGTACGCATTTTCTATCCACGATTTCGAGCCTATCACGGGGCGTGTGCATCAGCCGCCGCCAGTGCATCAGACTTTCGAGGGCAAAAATTTTGTTATTTGCTCCTTCGTGCCTCGCCTGTTTGATTACCACCCGTTGGCAATTCCTGCGCCCTACAACCACAGCAATATTGACAGCGACGAAGTGCTGTACTATGTGGACGGCGATTTTATGAGTCGCAAAAACGTGGAACGCGGTCAGATTACGCTGCACCCTGGCGGTATTCCGCACGGACCGCATCTCGGAATGGTGGAAAAAAGTATCGGCAAAAAAGAAACATTGGAACTGGCAGTGATGGTGGATACTTTCCACCCGCTCTTGATGACGGAACACGCGGCAGGCATCGAAGACCCCGACTACTACAAGAGTTGGCTGCATTGAGCGGCTAAAAAAATGAGAGAGGAATGAACCCCTTTGAGCGCAATCCTCTCCCCGAGAAAAGTAGTCTTTTCTGTACTGTAAGCTTTGGTTAAAAGTACTACTCAACCCGTTTGTCTTACTTTGCAGAAGCAGTGCTTTCGTGCTTATCTCAAAGCGGGTCTATTTATCAGCGCAAAAAAAATCGGAGCTTGTAGAGTGTTTGTATTGTGTTTATGTGTTCCCTTCTTGCAAGGAAAATAGTGCAAAACCCCGAAAACTGTTTGCGACGCACAAAGTTACAAAGAATATTTATTTGTCACAAATATTTGTTTTTATAATATATTTTTCAGAAATTTTTAGAAAAAAAAGAAAAAATTACACTTGTTTTGAAATAAAATGTATATTATTGTGTTATAAAACGAAATTTGTCCAATTTAAAACGAAAAAAATGCAGCAAACAATTACCGAAGAAGGTAAATTCAAATACATTGAAAGCAAAGGCGGTACCGAAAATCTGATGCTTTTGCACGGACTTTTTGGTGCTTTGAGCAATTTTGAAGGAATTATCAACCATTTTTCAAGCAAATACAACGTAATAGTCCCGATACTTCCGATACTCGAAATGCCGATATTGAGCCTTTCTATCGGCGGCTTGACGGACTACATCAGCGAATTTGTGACTTTCAAAGGCTACGAAAAAGTTCACGTTTTGGGCAATTCGTTGGGCGGTCATCTATCGCTGCTTTACACGCTACAGTTTCCTGAAAAGGTCAAATCTTTGACCCTCACAGGCAGCTCTGGACTTTTTGAAAGCGCAATGGGAAGCACCTACCCGAAGCGCGGCGACTACGAATACATCAAGAAAAAAACGCAAGATACGTTCTACGACCCTGCTTTTGCATCACAAGAATTGATTGACGAAATCTATGACATCACGACCGACCGCAGCAAAGCTCTGCGAATCATAATGACCTCCAAATCCGCCGTGCGACACAATCTGGGCGAAGAACTGCACCAAATCACCGCACCTACGTTGCTCATCTGGGGCGCACAGGACGCAGTAACGCCGCCAGCCGTAGGCGAAAAATTTAAGGAGCTTATCCAAAATTCGGAGCTTCATCTTGTGGACAAATGCGGACACGCTCCGATGATGGAACGACCCGCAGAGTTCAACCAAATATTAGAAAAATTTTTGAATAAAATTTAAAAACATTACACTCCGTGCAATATTACTTGAAATTATTTTTAGTTTTTTTTATCCTAAAAACAACACTTATCGCAGCAGCTCAAAGCGGTGACGGACACTATTACAATGCCGAAAATGCTCGCACGCCCGACAAAATTAATAAAAAATTTCCCTACGATATTGAGCTGAAAGCTGCCGACGGAAAAGTAAGCAACTCGGCTCAACTGCTCAAAAACAACGGCAAACCAACTGTGCTGATGTTTTGGCTCACGACCTGCTTTCCGTGCCGATTGGAGTTGGACGCAGTGAAAAAAAATTATGAAAATTGGAAAAAAGAAGCTGACTTCAACCTATTCGCCATTTCTACCGACTTTGAACACAACTACCCAAATTTTGTGAAAAGAGTGCAAGAAAGTAACTGGGCTTTTCCGGCGTTCAATGACCTAAATCGGGAGTTTTGTAAAGTTATGCCCGGCGAACTCAACGGCTTGCCACAAGTTTTTTTGCTCGACGCGGCTGGACAAATCGTCTATCAGCACCGCCGATACACGCCCGGAGACGAAGCTACTTTATTGGAAGAAATAAAAAAAATCGCACCCAAACCGTAGGAATTTAGTGAAAAAAGAATGATGAAAGTTTCTATGGATTTAAAGTCAGAAATTGACCTAAAAAAATTGCCTCGCCACATCGCTGTCATTATGGACGGCAACGGGCGATGGGCAAAACAACACGGCAAACCCCGTGTGTTTGGGCATCGCAACGGCGTAAAAGCAGTGCGCGAAGTGACAGAAGCCGCCGCAGACTTGGGCATAGAGTACGTCACGCTTTACGCCTTCTCGACCGAAAACTGGAACCGTCCGCCAGTAGAAGTAACCGCCCTGATGACGCTGCTCGTCGAGACCTTGCGCAACGAAATAGAAACACTCAACAAAAATAATATTCGCCTCCGAGCCATCGGTGATTTGAGCAAATTGCCGCACAAGACGCACCAAGCGTTGCTCGAAGGTATCGAAAAAACAAAAAATAATGCTCGAATGACTCTCGTGTTGGCACTCAATTATAGCTCCAAGTGGGAGATTACGGAAGCCACTCGACACATTGCGGAGCAGGTAAAAAAAGGTGTTTTGCAGCCTTCGGAAGTGTCGGAGCAAACCATCGCCGACGCTCTCACAACGTCTGGAATCCCCGACCCAGAGCTGCTGATACGGACAAGCGGCGAGACCCGACTGAGCAATTTTATGCTTTGGCAGTTGGCGTATGCGGAATTTTATTTTACGGCTGTCTTTTGGCCCGATTTTCAAAAACAACATTTTTACGAAGCTATTTTAAACTATCAAAACCGAGAGCGACGCTTTGGAATGACGAGCGAACAAATCAATAGTTAAATCTTTGAAGAGCCTTCCATTATGAATCAAAAAGCCATCGGAATCATTATTGGGCTGATGAGTGCCGCCCTCATTGGGATAGGTTGCCTGCAAATATACTGGATTGGCGGCTCGGTGCGCTTGGGTGAAGAGCAGTTTGATAAAAATGTTTTTGCCGCCCTCAATCGCGTGTCGGACCGAGTACAAGAGTACGAAAATGCCTTCGCAATGCGCCTGATGAACCTCAACGAAGACGACCTGCCCCGAGTAGAATCTTCCAATATTGACCAACAACTCGTCGGTGCTGCCGCAGATGCCGAAAGTTATCCGCTCGAAGTGGCTTTTCAGGAGTACATCAGCTCGGACAGTTCGAGCATCGCCCGCAAGCAATATATTCGACCCGAGCACGCCACCGACTGTAATTGTAGAAACTGCCAACTCGTCCGCTTGAGCCATATCCAGAACCTATACGAGCTGCGGAAAATAAAAAATTCGATGAAACGCCTGCTGATAGAAGACCGAATCGACGGCATCGGCTTGGCGAATTTTGATGCCATCATTCGAGACGAATTAGCCAATTTGGGTATTCGACTTCCCTACAACTACGGGCTTTTGGCGACCAATCGCAAAACTTTTGTCATCAAAGACAATCATTACCTTTCGCTTGCCGACACGAACAAAACGCTCCTCGCTGGCACTGACAAAATCCTCGCTGTCGATGACTTGACAAAAACGGAGTACAAAGTTCCGCTTTTTAGTGCAGATTTGCGGCTCAAAGACGACCTGCCGCCCGGCATATTGATGATAAGATTTCCCGAAAAAGGAAGTTTTCTGTGGAGCACGGTTTGGAAAACATTGCTGGCAGCGATACTTTTTACAGCTATTATTTTATTCTGCTTCACCTATACGATAAAAGTAATTTTTAGGCAAAAAAAAGTGTCTGAAATGAAAACTGACTTTATCAACAACATGACGCACGAATTTAAAACGCCCATCGCTACCATTTCGCTCGCCACAGATGCCATTACCAGCCCGATGGTGATGGGGCAACACGATAAAATAAAAAGATTTGCGGATATTATTCGGCAAGAAAATCGGCGCATGAACAGCCAAGTAGAAAAAGTGTTGCAAATAGCTTGGTTGGAAAAAGATGATTTTCAGTTGAATGTGACGGACATCAATTTACACGACGTGATTCGGCAAGCCGTCGCGCACAGCAATCTTCAAGTAGAAAAAAAAGACGGACTTGTCACCGCGCACTTGGAGGCGCAGCACCCCGTCGTAGAAGGCGATATTACTCATATTTCCAATATTATTTATAACCTTTTGGATAATGCCAACAAATATTCTCCCGAAAACCCCGATATTTCGATTTCGACACGCAATATTTCCAGCGGAATAGAAGTTATAGTCGCTGATAAAGGTATTGGAATGAACAAGGAAGTGCGAAAGTTAATTTTTGACAAATTTTACCGCGTCCCGACTGGCGACTTGCACGATGTGAAAGGCTTTGGACTGGGCTTGAGCTACGTCCGAGTGATGACAGCTGCCCACAAAGGGCAGATTGACGTAAAGAGCGAACTCGGAAAAGGAAGCAGTTTTATCCTCTCTTTTCCGTTCAAACAATAACGAAACAACAATTTTAAGTAAAAAATAAAAACGAAAAATATATGCTCATTGAAAACCAAAAAATCTTACTCGTAGAAGACGACCAGAACTTCGGCGATGTCCTCCGTTCCTATTTAGAAATGAACGCCTACGACGTGACGTGGGCGACCGACGGCGTAGCCGGCTTGGAAGCCTACCGTCGGCAACGGTTTGACTTGTGCATTTTTGATGTGATGATGCCTAAAAAAGACGGATTTACGTTGGCGCACGATATTCGGAAGAATGATACCGAAACGCCCATTATTTTTCTCACTGCGAAAACGATGAAGGAGGACGTGCTGAAAGGTTTTAAAATCGGAGCAGACGACTATATTTCTAAACCCTTCAACTCGGAGGAGTTGCTGTTTAGAATCCTTGCTATCCTCAAACGCCGCCGACACCGAGTAGCCGACAAAGACGACGTGCAAGAATATCAAATGGGTAAGTATCGCTTCAATTTTCGGTTGAGAATGTTGGTTCTTGACGGGAGCAAAGGCGGCGACGGAGTAAAACTTTCGCCCAAAGAGGCTTTTTTGCTCCGCTTATTTTGCAAAAATATGAACGATGTGGTGCCACGCACAGACGCGTTGATAGCAATATGGGGAGAAGATAATTATTTTACAGCTCGCAGCATGGACGTTTTTGTTACAAAAATAAGAAAATACCTAAAAGACGACCCCAACGTAGAATTGGTCAACATCCACGGCAACGGCTTTCAGCTGCTGGTAAAAACGGAAGAAAGTGTGTGAGATTGGAAGTTTTTTTTCCACAATGAGTAAAAACAGAAAATTTTCAATTCTTTGTTAAGCTGACTTTTCTTTGTAATTTCCGTTTTTATGAGATTTAATTGCTTACTTTTTTCTTCGTTTTTACTGTTGAACTGCGGTGCGCCGACCCGACCCGCAGCCCAACTAAATACTCCGAAGACCGCGTCGCCATTGATAGCCGACACGGTGATGCCGAAGGTGCGAATAATCCGCGATTCGATGGTACTTGCCAAGCGAAATGTTGGAAACAAAACGCTCGACATTGCAATGTTTGTTAGAAAAGAACAATGGACTGATGCCGCCGTACTTTGGGAAGAAAGTGGCGAAGACGATATATATAAAAAAAATACTATTCAACAGCTGAACCCAAATACACTTTTTTATAACTGGTATCCAAAAGAATTTACGAAAAATAATCTTGTATATTCTCAACCAACTACCCTCGAATTTTTAGACGATGAACACAAGACTATCCGCAAAGTCGATATTTGGCACAACAGACCCTACCAAAATATCTATAATGTCAAATTTGCAGACACGTTAATAGGAGATTTTGGTGATCTTGTAATTCCCTATTCACATCAACTAAAAAAAATAAAGCCTGTGAAGTATTGTACTAATACATCGCTGAAAGCGTCCAACGGCTTCATTTTAGTAATCTATGAAAAAAAATTGTATGGTAAAAAAGTAGGTATGGGCGATATTGATTACCTGATTGGATTGGAATATACGCTCCGTGCATTTAATAATAAAGGTTATGTGATTGCTGAAGTATCGAAAATACCCACTTTTGACGGCGGAGAAATAACAAAAGACGGTAAATATTTGGTGTACACTGTCGGGGGTTGGGAAGCCAACGAAAACGCTCCGTTTAGAACTATGGACAGAATAGGATTTTGCATAATGAACTTACAGACTCAAAAAAATATCTATCAGGAGTATTTGGAAGATATTGAAAAGAGAGAAAATGAACCAATGTTTTTTCAAGGAGCTATGTTAGAGGGAAATGGGATAAGAATTACCTACTCTTATCCGCGCAATAATTTGCTTGCAGACGATGAACAATATTTTGATCCTCAAAATTTGCGGCTGTATAGAAAAAAATTTACAAATATTGAATGGGCTCAATTAGTTAAAGAATACGAAACACTAAACTCCCCTGATTGGATGTATTTCGTCGAAAAATATAACTTTCAAAAAATAGACTTAGTTGAAAATTAAGTAACTCATGTTACGCAAAGATAATTTTCACTAAAATTTCTTGCAGCATTTTATTCAATTTGGCTGTATTTTCAGACGTGCCTTGTAGAAATTCAAGTTTTTGCAAAAATATCGTCTGGCGAAGCGAAAACTGTTTGAGTCTGGCGGAGCCGACGAGTATTTTTCGCGTGCCGACGGGATTTTTAGGCAAAAACTTTAGAATTTATACAGAGCACTTGATTTTTTTGGTTACTTTTTTCATCAAGGAAAAAAGTGACAAAGACCAAGTAAATAGCTACAAAAATTAAGCTCAAATGAGCCAGTTAAAATGTTTCTGCGTAACATCAGTGAATAACTAATTGATAATCAATTAATTGTGCTGTTTTATAATTATAAATAAATCTTTGAAGCCACGTAAATAAAAATAAAAGGACAATGAGATATTTTTTGTTATTTTTTGCTTTTTTTGTGACATTTTTTGTCACGCCTTCTTTTGCTCAAACTCGCTTTGCGCGCATCAAGTTTGAGGAAACAACTTTTGATTTTGGAAAAATTACCGAAAATGACATCGTCGAACACGAATTTAAGTTCAAAAATGTCGGTAACACAGATTTGATTATCAAAGATGCGCAAGTAACTTGCGGCTGCACTACGCCTACCTACTCGTTTTTGCCCATTGCGCCCGGCAAAACAAGCAGTATCGGCGTTCATTTCAACAGTCACAACAAGATTGGAACCCAACGCCCAACTGTCACGGTCGTCACCAACGGAAGACCTGCCACCGTCAAGCTCTACATGGAGGGCGACGTGAAATATGTGCCGCTTGCGGAGCAAGAAAAAAAGAAAAAAGATGACTGAAAAAAGCTACTCCGTCGCCCGATTGTGTGTGTCGGCGATAGTGATTTTTGTAGCTGTTTCCTACTCTTTGCAGACGTTTGAGAACTGTGGTCGCAAGCCTTTTTTAGCCAACGATACCCCTTCTTACTTGGAGGCAACGAGCCAGTTTTACGAGCATAACTTTCAGCCAGATGCGTTGCGTCCGTTTATTTTGCCAGCTATTTTGGGCGTTCCAATGCTTTTTGGGAAAGAAGAATGGATTTTTGAGTGGGCGATTTTTCTCAATTTTGCCGCTTGGTTAGCCAGCGTTTTGTTGGTTTATTCGTCTATTTTGCTTTTGACGGACAGGCGCAGAATGGCATTTTGGGGCGGCGTGTGCTTCGCTTGCAGCGTCGGAAATATCTTGCTCGTCTATCAGTTGCTCTCCGAATCCATATTTATGCTTTTGCTGGCTTCGAGTGTGTGTTTTTTTTGTCGTTTTTTGGTAAAATCTAGCCGCAAACCTCACACGCAACTCGCCTTTTCGGTAATCTTATTTGTGGCAGCTTCGTTAGTGAGGACTACTACTTTTTATTTGGCGATTGTGTTTATTATTCTGTCACTTTTGGTGTTATTAAAAAATAAAAAAATAATTCTTGCCTTTTTTTTAGCCACAGTCACACTTGTTCCAATCGGTTTTCAGCTCTCTCAAATCAAAAAACAATTTGGGGATATTGTTATTTCGTACAGTCCTTACGAAGGGATTTTTCACTATTTCAACGCAATGGTGGCGGTAATTCCTGACCATATCAGGGACATAAATCCGCAGCAGTTGGCTGCCGACTGGAAAAAAGAATACCTTTTGCGGGGAGAAAAAACTCCAACCCACACCGATGGAACTCAAAATTGGCAGCAAACAAAACAAATCGCCTCGACAGAATTTTATGAATTTTGCCGACACAAGCCCGCCCAAGTCCTCGCTGCTTACGCAATTTGTATCGGCGCAAATTCCTGTTCGCCACATGGGTTTATTCCCAAATTAGAGAACTATCGAAAGACCGCATATTTTGAAAAAACGAAATCACTTTTTTCGATAGTTACCGCCGTACAAAACGTCATTTATTCGTTTGGTTTTTTCATTTTTTTGGGATATTTGTTGCTTACGGAAAGAAAAAAAATGCAAATAACTTCAAAAATTTTGCTATTAATTTCTACCTTAATTGTTGTCAATATTATCTCTTTTTCTGGATTTACGACCGCTCAAGGCGACCGCTACCATTTGGTATTAGTTCCTGTTTTTATAATTAATTTTTGTTATTTTTATGTTAAAAAAAATATTCGTCCTGTTTAGTTGGATTCTTTTCGCCCAACAAATATTCGCTCAAAATAAGGTGGCGGTCGTTAATTTTGCGCAACTCGAGCCGATGTTGCAGCGCGAAAATGATACGATTTATGTCGTCAATTTTTGGGCGACTTGGTGCCGCCCTTGCGTAGCGGAGTTGCCTTTTTTTGAAAAATTGACCGAAAAAAATCAGAAAAATCCCCTAAAAGTCGTTCTTATCAGCTTGGATTTCGGGACTCAACTCGAAAGTAAGTTAATTCCGTTCCTTCGGAAAAACAAAATCAAGTCTTCTGTCGTTCTCCTGGTTGACAAAAACGCTAACGCTTGGATTCAAAAAATTAATCCGAGTTGGTCGGGCGCGATTCCAGCCACGCTGTGCTACAAAGGAAAAAAGCGTATCTTCCACGAGCAAGAATTTGAAAATTTTGAAGACTTGGAAAACTTTGTGACACAATTAAAGTAGCTTTGCCTCCTAAATATTTATAAAATAAATAATTGCAAAGAATTACTTGTAATTGTATAATATTATAAATAGTTGATTATCATTTATTTATGCGACTAAAAACTAAAAACTAAAAACTAAAAACTACTTAAACCAGCCATCTCATCAAATCATTTTTTAAACTAAAAAAATTATGAAAAAATTAACATTTTTACTCGTCTTTTTTCTATCCATTTTTGCGACCCTCCACGCGCAAATAGAAGCCGTAAAAGGTTATGGAATCGGAGAAAAAGCCGCTGACTTCAAGCTCAAAAATGTGGACGGAACTATGTTTTCGTTGGCAGATATGAAAGATGTAAAAGGCTACATTATCGTTTTTACTTGCAATCACTGTCCGTACTCAAAAATGTACGAAGGGCGCATCATCGCACTCGACAACAAGTACAAGCCGCAGGGCTTTCCCGTCGTCGCCATCAATCCCAACGACCCCGAAATAGAACCCGAAGACAGCTTCGGAATGATGAAATCGGTCGCCAAAAAGAAAAAATATCCGTTCCCATATCTCTTTGACGATGGGCAAAAAATATATCCATTATTTGGTGCTACTCGTACACCACACGTTTTTATATTGGATAAAGAACTCACCGTAAAATATATAGGAGCGATTGACGACAATGCCGAAGACGGCAGCAAAGCCTACGAAAAATTTGCGGAGCGCGCCCTGAACAGCCTTTTGAAAGGCGAAGACCCCGAGCCGGGCGTTACGCGCGCCATCGGATGTACGATAAAAGCCAAAAAGAAAAAGTAGGATTTTCTTACATTTTCCTACCCCCGAAAAAGCAGCAGCAGCCGAATGGCTGCGAAAGCGGTCAGCATCAAAAAAACGACTATCACGACTGCCAGCGAGAGCCACTGTTGCCGAAACAGTGGCTCTCTGCGTTTTGGTTGTCGCCGCTCGAAGTCTTCGAGCCGCGTTTCGAGCCGCTCCCACGCGCGCGCGGACGGCGCGGGCAGCTCGCCGCCGCCGTCGGACGACGAGTTGTTTTGCTCGTGCAGTTGCTCAAAAATATCTTTTTCGTGGTCCATCAAAGTTGCGTTTTTTTGATAAATTCTTGCAGCCGATTTTTTGCCATCATCAGTTGCGACTTCGAGGTACTGGTGCTGATATTCAGCAATTCTGCGATTTCGTGGTGTTTGTAACCTTCTATCACATACAAATTAAATACCGTTTTGTAGCCAACGGGCAATATTTCTACCAATCTCAAAATTTCTTTTACATGGAGTGCGCCGAGCGTGTCGTCCTCGCTGCGCAAAGTATTCGCCAGCACCGCATCTTCCAAAGAAAGCTCAAAAGTATGTTTTTTTCTCAAAAACATGAGGGCTTCATTGACCACAATCCGCCGCACCCAACCCTCAAAACTGCCCGTCGCCTGATATTTTTCGAGATTGGTCATTGCTTTGAACAGCCCTTCCACCATCACGTCCTCCGCGTCTTCCGCGCTGCGAAGGTAACGACGGCAAACGCCCAACATTTTCGGAGAAAAACGTTCAAATAGCAGCTTTTGAGCGGCTCTATTTTGCTGTCGGCACTGCGTTATGAGTTCAAGTTCTGTCAAAAGTAAAGATTGATTTTTCTTGGAAGATGCAAATTACAAATTTTTGGTTGTATTTTTGCCAAAATATTTTTATGCAATTATTTAAAGATAAATATCTTCTGACGAGCGAAATAGACCCGCTTACCATCGGCGAAAAGTACGGCTATCCGCTTTACATTTACGATGCAGCCATCATCAAACGACAGTATGAACGCCTCATGAACGCCTTTGAAGTGCCGCATTTGCACATCAATTATGCCTGCAAAGCGTTGAGTAATCTCAATATTCTCAAGATTTTGCGCGGCTGCGGCGCGGGGTTAGACTGTGTGAGTATTCAGGAAGTTTGGCTCGGTATTCGGGCAGGTTTTGAGCCGTCCGAAATCATGTACACTCCAAATTGCGTTTCGATTGACGAGATTGAAATGGCGGTGAAAGAGGGCGTAAAAATCAATATTGACAACATTTCTATCCTCGAGCAGTTCGGGCAGCGACACCCTAATGTACCGATTTGCTTGCGGCTCAATCCGCACATCATGGCGGGCGGAAATCACAAAATTTCTACTGGTCACATTGACTCCAAATTTGGAATTTCTATCTACCAGATGCCGCACGTCGCGCGCGTCTTGGAGGCGACGGGGTTGAAGATAGAAGGGCTTCACATGCACACGGGTTCGGATATTTTAGATGTCGGCGTTTTTCTGCAAGGCGCGGAGATTTTATTGGATATTGCGCCGAGGTTCAAAGACCTGAAATACATAGACTTTGGTTCGGGCTTCAAGGTGCCGTATATCCCCAACGGAGTGGCGACGGATATTGAAGAACTCGGAAAACAGTTGTCACAAAGATTCAATGATTTTTGTAAAATATACGGACGTGATTTGACTTTGATGTTCGAGCCGGGAAAATTTTTGGTCAGCGAAGCGGGTTATTTTTTGACCAAAGTAAATGTGGTAAAACAAACTACGTCGTCTGTTTTCGCAGGCATAGACTCTGGACTCAACCACCTTATTCGCCCAATGTTTTACGACGCTTACCACCACATAGTGAACTTGAGCAATACCGACGAAAAGCCACGTATTTACTCCGTTGTGGGCTATATTTGTGAAACAGATACTTTCGCTACCGACCGAGTAATTCCGGAAATAATCGAGGGCGACGTGCTTTGTTTTTTCAATTCGGGAGCGTATTGTTTTATGATGTCGAGCAATTACAATTCCCGTTTTCGCCCCGCAGAAGTGTTGCTTTTAGACGGCAAAGATTACCTTATTCGGAGTCGCGAAACGATGGAGGATATACTTCGCAATCAAGTAGAAATAAAAATTTAAGAATATATTAAGAATTTTTTAAAATCTTAGTTGATAATTTTATTTTTATGAATTCAAATTTTTCTAACCACATTTTTCAGACATGGTAACAATTTTGGTAACGGGCGCAGAGGGACAGTTGGGACAGGAAATTCGATTTTTGTCGCCAAATTTTCCTCAATTTAGGTTTCATTTCACTTCCAAAGAAGAGTTGGATTTGACCAATCAGCCCAAAATGTTGAGCCTTTTTCGCCGTTCTGGGTTCAGCTATTGCATCAACTGTGCTGCTTATACGGCGGTAGATAAAGCGGAGGAGGAATCTGATATTGTTGATTTTATCAATGTCACAGGAGTCAAAAATTTAGCTGAATCTTGCGCACTTCTGAAAGTGCCTTTGGTACATATTTCGTCTGATTATGTGTACCACAATTCGTCCAATGTTCCGCTCGTCGAGTCCGACCCGACGCAGCCGAATGGCGTGTATGCGAAGTCAAAATTAGCAAGCGAGCGAGCGGCTTTGGCGGCTCAACCGTGCAGTATAGTGCTTCGCACGAGTTGGGTGTATTCGAGTTTCGGCAATAATTTTGTGAAAACGATGCTGCGTTTGTCGCAAGAGCGAGCCGAATTGAAGGTAATTTATGACCAAGTTGGGTCGCCGACTTACGCTCGCGATTTGGCGTTTTTTATCCTTACGGCTCTTCACAAAATCGAAAAAGGTGATTTGCAGATTGCGACCGTGTCGGGCATTTATAATTTCAGCAATGAAGGTGTCACAAGTTGGTATGATTTTGCAAAAAATATTTTTGAAATCAAGAATATTTCCTGCAAGGTTTCTCCGATTCGGTCGGCAGACTTTCCGACTGCTGCCACTCGTCCGCCGTTCAGTTTGATGGATAAATCCAAGTTAAAAGCCGCATTTGGAGTAGAAATACCTTATTGGAAAGACAGTTTGTTGGAGTGTTTGAAAAATTTATAGTCTAAAAATGATGTTATTTCCAATTTTTATTTGACAAAATTTCAAGCGTTTGTGACAGCATATCAGCATCAAAATCCAAGTGTGTTACAAAACGAACAGTCTGCGGACCGAAGGCGGCAGCTTTCAGATGATGTTGGTCAGAAAGTTTTTGGAGGAATGAATTTGCCGTCCAAGGTTGCTTTACGTCAAAAATAATAATATTGGTAGCTACGGGACGGATATGCTCCACGATGTCCAACTTTTCTAAACGCGCAGCAATCTGTTTGGCGTTTTGGTGGTCTATTTTTAGTCGCTCGATATTGTTTTCGAGCGCGAAAATTCCTGCTGCTGCCAAGAATCCCGCCTGCCTCATTCCGCCACCAAAAAGTTTTCGATATCTGCGAGCTTGTTTTATAAACTGCTGATTACCAATAAGTAACGACCCAACAGGCGCGCCCAATCCCTTCGATAAACAGACTGAAATGCTGTCAAATAGGTTGCCGATTTCTTGAGGATTTTCTTTGGTTTCCTCCAATGCGTTGAAAATTCTGGCTCCGTCGAGGTGCAGTCCGAGCTTGTGGTGCCGACAAAAATCTCTGATAGGCGTTATTTCTGAATAGGTATAAAATCCGCCGCCTGCCATATTGCAAGTATTTTCTAACACCAACAAGCGGCTTTTGGGCAGCCAATCGAAGTCAGCTTTGAGCGTTTGAGGTAATTGAGTGGCTTCGATTTTGCCCAATTTTCCCGGCACCAACTGAATCGAAACGCCAGAATGGAACGCAAATCCTCCCGCTTCGGCTCGATAAACGTGCGAAAGTTCGTCACAAATAATTTCATCTCCGGGCTGTGTGTGACATTTTATTGCTATCTGATTGGTCATCGTACCCGATGGACAGAACAAAGCAGCCTCCATGCCAAACATAGACGCTGCTTTATGCTCCAACTTATTCACGGTGGGGTCTTCTCCGAACACATCGTCGCCCACTTCCGCCGAGCACATTGCTGCCAACATCTCCGCCGAGGGCTTCGTGACCGTATCACTTATCAAATTAATTAATGTCACAAAAAATGCTTATTTGGGAGGATATTCTTTTGAAAACTCGTATTTTAGTATGTCAAATGTGGTTACGATACCTACCAAATCACCGTTGAGAGTGATAGGTATTGCGTGGAAAAGATGTTCTAAAAGGACTTCGGCGGCGGCTCCAATTTTCTCATCTGGCTCCAAAGTCGCTAATTTTTTGGTCATCACGTCTTTGACCAAAATCTCGTCGTATTCGTCGAATTTTTTATTGAGCCAGACCAAGTCACCAGTCGTGATGATACCCACCAATTTTTTTCCATCTACTACTGGTAAGTGGTGAATCCGACTTTTTTTGAAAATATCTTTTGCTACCGTCAGGCGGTCACTGGGGGCTACCGTAACGAGTTTTGAGGTCATTATGGTAGAAATTGGTTCATTCATCATGGTTTAAATTCTTTTTTATGTGAACAAATAATGGCGCAAAAAGTTATTTTTGCTTACCGCATAAAGTTACTAATTTTTTTCTAATTTTAATACTATTTTTTTCTAAAAAATTATTTAAAAATTAGGTCAAAAAGAAAAATATGGAATATATTCATTGATTTGAGCGAGTTCGACAATTAGGTTTTTCTACATACAGTTTGTGGTTTACAAATCATAAACTATTATTTCAACGCTGTCACAATATACTGATAATCTAATGTTTTGTCATCTACTAAAATAGTACGAAATCCAGCTTTTCGCAACTCTTCTGATACTTGCCGGTCGTCTAATTTTACTTCTTGTGGCGGACCAATCGGGATATTTTTCTTCTTAAAATCAATGATTAAAAGCTTGGCACCTTTGGACATTCCTTTGAGCAAATTCGACATATAAGCGACTCGGTTTTCGATATACGAGTAAGTATTTACTACCAAAACTGCGTCGGCTTCGGCATCTTTTAAGCGTGGATTGTCGGGCTGCGCCAGCCGTGCTTCAAAGCGATTTTGGAGGTAGTTGGGCTGCCGAACTTTGAGGCTGTCCATGAAGCTAATAAAGCGACGGTCTATTTCGATACCGATCACTTTTTTTGCCATCGGAAGTATTCTGAAAGAGAAATATCCAGAGCCAGCTCCTATGTCCGCTACTGTTTTTTCATTCAAATTATCGCCCAAAAGAGTCATTACCAGTTCGGGTTTTTGCCAGATAACACGGTCGTTGCTCTCAAGAGTTGATACCATATCTTCAAAAGGGCTGCTGGGTTCTTCTGCAATTTTACCTGTTGTTTTGGTAGATGTCACAGAAATTGAATTTTTTGAATTTTCATTGCCTGCATTACAACTATCCAAAATCATCGCAGTCGGCGCGAAGACGACGAAAAAAAAAGTAGTTAAAAAATAATTAATAAATGGTTTTGGTCGCATTATTTCGTTTGGTTTTGGTACAAAAGTACTTTATTTTTTTAAAAATAAAGTGCTAAATCGTTAATTCGTACAAAAATGGCATATTTCGGACAAATTTTTTATTATTTTTTGACTTATCTTGTTGCCGAAATTCAAAATAAGCACTACATTTGCAATATTCAGCGAAATTTCGCTAAATGCAAATTGTTCAATTTTAAAATGTTAAAAATATTAAAATAAAGATAATGAAAAGAAGAATTCAGAAAGTTGCCGTTCTTGGTTCGGGAGTTATGGGGACGGGGATTGCCTGCCACCTCGCCAACGTTGGATTAGAGGTTTTGATGCTTGATATTTTACCTTTTGACCTCGCGGAAGCCGACAAAAATAAGCCTGCCGCTCGCAATCGCATTGCCGATTCGTCCCTCCAAAACGCGCTTAAAAGCAAACCTGCTCCTTTGTACGACACGAAATTTGTCGCCAATATCAAAACTGGAAATTTTGAGGACGATTTGCCGAAAATCGCTGATTGTCAATGGATTATAGAAGTCATCGTAGAGCGATTGGATATTAAACAACAGCTTTTTGAAAAAGTAGAAAAATTTAGAAAAAACGGCACATTAGTGACATCAAATACTTCGGGAATACCAATACACTTGATGTCCGAAGGGCGCAGCGAGGATTTCAGAAAGCACTTTTGCGGTACGCACTTTTTCAATCCGCCACGCTATTTGCGCCTGCTCGAAATTATCCCTACTGTCGAAACTTCGCCCGAAGTAGTTGATTTTTTTATGGAGTATGGCGACCGAATGCTCGGCAAACAAACGGTGCTTTGCAAGGATACGCCCGCCTTTATCGCCAACCGTGTCGGCGTTTATGCGATGGCAAAAATCTATCAACTCACCACCGAACTCGGCTTGGGCATCGCAGATGTGGACGCTTTGACGGGTCCAGCCATCGGCAGACCGAATACGGGAACGTTTCGTTTGGGTGATTTAGTCGGTCACGATACGGCGGTAAATGTGATAAAAGGTATTCGCAACAGCTGCCCCAACGACGAGCAGGCGGCGACTTTTGAGATACCGAATTATCTTCAATTTATGCTTGACAATAAATTTTTGGGCAACAAAAGTGGTCAGGGTTTTTATAAAAAAACTGGCGAAAAAGATGCGTCAGGCAAGCCAGTTATTTTGAGTTTGAATTTACAAACACTTGATTATGAGGCGACTACAAAAGAAAAATTACCGATTTTAGATACATGCAAACAAATCGAAGAATTGCCACGCCGCATACAAGCTATTTTTAAGGGTACAGATAAAGGCGCGCAGCTGCTCCAAAAATCCTTTTTAGGCTTGTTCGCTTATGCCTCCAACCGAATCCCTGAAATCGCCGACTACACATATAGTATAGACGATGCACTTCGCGCGGGCTTTGCGTGGGAGGCTGGACCTTTCCAATATTGGGATATGATTGGGGTGGCTGAGGCTACGCAACTCGCTGAAAATCAGGGAGAAACGATAGCCGATTGGGTCAAAGAAATGTTAGCGGCTGGGCATACATCATTTTATAAAATTGAAAATGGTGTAAAAAAATATTATGACATTGTCACAAAATCTTACAAATCGGTTGGAAATGCAGACGCATTTGTGACACTCGAAAATTATCGCGACAAAAAACCAGTCTATGAAAATAGCGAATGTGTATTGCACGACATCGGCGACGGCGTGTTGTGTTTCGAGTTTAGAAGTAAAATGAATTCGCTCGGCGAAGGCATCGTGCGTGGCTTGCCAGAGGCAATCCGAATCGCAGAAACCGACGGCTGGAAAGGTATCGTAATCGGAAATAATTCGACTAATTTTACGGTCGGAGCCAACTTGATGATGATAGCCATGATGGCGTATCAGCAAGAATGGGACGAACTCAACATGGCGGTCAATGCGTTCCAACAGATGACTATGCGCTGTCGCTACTCGAATATTCCGGTCGTGGCAGCTACGCAAGGTTATGTTTTTGGAGGCGGCTGCGAAACCATAATGCACTGTGATGCAGCAGTTTGCGCAGCAGAATCTTACATTGGATTGGTAGAAGTCGGAGTAGGTTTGCTTCCGGGCGGCGGCGGTACGAAAGAATTTGCGCTTCGCACTTCGGATAGTTTTTTTGAGGGCGATGTCCAGATTCCGACTTTGATAGAGCGATTCAAGACCCTCGCGATGGGCAGCGTCGGAACTTCCGCACACGAAGCTTACGGCTTGGGTTTGCTCCAGAAAGCGAAGGACAAAGTGGTAGTAAATGCGGGACGCAATATTTCGGAAGCCAAAAAAGAAGTCCTTCGCCTCGCCGACAACTATGTGCGTCCGATAGAAAGAACCGATATTACGGTGCTTGGTCGGACAGGTCTGGCGGCACTTTATACCGCTACGCACAGTTTATTTTTAGGAAAATATATCAGTGAACACGATGTAAAAGTTGCTCAAAAAATAGCTTTTGTTCTTTGTGGTGGCGATTTATCTATGTCACAAAAAGTGTCAGAACAATATCTTTTAGACATCGAGCGAGAAGCCTTCCTTTCTCTTTGCGGCGAAACAAAAACGCTGCAACGGATACAATTTATGCTCGAAAAAGGCAAGCCTTTGAGAAATTAAAAATTGATTTTTTCCAACCAAAAAAAAGAGTAAAATGGCAAAAGCAAAAAAAGAAATTTCAGAACTGGAAATGGCTATCCAGTTGATGCCAATAGAGAAAAAAAATAAATTGTTGTTGCGCCTCGTAAAGAAAGACGACATATTGCAGCAGCAAGTTATTTTTGAAAATTTGGGCGACGATACCGATAGAAAAAAAATGGAGGAAGATGTGCGCAGCTCGATTGAAAAATATTTGACCAGTAAGTATGTTTACGAAACGCCGGGCGAAATAATGATGGAAATGCGCGGATACAATGCCAGAATTACCGAATATGTGAAGATAACTAAAGATAAAGCCGGCGAAATAGACCTCACATTGACTTTGCTTGCGAAAACACTCAAAGAGTTTGAAAGCACGCTCCGAAATGCTCCCGATAGAGCAGTTACTTTTGCGCCTTATTTTGTCCGACGATTGGATTTTGTATTGAAAAAAATAGAGAAAATGCACGAAGATTATCACATGGAATATCGGGAGCGCGTTAATTTGTTACTGCATTTTGTACATACTTACATTCCGACCAAACTGTATGTGAAAGATTATAAGATACCCAAAAAATTTGGTTAAAAAATGTCACAAATTTATATTAAAAAATAATTTTAAACTAAAAATATTATGCAAGAAGCATACATCGTAGCTGCCTACCGCAGCGCAGTTGGGAAAGCAGGAAAAGGTGGATTTCGTTTTTATCGCAGCGACGATTTGGCGGTAGAAGTCATCAATCATCTAATGTCACAATTTCCGCAAATTGATAAAAATTTGGTGGACGATGTCATAGTCGGCTGCGCCAATCCAGAAGGGGAGCAGGGCTTACAAATCGGTCGTCAGATTTCCGTCCGTGCACTCGGCAAACCCGTCGCAGGCATGACCATCAACCGTTATTGTGCGTCTGGTTTGGAGGCGATTTCGATTGCTACTGCCAAAATTCGTGCTGGCATGGGCGAACTTTACATCGCCGGAGGCACTGAAAGTATGAGTATGATACCGATGACTGGCTACAAATTAGCTCCGAGCTATGCGGTGGCATCTCACACGCCCGACTACGTGGTCGGAATGGGTCTGACGGCGGAGGCGGTCGCCCAAAAATTTAATATTTCGCGCGACGCACAAGATGAGTTTGCGACCCGCTCTCACCAGAAAGCTGCCGCAGCGATTGACGGCGGACTGTTCAAAGATGAAATAGTGCCTGTCACAGTAAATGAAATATTCGTAGAAAATAACAAACGGCAAGAGCGAAGTTGGACGGTAGCGACAGACGAAGGAGTGCGCCGCGATACGTCCGTAGAAGGCTTGGCGAAGCTAAAACCCGCTTTTGCACAGGGCGGCTCGGTGACGGCAGGCAATTCTTCGCAAACTTCCGACGGAGCGGCTTTTGTGATGGTGATGAGCGAGCGATTGGTAAAAGAGTTCAATTTGCAGCCCATCGCTCGGTTGGTAAGTTGTGCTGTAGCAGGGGTCGAACCCATCGTAATGGGGATTGGACCTTGCGCTGCTATCCCCAAAGCCCTGTCACAAGCAGGCTTAAAACTGTCAGATATTAATCTTTTTGAACTCAATGAGGCGTTTGCGGCACAAGCCCTCGCGGTGATACAAGAAGCAGGATTGAATCCTGACTTAATCAATGTAAATGGTGGCGCGATTGCGTTGGGACACCCGCTCGGCTGTACGGGTGCGAAACTTACTACGCAGATAATCAATGAGTTACGCCGCCGAAATCAACGTTATGGCATCGTCACCGCTTGCGTGGGCGGCGGGCAAGGCATCGCTGGTGTGATAGAAAGATTGTAGTGATTTTTTTTATAAAAAATCTGTATATTTGCCAAAAAAACGATTTTATGCCATTTATTGACACGCACATTGCGGATTTGAAAATATTTGAACCCAATGTTTGGGAGGACGAGCGCGGATATTTTTACGAAAGTTACAACGCGCAAACTTTTCAGACGGCAGGAATTGAGGCTAAATTTGTGCAAGACAATCAGGCTTTGTCGTCTTTTGGCGTGTTGCGGGGCTTGCATTATCAGACGGGAGAGGCGGCGCAGTCGAAGTTGGTGCGCGTCATCGAGGGAGAAGTATTGGACGTGGCGGTGGATATTCGCCCGGAGTCTGCGACTTACGGGAAGTCGTGCAGCGTGCTTTTGAGCGGTGAAAACAAGCGACAATTTTTCGTGCCACGCGGGTTTGCGCATGGCTATGTGGTGTTGAGCCAAAAAGCTATTTTTTTCTATAAATGTGACAATTTTTACAATCCAGCAAAAGAAGGCGGTATTCGTTTTGACGACCCGACGTTGGATATTGATTGGAAAATAGAGCTGAATGTCGCCCAACTTTCGGAGAAAGACAGAATCTTACCCTTTTTTGGCGAGCATCGAACATAAAATCTTGATTACTGGTTCGATACACATAAAAAGTAAATTACATATTTTGTTTATTTTTTCTTCATTCATTAGAAATAGCGGCAGCGTTTGAACTTAATAATTCGTTCAATGTTTGAACAAAGCTACACTTTTAATAAAATTTTGATGATAAATTTAAAAACACTGAACAAAGTTGCATTTTTGCTGTCTTTTGCTGTCTTACTGAACACCTTCGCAGGCTGTAAAGCAGACCCTCAACCCGCCGTAAATATTGAAATTGAAAAAGAATTTTCGGTTTCGATGACCGAAAATTTGAGCCAAACAGGTAACAATTTTGCATTTTTCGTCGAAACGGTCAAGCCTCAAAAATCGGGTGATACCCTATTGGATTGCTTGCTGATAAAGTCGGACAATAAGATAAAATTGCTTATCAATGGCGTTCAGAAAGGGCAGGGGAGCAGTGCGGCTCTCGACGCAAAGGCGAAAGCAGACCTGTCGGCTGGAAGTTTGCCCAATGGATTTTATGATATTTCGCTCAATTTGTTGAATAGTACGATTGAGAATAAAGGCGTGTTGGTGGTGGACGAAAGCAAATATTCTATTAATTTTAGTACGAAAGACGGATTTTTATTGCAAAATACAGAGCTTTACAAAACGCCACCGAATTTGATTTGGGGCTATGTGTCCTACGAATCAAGTGCAGATGCCGCTGCTGCCAAAGTGGTACTCAACCAGTTAGAATTGTTGTCTTTGGGGGTTTATGTGCCTGTCGGAAAGTATCCTTTTTTCAATATTACAGTTTCTAACGGCGCACCCGAAATCTTGGAAAACTCCAGTTTTTCTACGATGAATAAAGAAACATTTATCCGCCGTATCAGCTATGATTTGTCCGACTTGCAGACGTTTGTGGACGGCGTGAAGCAAAATTATCCTAAATTAGGTATCAAAATTTTTGCCTCCAACGGTAAAAAATTGCAATAAAAACAAGCAGTTTTAAAGTTCAAAATTAAAGCCTTCTGACACAAACCGCTCGTAGCGGTCGCGGTCGAACTGGTAGAGTTTGGCGGGACGATGAGCCACTCCTGCCTGCATTTCCTTCAAGTCTTGCAAGACGTTCATCTGCAATATTTTTTTGCGAAAATTGCGTTTGTCCAACTCCAAACCCAAGATAGCTTCGTAAAGATGCTGCAATTTGGTGAGCGTGAACTTCGGCGGCAGCAACTCAAACCCAATCGGACGCACGCGGACGCGCTGTTTGAGCAACTTGAAGCAAGCCCTCAAAATCTCATAGTGGTCGAAAGCGAGACTATCCACCAACGCCACAGAATGCCAGCGAGCTTGCTGCGCAAAAGAAGACGGCGTAATAGTGTAGTCACTAATTTTGACCAATGAATAATACGCCACAGTGATGACTCGCCCAAGCGGATGCCGATGGACTGCTCCAAAAGTATGAACTTGCTCGGGATAAACGTCGCGCAGACCAGTCAGCTGCTCCAAAACGCGCCCTGCGGCAGCGTCTAAATCCTCCGAAAGATGCACCAAGTCGCCGGGCAACGCCCATTTTCCTTCAAACGGCTCTTCGCCACGTTTGATGAGTAAAATCTTCAAGTCGCCCTCATCGAAGCCAAAAATCACATTATCCACCGAAAATGCGGACTGAAAAAACTGTTGAGTGTCAAGCATAGTAATAAAAAATCCCTAAATTTAGATACCTTCCGAAGGGCAAAATTACAAAAATTATATGAATAGAGCGAAAAGTAAAGAAAGGAATGCGTATGAGGAACGCGTCTAAAACAATCTACTTATTTTTTTTGCTGAATTACAACCAATTACTACGTTATTTTTTCGTTCCAACGTGCTTCACTTCGCTTCTAAATTGAATTTATTTGAAAAAATGGGTAATTTATTTTTTCTTCACTTCTTTAGGAATGAAGAGAAAATAAGGTACTGAATATTGTGATGCAGAATTTTGGGTCAAAACAAGGCAGATTTGAGGCGCGATGCCGTGCATCGTAACGAAAATCTAACGCAGTTTTGGCTCAAAAGACAAGTCAGAATAC
>JAYUHK010000084.1:0-2370 GCA_043767025.1 Saprospiraceae bacterium | reverse complement strand
AAGCGAAAACTGTTTGAGTCTGGCGGAGCCGACGAGTATTTTTCGCGCGCCGACGGGATTTTTAAGCAAAAACTTTAGAATTTCTACAGAGCACTTGATTTTTTTGGTTACTTTCTTCTCCTTCCCCTCTGGGGAAGGTCGGGTTGGGGATAAAAAAAGTGACAAAAGACAAGAAAAAGACCACAAAATCAATCTCAAATGAGTCAATTTAAAAATCCTTGCGTAATATCAGCTAATAACATCACAAATCATAGATTCCTTTTGGGCGGCGCTTGCTTTCCCAACGAAAGCCGTTGAGCCGAAACTCTTCGGGTTTCGCTTGTTTCATCGGCGTGAGCCGCCCAGAAGCACCACTGATAAGTTTGATGCGGTTCACTTTTTTATCCTGAAAAATAACATATATCTCTTTACTTTTTGACCGATTGGGTCCCACGAAGGCTTTTTGCTCGTCTTGCGCGTAGTAGATAGATTCGGCGTTGTTGGTGACGTGCATTTGTCGAGCTTCACCGTTCTCGAAGTCCACTACGGTCTGGTCGCCTTTCACTTGATTGAAAATATCTTCCGCCATTTCGTTGATGACAAAAGATTTGCGGAGCAAATAAATGCGTTTTATTTTGTTTTGTGACATTGCCATTCGGATAGTATCCGCAAAAAATTGGGACGTGTCCGACCAAAGAATTGGTTTTTTGTAAAAATAAAAAATCGAATCCGTGTTATTGAACGCCAACGAATCACTGACTGCTTGCAGGTTAGATTTAAAAATTCGCACATCTTTGTACGCCAAAATCAGCCGCGCCGTGTCTGCGCACGGCATCACGCGCGTGTTTTGAAACAAACTATCTTTTTGCATTTTTTTCGCCAAAGCGAATGTATCAGAAGTATTTTTTAACAAATAATTGCTGTCTGCGTTCATCAAAGATTGCGTAATTTTTTTCAGCGAAAGCAGCGTATCCGCCGTCAGGTAAAGCGTGTCGCTGTCAATTACCGCCTTCAACATTGGGCGTTTGCGGGCAGTCGTGCTATCGGGCGACTGCGAAAAAGCCTTAAAATAGTCGTTGTTTTTGCCCAATATCAGATGCTCGCAAAGCACCGTCGTTTTTTGGACAGTATCCGAGAACACAACCCTTCCATTCGCCACCGCCACCGAATCGCGGCTTTCTATACCGTCCGCTTCGAGCATTTTTGAGCCATCGCTCACGTTGGAGCGTCCTTTGGTCGAAAAAGTTTTCTTTTTGTTGTCGTACACGATTTGCTCCGTGCTTTTGATGTGCTGCTGCTCGTCCCGATAGTCTGGATTTCCGTCCAGAATCGTCTGTCCGTTGGCTTCGTCGTAGCGAATAACGTCGGCTTGGGCGATTTTTTTTCCGTCTTCCGAAAACGCATTGCCCACCAAAGTCGTCAATTTGAGCCGCCCGTCGTATCGAATCGTGTCCGCCCGCGCCTTTTGTTCATTTTTCAAATACTGTGCGTGGTCGTAAAGTTCCGCTTTTTGCTGTTCGGTATCGTAATATCCGGCTTCGCAATAAATCCGCGCGCTGTCCTGAAAAATCCTCGTCGGAGCCAAAAATGTGACTATTTGAGTCGCCGTATTGAAACGCATCGAGTCGGAGCGAAGGCTAAAATTGGTATCTCTCACCACCACATCTTTCCGAAACAACGCTTCGCGCTCTTTCACAAAATAAATTCCGTTGCGGCAGGTGAGTTGCGTCTTGCTGTTGTCGAGCAGTGCGCCGTCGTTGTAGGTCGCTATTTTGCTCGCCAAATTATAAGTAAGTTGTTTCTCGGCGAACAATCGCTGCCGCCCATTGACCAACACTACGTCTTTGCTGTATAGATTTGCGATGCGCGAAAACGCCAGATAGCGCATAGAATCGGAATAAATACTAACCGAATCGCCTTGTTTGATGAGGACATTGCCGTAGGCAAAAATATCATTGTTGCCAAAAATAAACGCTGAGTCGCAGTACATCGTAGCGTCGCCGCGCTGAATGACGACTTCTTCTTTCAGTTTTTTTATTTCCTGTCCGTTCAGTTGTATCAACTCTGCCGACCGCGCGTAGTCGAGATTGATTTTGTTTTGCGACGTATCGCGCTGCCCCGCCGCCCACATCGGAAGGAGAAGAAAAACGAACAGCAATATTTTTTTTGAAAAAACCATGCACAAAATTAGTGTTTGAAAATTAGATAACGTATTTTTTGGAAATAAAAACATACGACCAAAATTTTTATGTTGCGCAGCGTATGAATGACTCATGTTACGCAGAAACATTCTGACTGGCTCATTTAATCTTGATTTTTGTAGCTATTGACTTGGTTTTTGTCACTTTTTTTCTTGATAAAAAAAGTAACCAAAAAAATCAAGTGCTCTGT
>JAYUHK010000083.1:0-41382 GCA_043767025.1 Saprospiraceae bacterium | reverse complement strand
TTGCCTACCCACTCTATTTCGCCCTGACCGGGTACTGACTTGATGGCATTGGCATTGCCATTAGCATAATCAGAAGAAGTATCGGGTCTAATAACAAATTTGAATAAATCAAGAGAGCCGGGATTGACTACCACCAAAGAACTTCTGTCACAACTTTCAGAACTGTTGTAGGAACATTCATCTCGCTGGCAGCCCAAAAAGCACAAAATTATTGATATAAAAATTATTATTTTCATAGTTGTGGTATTTTCAGAAAAATTGTGACTAATTTTTGATTGCCACAATTCAATAATCATTTTTAAAGAATATAACAAACCTACACTTTTATTTTTAAATATCAAATTTTTTCACATTTATTTTTCAAAAAAAGTAAAATTTTAACATTTAATGTGGCTTTGTGTATTTTTGACACAATGAAATTTTTATTGAGTTGTTCATGGATTAAACTAAAAATGACACATTGAAATTGGCGGAGGCGCAAATTTTTGCGGAAAGTCAATATGGTTCATAAAGTTTCGATGACTTCTATAGCTCAATATTTGAGCCTCAAATAGAGCGTTGAAATCTATTTCAGGAGCGGCATTATATTATTAAAATATTTTATATGTATCTCATTATCAGCAAGTTGGCACGATTTTCGACACTTTTATACTGTGCGATTTATGAAATAAGCACTACCCAAACGCACACTTTTCCATTTTCCAACTTATCTGTCTATTTATCAATAGATAAAGAATTAAAGAAAATTATTATATTTTAAATAATACATCGTTTTCGCCGCTCATTTTTTACCCAAATGATTATCTGATTGAGAAATAAACCATGAATATATTTATGCACAACTTACTTTTACGAATTATTATTTTGGCTTTGCCATTTTTATTTTCTACCGCCGCAAACGCTCAAAATGGGTTTGTCGGGGCAGACTCTGTGGTCGTACAGACCAACAACTGCGCTGCGAAAGTGGAAGTGTGTTTCAAGGATTTGCCGCTCAATACGGCTAAAAAATTAGAGATTTTGGTGGACGGGCTGCTTTATCCAGACACGCTTACGCTCAAAGGCTGCAATATTGATACCACTCGCGCCTACACTTATTCTACGCTCTTTGGTCAGGGTTCGCTCGGTCCGTATAGGTTGGACAGCTGGCAGGTAAATAATACAGTTTTTTCGGGGATTTTTCAGAATATTCCCGCTCTCGTGGACTCCATGAACAAGTGGGACCCGATGGGAATGTGGATGTTAGATGCGACTTCCCAGATTATCTCGGGCGGGCGAAGCGGCACTTTTTACAAGCAAATGGACGTTACGGTTTTGTTGATTAATACACCTTCTTTTATTGGTTTCAACATCGGCACCAACTCGCAGGGGACATTTTTTAATATTGCCGTAGGCAACCACGAAGTGATACTGACAAACAAAATAACGGGGGCAAAAGATACGGTGCGAGTTATTGCCGCGTGTGTGACACCGCAGTTGATAACGCAAGAAATTCTGATGGGACGCTCCGATACGATTTGTTTGGGGTTTGAACAACTACTTGGAAAACCTATTAAGATAAAAAATATTTGCCCCAGCTCGTCGGGGACAAATGTTCAGTTTTCACTCATCAACAACGATTCGTGTGTAGTCTTCAAGGGGCTAACGCCGGGCAAAGACACGGCTTGTTTTGTTTTTTGTGACCAACTCGGGATTTGTGATACGACCACTTTTATCATCACTACCAAAAATCTGACTGGCGGCGTTCACGTCATTCGGGACACGATTACGACCAATTCGGGAGTGAATACTTTTTGTATAGATACCACTGTGCTCGGTTCTTTTCCAGCGAGTATTGTCAATATTTGCCCCAGTTCGTCGGGGACGAATGTTGTTTTTACGATTAATCCGATTACTTTTTGCGTGTCCTACACGGGTACGGCGGTTGCAGGGCTTGACACTGCTTGCATCGTAGTTTGTGACAGCTTTGGATTTTGTGACACCACGAATTTAATCGTCGAAGTTTTTAGGGTGAATAAAGTAAGTTTTCTTGATACTATTTTCGTGAACAGTGCCATAGATACTTGTATTGCGCTGCCGAAATTTCCAACGCCAATCGTTTCTATCCAAAATATAAGTCCGCAAGGTGACAACGGATTGTTTCAAACTCCCGATACTTGTACGACCGCTTCGGGTATGAAAGGGGTGCGTATAAATTTCTCTGGAACGGTCGGTGGAGGCACTGATACTGCCTATATTTTGGTGAAAGATGCAGGCGGTCTGTTCGATACGGTCAAGGTTTTTATTACCGTTTTGAATCCACAATTAGCACGAATCAATGACACGCTGACCGTCGGAAAAACCCGAACATACTGTATCGATACCATCCAACTTTCGGGAACGGTCATCAACTTTACAAATATTTGTCCCAACAATTCTGGCAGCTCTATCAACTTTGTGCTGAATCCCCAAACGCTCTGTGTGACGGCTGCTGCGGCAACGATTGGTCCAGACACTGCGTGCATTGTTATTTGTGATAATTTTGGGGTTTGTGACACAACTATTATCATCGTGAACGGTGTGAATGGTATCATAATCCCTACGCCAAGCCTGATAAACGACACTCTATCGGTTGGGCGGACACGGATTTATTGCGTAGATACTTCGCAGGTCGCGCCGCCTTATACGAGCTTTACGAATATCTGTCCGAGTTCGTCGGGAACTTCTGTGAGTTTTGTTTTGAACCCAATCACACACTGCCTGACAGCTACTTCGACCGCCATAGGAGCAGACACGGCTTGCATAGTGCTTTGCAACAATCAAGGGATTTGTGACACTACTATTTACATCATAAATGGAATAAAAGCCATTCGCCCAACGCCGAGTTTGGTGTCGGATACACTGACCATCGGAAAGACCAGAAAATACTGCATTGACACGTCCGAAGTGACAAGCCCAATTATTTCTTTGGTGAATGTCTGTCCGAGTTCGTCGGGGACTTCTATTAATTTCGTCCTCAACCCTCAAACGCTTTGCGTGACGGCTACCGCTATCGGCGCAGGAGCAGACACGGCGTGCATTGTTATTTGTAACAATCAAGGAATTTGTGACACGACTATTATCATCGTAGGCGGGCTTGACCCGACGATTCCGATTGCGCCGCCGATTGCGAAAGACGACAAAGACACGACGCTTCAAAATACTCCAATCACGATAAATGTAGTACTCAACGACACAGTAGCTGGCGTGCGAACTCAATTTTTTCAACTGATTGGTTTGGGACCGCTCTTTGGGACGGTTGTTTTCAGTCCCGACGGGAGTGTAGTATATCGCCCAAGTGCAGACTTTTGTGGCGGCACGGATATTTTTAAATATGTGATTTGCAACGCTGGCGGCTGCGATACCGCTACTGTGGTCGTGTATGTGGAGTGTGGCGTTCTGGATAAACCGTTCAAAATATATGACGGTTTTTCGCCCAATGGCGACAATATTAATGACGTTTTTACGATTGACGGACTCGATAAGTACCCTAATCACACGCTTTGCGTCTATACAAGATGGGGACACCAAGTGCTGAATGTCAAAAATTATCAAAATGATTGGGGCGGAACTTGGAAAGGAGATAACTTGCCCGACGGCACTTATTTTTATGTCTTTTCTACGGGCGTTGCAGGGCAAAAAAACATAGCGGGCTACGTCCAAATCCATAGATAAACACATAACAAATAACTGAATATCAATGAGGTATAGCTTTTTTCAATAAAAGTCCTTAACTTTGTATTTTATTTTTAATAAATTTTTTTTCTTAACAATCAATTTCATATTTCTATGAAAAAAACACTCACACTGTTTGCCGTTGCCATTTTGTTTGCAACACAAACAACACACGCACAACAGCAAGCTCAATTCACGCAGTACATGTTCGTGCCACTCGTTTTTAATCCTGCTTACGCTGGCGCACGCGACCACATGGCTATCAACGTCCTGCACCGCACTCAATGGGTTTCGGTAGAGGGCGCACCTGCTACGCAAGCATTTACTATCCACAGTCCGCTTCAGTCCGAGCGGATAGGATTGGGTTTTGGGTTGGTCAATGACAAAATCGGACCCATGAATACGCTCAATCTGAACGCAAGCTATGCGTACAGAATCCCGATGGGCGATGCAAAATTATCCATCGGCTTGCAGGGCGGGTTCACGAACTGGCGCGCAGATTGGTCAAAAGTTTCCAGAGTTACCACTATTGACCCTTCTTTTCAAGGAAATCTTAACCTTTGGAAACCTAACTTTGGAGTAGGATTGTATTACTATTCAAAATCATTCTTCATCGGTGCGGCTTGCCCACAACTAATAGAGTGGAGTTTGCGAGAGAGTCCACAAGAGGCAATTTGGGCGCGTCAATATCGCCATTTTTATGGTTCTGTGGGTGGTGCTATCAATTTGAGTGGCGAGGACTTGGTGTTCCGCCCGATGATATTGGTCAAAAATTCTGGTTGGTTGAGTCGTTTCAACAAAGATGTAGCTTTTAAAAACACGGCGGCTCCCACGTCGGTAGATTTAGATTTGTCTTTGTTTTTCTATCAAACACTTTGGATTGGAGCCGCATACAGAGCAGCTTTGGAGCAGTTCAATAACTCTACTTCGCACGATTCTTTTGATGTTTGGGTATCGTATTATATGACCAACGGTTTTAGAGTTGGCGTTGCTTACGACTTACCGCTCACGAAATTGAGAAGTGCTACAGCTGGTTCTTTGGAGGTCATGCTCGGCTACGAGTTTGATTACAAAACCAAGCGTGTCGTTACGCCGCGTTATTTCTAATAAAAGAAAATACGTCAGTAGTTGGTTCGCAAACGTGCGAACCAACTACTTTTTACGGTGATTTTTTGAAAAAATTCATCGGACGGCTTGTGTAATTTCATAAAAATATTTTCCCGATTTAAAGTTCGTTTTTTTTCTGAACTTTAAAAAACAATTTTTCGAGTTTAAAAAAATTGTTTTTTACATAGGAAGGCTTCTAAAATAAATTATCTATTTTTTCTGCCAAATTGAATCAATTACTGCGTTATTTTTTTGTTACAACGCGCTGCGTTGCGCCTCAAAAATACTTTGTTCTTGATTGAATTTATTTGAAAAAACTTGGGTATTTTATTTTTTCTTCATTCCATAAAATTATCTCAATCATGAATTTTAAGAGACTTTTTACCCTATTTTGTTTAGTTTTTTTAGCGTCGAGCGTTATGTTTGGACAGTCAGGAAAGCTAAAGCGCGCCAAACAGATGATGAAAGACCTCAATTATGTAGGTGCTATCACGCTTTACAACCAAATATTGGAGGGTGAAGACAACGGCGAAGCCAAGATAAATATCGCCGAATGTTACCGAAAAGTGAACGACTGGACGAATGCCGAGTTTTGGTATGGTCAGGTCGTGCGCTTGCCAGAAGCGTTGCCAATCCACAAGTTGTATTATGGCGAAGCTCTCCAGCGCAACGGAAAATGCGATTTGGCAAAAGAATGGTATGAAAAGTATGTGAAAGAAGTGCCAGACGACCTACGGGGACAGTATTTGGTCAAAGCCTGTGACTACGAAGATGAATTAATGACCAAAAATGCAGGTATCTACGACATCAAACACATGGATTTTAATTCCAATTTAGATGATTTTAGTCCCGCAATGTACAAAAACGGTATCGTCTTTGCGTCCGACCGCGACAAAGGTTCGGCAGTAAAACGCTCCCACTGTTGGACAGGAAATCCCTTTTTAGAGTTGTATTATATCGACGCAAAATCCGTCAAAGCGGACACGAGTTGTAACTTTTTGTACGGAAAACCCGAAAAGTTTTCCAACACACTCAACACCAAATACCACGACGCATCTGTGTCGTTCAGTGCAGACCAATCTCAAATTTTCTTTACTCGAAATAATTACTTGGACGGAAAAACTGGAAGAAGCGATGAAGGCATCGTGAAATTAAAAGTGTATTCCGCCAAGTCAAGCGGTAATGGCTGGTCGAATGTAGAAAGTTTGCCCTTCAACTCCGACGAGTATTCGACGGCTCACCCAACGCTTTCTGCCGATGGCAAAAAGTTGTATTACGCCTCCGATATGCCCGGTGGTTTTGGCGGAATGGATTTGTATGTGTCCGAACAAGAAAACGGTCGTTGGGGACCTCCGATGAATCTCGGACCTCAAATCAATACCGAAGGAAATGAGCTTTTTCCTTATTTTCACAAAAGCAATCGCCTTTATTTTGCCTCCGACGGTCACATCGGTCTTGGCGGATTGGATATTTACTACATGGACGAAAAAGCTCCCGGTCAGTGGGGCGAAGTCGTCAATATCGGCGCACCTATCAACACTATTGCCGATGATTTTGGTATCGTGATGGACGACCCCGGCACTTGCGGTTACTTTTCGTCCGACCGAACTGGCGGCGCAGGTCGCGATGATATTTATAGTTTCAAAAAAACAGCCATTCCTGTAGAGATTTTTGTATTCGATATAGATACCAAACTTCCTATCGAAGGAGCGGAAATAACCAACAACTGTACGGCGGGCAAGACTTCGCTCAAAACAGGAAAAGACGGAAAAGCGCGCTTGGATATGAAAATAGGGGAGTGCTGCACTTACACCGCTTCAAAAGAAACTTACAAAAAAGGCGACAAAGAAGCCTGCTCCAAAGATGTGAAAGAAAGTAAAATCTTGATCGAAATTCCACTCGAAAAAGAAAATGCGTTCACTTTGGACGGCGTTGTGTTCGACCAAGCCTCTGGACTGCCGCTTTCAGGCGCAATGTTGGTGCTTACCAATGACTGCGGACAAAAATCGGACACGCTGACCACAGACGCATCAGGAAAATATTTATTCAATCTGAAAAAAGATTGTTGCTACAAAGTGAAAGCCGAAAAGCAGAATTACTTGTCTTCATTCGCAGAAAAACTGTGCGCTAAAAGTTTGGACTCTACCAAGCTGCGCGCCAATCTGACCATGCAGCCGCTCCTCGAGAATACGCTGGTGGATAAAAGTACGCAGCCCTCCAACGGTAATGTAATAGAGAAAAATGGTACGACCGTGAAAGACGGTATGCCCAAAAGTAACGATAATATTACGACCATGACCGAGAAGCCGACAAGCGTTTATTACGACTCTTCTTTGGGGGATTATATTGACCCCAAAACGAACAAGCCTGCCAACGGCGAACACGGCGGAATCAAGTACAAAAAAGGTAAAATAGTAGAAAGCAAAAGCCCGATATTTGATAAAAGCCCGACTCCACCTATCGGCGAGTCAGGTGCGATTTCGTATTTGTTGCACATCTATTACGATTTTGACCAGTCGTATATTCGTGACGAAGGAGTTCCAGAGTTAGAAAAATTGCAGCGAATGTTGAATGAGAATCCAAGTTTGATTATCGAATTAGCGTCGCATACCGACTCTCGCGGCTCAAACAGTTACAACAATCGCCTCTCTCAACGCCGTGCGGAGGCAGTAGTTCGTTGGTTGGTGGCGCACGGTATCGAGCGCGACCGTTTGGTGCCGCGCGGTTATGGCGAAACGGTCAATGTCAATAAATGCTCCAACAACATACCTTGCAGCGAAAAAGAGCATCAGCTCAATCGCCGCACCGAGTTCCGTGTTTTGGGCTGTCGTGGCTGCATGGACGACGCTGCGTCGCACATCTCCAAACCCAACGAAAATCCTAAAGTATCCAACTGTCAAGGCTGTCCTTTCTAAATAAAATACGTCTTGTTGGAAATTTAAAGCAAAAAAAAGATATGCGCCGTGAGGCGCATATCTTTTTTTTTTTTGAGCTTTTTGAGGAATAAATAAAAATGACTTACTTGCAAATAAATTTCCTAAACCGTCATCGGGATTTCGACGACCAACAGTTTACATTTTTCCGAAACAGAAAATTCAGTTTGCTCAAAATTAGTCAGACCTATGGCATCTCGTTTTGTGAGTTTTTGGCTGCCAATATTTATTTCACCGTCAATGACGAATAAATAAATTCCGTTGGAGGTCATATTTTTAGAAAACTGAACGGTTTGGTTTGCATCAAAATCGCCCAAAGAAATCCACGAATCTTGATTAATCCAAAGCGACTCGTCGGATTTTGTGGGAGCCACGACAGATTGAAAACGATTTTGCCGCTCCGCTACCTCAAATGTCAGCTGCTGATAGCGAGCGTCAATATTGCGAATTTTTGGAAAAATCCAAAGTTGCAAAAAATTTGCGTTGTCGGTCTTCGAGGCATTGTATTCGGAGTGAGAAATACCGCTTCCTGCACTCATAATCTGCACATCGCCTGTCTTGATTATTTCGTGCCGCCCAGTGTTGTCTTTGTGTTCCAAAGCACCATAAATCGGTATCGAAACTATCTCCATGTTGTCGTGCGCGTGCGTCCCGAAGCCTGTGCCGCCAGCGATGATGTCGTCGTTGAGGACTCGGAGTGCGCCAAAATTCATCTTGTCGGGATTGTAATAATTGGCGAAGCTGAAAGAAAAATTACTTTCGAGCCAGCCGTGATTGGCGCGCCCGCGCTCGGACGAAGGAAAGAAAACGGAATCCATAGTTTAGTTATTAATTTTTAGTGATGAGTTTTTAGTTGTCGTAAGTTGTTGATAATCAATTATTTATATTTATTTACAAATACGAATATTCTTATTCAAGTCCTAATTTTAGATGAATAGAGAAATGAAATTTAAAGCTGCAACAATCCTGCGCTCCACTGGAGGGTATAGATTGTTTTAAAATATTTTGTTTTAAGTTCGATTAATTTTTCCAATGCCTCCAATGCTTTATTTTCGCGACTGTTGATGATAAAAAGAGAACTTTCTCCGTTGACGAGGCGTTTTTCTTCGGCTCTCACTAACTTCTGATAGTTGTCATAATTACGACTTTGTACCAGAATTTGATTTTTTAGATTGACAAATTCGTTGAAATAATTTTTTATTTTCAACTGAATAGCGAGGCGTTTTTGCGCTTCCAACAGCTTTGTTTCCTCAATTTTTAGTTTTGCATTTTTATAATTTCCACGCCCTTCGGAAAGTCGGAGCGGCATTTCAAATTTAATTCCGTACTGATAATTGTTTTCAAAAAGCGGACCTTCGAGGGCGGTGTTGAGCAAATTATAACCTTTGCCCAACTGGTTGTAGCGAAAATCAAGTTTGGGCAATAATTCCTGAAATTTCAACTTTTTGTTTATATCAAGCGCGCTCAATTTTAGCTGATAAATCGTTAAGTCTGGGTGATTGCTGTTGGCAACAGCCATCAAATCGGGTAAAGAAAGATTGAATTTTTCGATTTTTACTTCGTTTTCCCAAGCCGCTTCGGGGACTACGCCGCTCGGTAATTCGTAAGGTTCGCCGTTATTTTTCCAACAAAAAGCAGATAATTGTAAGCCAGCATTCTGGAACTCGAGGTAGCGCGAGTTGGCTTGTACCTGAAATCCTTGCAGCTGCGCAAGTGCTTCTATCGTGTCTATGGCGGGTCTTTCTCCGTTGAAAAAAGATTTTTTCACCAACTCCAATCGCCGCTCATTGACTGTCACATTATTTTGCACGACGATGTAAGTCTGATAATTTTTCACCCAATTCCAGTATGCTTCCAGCGCGTCCATGAGCAAATCGTTGAGGACAGATTTTTGTTCTACACTTGCCATCGTAGCAAAAATCTTACTTTGCTTCAAGTAAGCACGCCGTTTGTCCAGCAACAAATCTTTGGCAAGCGGAATACTTACACCCAGATAACTACTTTGTCCTTTGGTGAGCGTTGGGTCTAAACGAAAGCCCGTCAGACTTTCGATGCCGCCAAAAAACTCAACGCCGTACCAAGTTGGGAGCATGATTTCGGGGGAGAAATAGTTGTAATAGTTGGTGCGGTCGAAAGTTTTTCGTCCAGCCTCGACGCTCAACAATGGGTCGAAAGCTCCTTTTGCCACCAAAATATCCGCTTTGGCTTTTTCTACTCCGATGCCTGCAATGGCAGCAAGTGGGTGAAATTTTTTTACCAATAAAATAATTTGCTCCGCGTTCAGGGTTCGGATAGAATCCTGCGCGCTGCAAGAGGAAATAATGATAATATTTACAAATAAAAATATACTTATTTTGTTCATTGTGACAGGTATTATTACAATTTATTTACTTTTTTCTTTGTCACTTTCTGGATATTTTTTAGAATTATCTTCGTCAAGTTTGTAATAATCGGGCGGAAAGCCGTTGATATTTCGCCAAAGTTCGTACCAAATCGGAACATCTTTGAGCAAAGAAATCCCCTGCGCGCCGCTGCCGATTTTGAGTTGGGAGGGCCAGCGTTTGTCCAAAGTATCGGCTGCCACCAGCACCCGAAAGAGTCCGTTGGGGCTGATGGTATTTTCGTAAGCCACTACATTGCCGCCAAAAGTGCCGTAACTTCCTTGGGGCCAGCCGCTAAAAACAATCGCAGGAAACCCGTCGAAAAGGAATCGGACTCTCTGCCCAACGCTTACCAAAGGAAGGTCAATCGGGCGCACATACATCTCCACCGCGTAGTCGGTTGGAGTGGGGACGATGCGGGTTATGCGCTCACCGTCTTTCAAAATCTCGCCGATACCAGATTTTTTGGCTTGCACAATTTGCCCGTCCTGCGGGGCGAGCAAAATATACATTCCGTTGCGAATGATGTAGTTAGAAAGTTGATTTTCGAGCTTCGCCACGTCCCCTTGTCCGACAGCTATTTGGCTCATACTCGTAAAAATATCGCCTTCGGCTTTGCTAATTTTTTCGGCATATTCTTGGTCTGCGCTGTTTTGCTCTATTTTTGTGTTGGTCACTTCTTGCATCGTTTGTGCCAGTTTATTTTCAGAGGCGATTCGCTTGGCTATCGCATTTTGATAAGCTGCATTTCTTTGTTGCAGTTGGGTTTGTGATACCAAACCTTCTTCGTACATTTTCTGTTGTCGCTCATATTGGTCTTTTGCCAAATCACACTCATTTGTGACAGCGTATATTTCTGATTTTTCGGCAGCTAATTTATTTCCTAACTGTTTGAGTTTGTTAGAAAGCTGTTCTATTTTTAGTTTTCTGGATTTATTGAGTGCTTCGATTTGCGAGCCAGCCGTCGTAATTTTATTTTCATAGAAGCCAATAGTTCCTTTTTTAGCCTCCACTTGCTGCTTCGTACGTCCTACCAAATTAGGGTCGAGATAGTCCTCTTTTATCTCCGAAAGCTGCAAAATAGTATCTCCTTTTTTCACAAAATCGCCTTCTTTGACCCACCATTTTATGATTTTGCCGGGGATAGGGGAGTTGATGTCCTGCGGGCGTTGCTCCTGAAACCGTGTCGTAATCACGCCTTTGGCTTTGATATTTTGCGTCCAAGGAAGAAAAATAACAATGATTAGAAAAACCAAAATACCCCAAAACCATTGTTTTACTTTACTTTTCAAACCGCCACGATAAATATGGTCGAAGGAGCGGAGCGGATAATTATACTGGTTAGTGTCCATAAATAAATGTTGTTTATTTTTTTACGAGTTCGACTGACCCATTTGAAATGTGGAAATGAAAATCACATTTTTCAGCAAAATTACTATCGTTGCTTGCGACGATGGTAGTGGTCATCGAATTTTGTTTGAGTCGGAATAAATAAGCAATAATTGTGTCTTTTGTGACATTTTCTAATCCAAGCCACGGTTCTTCTAAAAGTAGCAAATTTGGATTGTTAGAAAATGCTCGAAGGAGCAAAATATTTTTTATCATAGTACTCGGTAGTTTTCTTCCCACGGGGTCAATTTTTGTTTCAAAACCATTGGCGAGTGTTTTGAGAAATGTTTGGATTCCGAGATTTTGGGCGGTCAAAACGATTTTTTCGGGCGTTACTTCTTGCCGTCCCATGCTGATATTTTCCCAAACTGAACCCACAAATATATCTTCACTGTGCAAATAAACACCTGTTTCACTGCGAATACTTTCCAACCGATAGTTGTGAATTGGAATATCGTTGAGTAAAAAAGAGCCGTCGAAGTCGCTGTAATTTCTACTCAAAACCTCTAACAAAGTAGTTTTTCCTGCTCCATCGTCCCCCGAAATACACACAAGACTGTTGGCAGGAATGGTAAGATTTACACTGTTTAGGATTCTTTTTTTGTCTGGATAATCGAAAGAAAAGTCCAAAAGTCTTATTTCCAAGCCTGTTTCGTTGGTATTTAGCATAAAATTTCCGTCGCGTTCGGTATAGTTTTCTGTCACTGAAGCTAATTTTTCTAATCCAGTCACCACATCATAGACGCTGTCCAAGCTGCTGATTAGCTTCTCCACTGCGCCGATGACGGTCAGAATAACGATTTCGGCGGCAATAAATTCTCCGATATTGAGCTGCTGTTCTATTAAAAGATAGCTGCCTACTGTGAGCATAGTGGTGGTAATGATTACTTTGAAGGCGACCAAAGTTTTATATTGGAGCAATAAAACTTTAAAGTGAGAGGTGCGTGCGGATAGATAATTTGTCACATTTTTGTCCATTTTTTGCAAATTAAGGTGAGTACCTTGACTGAATTTGAACGACTTGATGACGCGCGCCATTTCCTGTAGCCACGCCACCACTTCATATTTGTAGGTACTTTCCTCGATGCTGGTACTGAGTCCGCGTCGGCTCGTAAATTTTAGAATTACCCACAAAATAGCGACTAACAGTAAGCCGAAAACGATAAAAAACGGATGATAAAGTGCCAAAAGTATTAGACCGAATAAAATTTGTATAGACGCAGCAGGTACGTCTAAAAGTATTTTTGACAAACCTTTTTGCACTGCAAGCGTGTCAAAAAAACGGTTTAATTTTTCTGGTAAATAATAATTGTCGGATTTTAAGAGGTCAAATTTCGGAGTTTTTTCTGCGAAATCAAAGGCGTAACGTGCAAATATATTTTGTTGAATTTTTTCGATAATCTTCATCTGATTGATTTGCATAACGCCAACGGCAAGAACGCCCAACACGACCAGCACTATCAAAACATAGATGGAGGTGACCATCGAAGCACCCAGCACGAAGCCAATAATCGCCTGTACGCCGATAGGAACGCTCAACTGCACCAAGCCGCTCAAAATAGCGTAGAAATATATCGAAATAATGTCTTCTCTATCTAAAACGATGAGTTTTATTAGACGTTGGACGGGTGTAAGTTTTTCCATAGTAGTTTTCTTTAAGGGATGAAGAAAAAATAAGGTACTCTAATTTTTCAAATAAATTCAATCAATAACAAGGCATTTTTGAGGCGAAACGCAGAGCGTTGTAACGAAAAAATAACGCAGTGATTGGTTGTAATTTAGCAGAAAAAATGAGTAATTTATTTTAGATACATTCCTAATACAAAGATACTACCATTTTGGATATTATGAAACAAAAATGTTGAATGTCACAACATACTGATTTTATTTTTTTATAAAAATTACCAAAAATAAACATATAGTGACACGACAATAAACACGATGATGCTCGCACTGACTTTGAAACTTCGAGAGGTCTGGAACATCGCCGTATCAACTTCCAACGCGTTTTCGGAAGCCTTGTTTTTTTCTAAAATACTTACCACAACGGCTATCAAAACGCAAGCCAAAAAGACCCAACCCATTCGATTGAGAAAGGGCATTACGTCTGTCGGGACGTAGGCGTAACAATACCAAGAGAGCAAAATACTCGTAATCGCTGCGGAATATGCACCGTTGGAAGTAGCTTTTTTCCAGAAAAAACCCAATGCAAAAATTGCAAAAATACCCGGCGAAATAAAGCCTGTAAATTCCTGAATGTACTGAAAACCCTTACCAAAATTTTTTAAAGTAGGGCAAACTGTGACAGATGTCACAAAAGCGGCAATAATTGTCAAACGTCCAGTCCAAATAAGCTGTTTTTCGCTCGCATTTTTTTGGATATATTTGTTGTAAATATCAAGTGTAAAAATAGTCGAAATACTGTTCGCTTTGCCTGCCAAAGAAGCTACAATCGCCGCCGTAAGTGCTGCAAAAGCCAATCCTTTCAGTCCTACGGGAAGCAAATTTAATAAAATTGGGTACGAATTGTCAGGTTTTACGATACCGCTTTCGACGACGCCGTTCACGATATTTGTGTCCGCATTTCCGTTGTAAATAACAAAAGCGGCGATGCCCGGAAGCACGACTATCACTGGCATAAGGAGTTTCAAAAACGCTGCAAAAAGTAATCCTGCACGGGCAGTCGGAAGACTCGCACCGAGCGCGCGCTGTGTAATATACTGGTTGCAGCCCCAATAACTGAGGTTGGCAATCCACATTCCACCCAAAATAACTGCCAGTCCGGGAAGCTGTTTATAGGCATCTTCCATGCCACCGCTACCGTTGTGAACCATCATTTGTCCCTTGTCCAAAATCATGTGAAAATGGTCGGGAGCTTTACTTTTTATCAAACTCAAGCCCTCCCAAACGCCCGAGCCAGTACCGATTTTTAGGGATACTAAATTGAGCGCAAGATAGGTAGTAGCCAGTCCGCCCAAGATGAGAAAAAATACCTGAATCACGTCCGTATAACCGATGACTTTCATGCCACCAAGCGTGATAAAAATCGCAAAAGTAGCGAGCATCACAGAGCAAATACTAAAATCTAACCCTGTCATCTTTTCCAAAGATATTGAGCCTAAATACAGAATAGATGTGAGATTGATAAATATGTACAAAAAAAGCCAAAAAATTGCCATCATCAAACTGACTCCTTCATTGTAGCGACGCGCCAGAAATTGCGGCATCGTAGAGATACGGTTTTTGAGGTAAATAGGTAGAAAAAAAATGGCTACGATGACCAGCGTTAGCGCAGCCATCCATTCGTAGCTCGAAATCGCAAGACCCAACGCAAATCCAGAGGCGGACATTCCGATGAACTGTTCGGCGGAAATATTAGAAGCAATCAAAGACGCGCCAATCGCCCACCAAGTGAGAGAGCCTTCAGCGAGAAAAAAATCTTTCGAGCTCTGGGCAGCCTGATTTTTGGAACGATAAATCCAAATACCGTAGCTCGTAATGATTAAAAAGTACAATAAAAAAACAAAATAATCTGCTGATTGTAAGCCTGTTTGCATAATTTTATGTTTGATAAAATGATAATTTACGATTAAGAAACGTTTTTAAAACAAATTACTTTTTATATTTTGCTTCCAAATAAAGTCCAATAAAGTAAATGTTTTTCGGATTTGAACTATTTTTCGAGAAAATAATTTATTTTGGGGCGTAAAACAAAACAACTTTTAGCTGATGCGGGCTAAAAATCAAAAAATTAGCTATAATTTTATTACCTTTGCTCAACACATTTAGGGTAAATATTAATGTTTTAGAGTAAAAAAATTTGTAAAAATATGTACGACAATAATCCAACCATTCTCGATATTGACTCGAAAGTGATAGACGAAAGCAAGCAAGGAGATGTTTTTTTTAAGGAAAATAATTTACTGAATGTGACAGGCAAAAAGCAATTTTATATAGAAAGTTATGGCTGCGCCATGAATTTTTCGGACAGTGAAATTGTAGCTTCTATTTTAGGCGAGATTGGATATATTTCTACCAGAAATATGGAAGATAGTGACTTGATATTAATTAATACTTGTTCGATTCGGGAGAAGGCAGAGGAAACGGTGCGCAAACGATTGCGTGTTTTTGAAAAAGCGAAAAAGCAAAAACCAGAGATGCTGGTCGGCGTGCTTGGCTGCATGGCGGAGCGGCTGAAAAAGAAATTTTTGGAGGAAGAAAAATTAGTTGATATGGTAGTTGGTCCCGATGCTTATCGGGATTTGCCTGCGCTGCTTACTACCGCCGAAGACGGAGAACGCAGTATTAACGTGCTTTTGAGCCGCGAAGAAACTTATGCCGACATCAATCCAGTGAGATTGGACAGCGACGGCGTGACCGCTTTTATCAGCATCATGCGTGGCTGTGACAATATGTGTTCGTTCTGCGTGGTGCCTTACACGCGCGGTCGCGAGCGCAGCCGCGATGCGTTTAGCATCGTAGCGGAGGCGGTTCAGCTCTTCGAGCAAGGCTACAAAGAGGTTACTTTATTGGGTCAAAATGTGGATTCTTACAAGTGGAAAAATCCAGAAAATGATAAAATTGTGACATTTTCTAATTTGTTGGAAATGGTTGCTTGCGTCCATTCTGACTTGCGGATTCGGTTTTCTACTTCTCACCCAAAAGATATTGACGATGACGTATTATACATCATCAAAAAGTATGAAAATATTTGTAATTACATACATTTGCCTGTGCAAAGTGGAAATTCAAGAATTTTAGAACTCATGAACCGCACTTATGACCGCGAATGGTATCAGCAAAAAATTGATAGAATTTACGAAATTTTGCCCGATTGTGCCATATCAAGCGACATTATTGCGGGTTTTTGTAGCGAAACAGAAGCCGAACACGAGGACACACTTTCGATGATTCGCTACGCAAAATATTCAATGTCTTATATGTTTTTTTATTCAGAAAGACCGGGAACGCCAGCCGCCAAAAAGTATGCCGACGATGTTCCAGAAGCTGTCAAAAAGCGAAGACTCACTGAAATACAGACTTTACAAAGAGAAATTTCTTTGGTTCACAATCAGCAAGATATTGGAAAAACCTATAAAATTTTGGTGGACGGGGTTTCTAAAAAGTCGAATTTGGAATTTCGTGGTCGCAACTCACAAAATAAAGTTATCGTTTTCCCACAGAATAATATTGTCAAAAAAGGCGATTATGTGACAGTAAGAGTAGTCGGTGTTACGAGCGGAACATTAATTGGCGAATTATGCGAGGCATAGCAAAAAAAAGTATCGAAAATGTTACCAAAAATTTAAAATCAAATAATTTATGCCAGCAATGAAAATAAGAATATCTGCCTTATTTATGTTTTTTTATCTAATTTTTGTGACATCTTGCGACGTTGCTAAAATGAGTTCTGGACCCACGAGGTCTAATAATCCTTCACAACCGAAAACAAGCAATAATGAGGTAGAAATTTACAATCCTGTGACAGGGAAGTATGAGAAAGTTAAAAACAGTACGGTAGATAATTCAGAGCCTAAAGATTCGGATTTTCCAAAAAATAGCGAAGAAAAGCCAGCTATAAAAAAGCAAAAAAATAAAAAAAATACACATCAAATTGCGATTTTTTTACCCTTTTTTAGCGACAAAACTACTAATGATTCTAAAGAGTTATTTGATAAGTCGGACTGGGCAACCAACTTCTATGCGGGAGCAAAATTAGCCTTAAAAAAGTTAGAAAATGAAGGAAAAAAGTTGAAAATTTCGGTTTTTGATACAAAAGCGTCAGAGGTAGAATTGCAGAAACTTTTGCTATCACCAGCAGCCATAAATTCAGATGTTTTTATTGGTCCAGCGGCAAAAAACAATGTCAAAATTGCTGCGGATTTTGCAAAAAAAAATAATAAAATATTTATTTCGCCTTATTACCCAAGTGATGCAAATGCGGTAGTAGGAAATCCAAACTTCATACAAGTCAATCCGAGCTTAAAGACTCATTGTGAGGCGATTATGAAAAATATACGTGCCAAATACAGGTCTAACCAAGTTGTTTTGATATGCAGAAATAAGGCAAACGAAAGTGGTGCGTTGAGTTATTTTCAAGAAGAAAATAAAAAATTAGGTGGTGATAAGCTCAAAGAGCTTGTCACAGATGACGAATCAGCGTCGTTGAGTTCTGTGGATATTGCGCCTTATATTTTGAAGGGACAAACTACTGTTTTTATCGTTCCTTCTTGGAGCAGCGAGGGTTTTGTGGCGGCTTTGCTTCGCAAAATTGAGAACGCTCAAAAAAACAATAAAGTAGAGGTTTATGGTATGCCGCAGTGGACAACTTTTACGCAAATTGGGTATGAAATTTATGAAAATTTAAACCTTCATATCAGCAGTAATATTTTTATAGACAATGACAATTTTGCGGTCAAGGAATTTAAAAAAAATTATTTTTCTGAATACCAAACTGCGCCCGAAAATGCGGCTTTTATAGGCTACGATGTGACCTATTATTTTGGAGATTTGTTGGATAAATATGGGATAGGTTTTCCTCAATATTTGACTTCCGAAAAGATAGAAATGTTGCATACTTTTTTTGATTTTAGGGCGGATAGAAGCGGTGAAATTGGCGAAAGTGTCGATATTCAAAAATATGAAAATAAGTCGGTACAAATTCTTGAATTTAAAAATATGTACTTTCAGAAAGCGCAATAAATGAACGAAGAACGATTAAAAAAAATTCAGAAAGTTGCCGAAATGCGACAGGGTAATTTGACGGTTATTTTAGAAAATGTGGTTGATTTGCACAACGTCGGTGCTATTATGCGCTCTTGTGATGCAGTCGGTGTGCGTGAGATGTTTGTGCTTTATACGGACGAAAATATCGCCAAAGAAACTATTAAATTGGGCAAGCGAACCTCCGCAGGAACACGCAAATGGCTTGATATTCACTACTATACAGACCCAGATTTGTGCTTTGGAGCGGTCAGAAAAAACTACCAAAAAATCTTTGCCACCCATCTCGCAGAGGACTCCGTGTCGCTTTATGAGTTGGACTTATCGGACTCTGTGGCGTTGCTTTTTGGAGGCGAGCATTTGGGGATAACTGAAAAATCTTTGGCTTTTTGTGACGGAAATTTTTTGATACCGCAAGTCGGTATGGTGCCGAGTCTGAATGTGTCGGTGGCGGCGGCGGTATCGCTTTTTGAAGCTGCTCGACAAAGAAATTTGAAGAATTTGTATGAAAAAAATACAACAATAAGTGATGAAATTAAAAAACAAACTTTGGACACCTACTTGTTGCGCTGCGAAACAAAAGACAGAAGGCGAGAAACACAAAAAATAAATATTTAAAGATGCTCAATTTGTCTGAAAAGTATGAATTTTTTAAGGCGAAAATATTGGAGGCGTTAGAAAATGCTAAAAATCTGAGTAAATTAGAAAACCTAAAAATTGTTTCTATTTTTGTCACAAAATTCATAATTTTTTTTAATTGTTTTTTATTTGCGCTGTTCTTTTTTATCGCGATTTATCTAAAAATATTCAATCCTACTATCACTCCACTGATGGTTTATAGAGTTGGTTTTGGACTTTCAAAACTACACGCTCCGACTTTTATTCCTTACGAAAATATTCCCCAAGATTTTAAAAATCTGGTGCTTTGCGTTGAAGACCAAAATTTTTATCAACATCATGGATTCGATATTAGTGCTATCAATCAAGCGATTACGTCAAAAATGAAGACGGGAAAATATACGCACGGCGCATCTACGCTCACGCAACAGTTGGCTCGGACGCTTTGCTTAACGCCTCATCGCAATTTTTTCAGGAAATATATTGAGCTAATAGCTGCCGTAGAATTTGATTTTATTTTGGGAAAACAGCGGGTTTTGGAGTTGTATTTGAATGCTATCGAATGGGGAGATAATGTGTACGGACTTTCTGATGCGAGCCAATTTCACTATAATAAGTCTTTTTTAACCCTGTCACAAGATGAAAAAATTAAATTGGTCACAATTATCGCAAGTCCTGTAAAATACAACGTACGCAATTTCGCTTCTAATCGTATTTTAAAGAAAAGAAATCAATTTTTACGCAGGTATGGGTATCGCTGGTATCCGCAGCCCAACAATTAAATATATGGCAAATAAGTTTTTTATTATCCAAAAAGACCCAATTATTTTTATTGATATGGATACATTGCTGTTGGTGCAAGCTGAATGGAAATGTAGTAATTGGCAGGAAAAAGCTGATTTTTCGATTGCTTCTGAAAGAGAATTTAACGCTTCCGATATTCAAAATTTCTTAAAACAGGTCGCTTTTGTTCCAGATTTGATTCAAGATTTGGGTGGACTGATGCAAAAAAATGGAGCAAATATTTTTCACGAAGGGTTTTTGAATTATTTACAAAGAGTTAAAATACAAGTTGCAATCAATGTCACGAGCGACAAAAATAATTTTATTTATTTTTTTGAAATAACGAAAATTCAAAAGTTGCTTGTTGAAAAATCTCTCCGAAAAATGTTGTCCAAGTGAATAAAAAAAAGCCAATTTCTCGTGAAAGAAATTGGCTTTTTTATTTTTTTTATGCAATCGCATTGAAGTTTTTGACCAATTTTCTATTTTTTCGATTGTGGACAAAGCGATAAAATAAAGAGTAAATAATGGGCAAAATAAGCAATGTAAGAATCGTCGCCGTCACCAAACCGCCGATAACGACGATGGCGAGCGGCTTCTGCGTTTCGGAGCCGATGCCCGTCGAGATGGCTGCGGGGATAAGCCCGATAGCTGCCATGAGTGCGGTCATTACGACCGCACGGACGCGAGAAAGTACGCCACCTTTGATGGCTTCATCGAGCGGTATTTTGGCAAGTAGATTTTTTCGGAAGACCGAAATCAGGATAACTCCGTTCTGAATACAAACACCAAAAAGTGCGATAAATCCAATTCCTGCCGAAATACTGAAATTTGTCCCTGTAATATGGAGGGCTAAAATACCGCCTATCAGAGCAAACGGAACGTTCAAGATGACCAAAAAAGCGTCGCTTCCGTTGCCAAAAGTGATAAAAAGTATCAAGAAAATTGCGATAAAACAGAGCGGAACTACATTGCCGAGTGTTTTGGTAGCTCGTTCTTGATTTTCAAATTCGCCGTTCCATGTGCGCTTGTATCCTTGCGGAAGTTTGACTTTTGCGTCCATTTTTTGCCGTCCTTCGGCGATGGTACCCCCCAAATCACGCCCGCGCACACTGAACTTTATCGCTATGTAGCGCATATTATTGTCGCGATAGATGAACGATGCTCCCGTGCGAGTCGAAATATCTGCAATTTCTTTGAGCGGGATTTTGACCCCGTTACTGGTAGGAATCATCAAATTTTTAACTTTTTCTTCATTGTCACGAAACTCTTTTGGATAACGAATCCGAATATCAAATTTTCGTTCATCTTCGTAGAGTTGCGTAGCTGCTTTTCCGCCCAACGCCATTTCGATGACCGAATTAGCATCTGCGGTATTCACGCCGTAAAGAGCCATTTTCTTTTGGTCAAGGTCAATTCTGAACTCGGGTTGCCCGAGATTGCGGAGTACTCCAAGGTCTTCTACGCCTTTGACATTCTTCAAAACTTCCAACGTGGAGTCTGCAAGTCGGTCGAGTGTTTCAAAATCTTTTCCGAATATTTTGACCGCCATCGCTCCCGGAACACCCGCCACAGCTTCTTGCACATTGTCGAGAATAGGCTGCGAATAGTTGAATACGATGCCAGGAAGTCGGACCATTTCAGCGTCCATTTCGGCGATGAGTTGCTCGGAGGATAGATTTTTGCGCCAGTATTTTTTTTCCTTCAAGTCCACTTGTACCTGTACGTTAAAAAATCCTTTTGGATCAGTGCCGTCGTTGGTGCGCCCGACTTGCGAAAGCGTTTGCTGCACTTCTGGAAATTTACTCAAAATCTGAATCATTTTGGTTGAAACTTCTTCCGCCTGATTGAGTGAAACGCTCATCGGAAGTTTCGCTTCTACCCAAAGCGCGCCTTCATTGAGTTGGGGCAAAAATTCGGTACCGAGAAAAGAAGCAGAGTAAAAAGTAATCGCCATCACTGTCACAGATATGAGCAAACTTAATTTTTTATGCGCATAGGTAAGGTCAAACATTTTGCTCACTCCGTTGGTAATTCCTTCCACAAAAAAATTGTGTTTTTCGCGTACATTTTTGCGGAGCAAAATACTCGAAAGAGCTGGCACCAAAGTCAAAGTATAAATCAAAGCTCCGAATAGGGCGAAACCGAGCGTCCAAGCCAAAGGCGAAAACATTTTTCCCTCCACTTTTTGGAACGCAAAAATCGGCATCAGGCAAGTAATAATGATGAGTTTGGAGAAAAAAATCGATTTTCCCATTTCGGTAGCCGTCGTTTTGAACAAACCCAATTTGGCAAGTTTATTGAATTTTTCCATTCCTACCTCCTTCGCTTTATGGTCCAAAACTACAAACAAACCTTCTACCATCACCACTGCGCCGTCAATAATAATACCAAAATCTACCGCGCCCATCGAAAGTAAATTCGCAGTCATGCCTTTGATACGCATACACATAAAGGCGAAAAGTAGAGCCAACGGAATGATAATCGAAACGGTGAGCGTGGTGCGCCAGTCCGCCATAAAAATTAAAACAATAAATGTTACGAGCAAAATTCCCTCCAATAGGTTGTGGATAACCGTTTCGGTACAAAAATCCATCAAGTGTGTCCGGTCGTAAAACACATCAATTTTGGTGTCGCTTGGGAGAATTGAAGTGTTCAGTTCTTCCACTTTTGCTCGCACTCTGTCCAAAACCTCGCTCGGATTTTCTCCTTTTCGCATCACTACGATGCCTTCTATCACGTCGCCGAGCGTGTCGCGACTGACTTGCCCAAGTCGTGGTTTGCCACTTTCTCGTACTTGAGCTACATTTTTTATAAGAATCGGAACAGAATTTATATTGGTAATAATGATATTTTCGATGTCACTAATATCGTTTAAAATTCCAATGCCACGCACCACATACGCCTGTCCGTTTCGCTCAATCACATCTCCGCCTACGTTGATATTGCTCTTCGATACCGCATTGTACACGTCGAGTGGCGACAAATTATAGTCTGCAATCATGTTGGGATTGACCGTGACTTCGTAGATTTTTTCCTCTCCCCCAAAGCTATTCACGTCCGCAATACCCGGCACTGATTTGAATTGTTTGTCCAAAACCCAGTTCTGAATGGTCGTCAAATCTCTAATATTTCGAGTTTTACTTTTTAGCGTGTAGCGAAAAATTTCGCCCGTCGGACCGTAAGGCGGTTGCATTTCGGGCTTCACTCCATCGGGCAAATCTGCGTCCCCAAGCCGGCTCATCACTTGTTGGCGCGCAAAAGCGTCATCTACGTCGTCGTCAAAAATAATTCGGATATAGCACAATCCGACAGCCGATGTGGTACGCAGGTTCATTTTTTTTTGCACCGAATTAAGAGATGCTTCCAACGGAATAGTGACAAATTTTTCGACTTCTTGCGCACTTCGCCCAGGCCACTGCGCAATAATGACAATTTGGGTATTTGTCACATCGGGGAAGGTTTCTATCGGCGTATTGAGGTAGCTGAATACGCCCACGACCGCCAAAACAGCAGTCATAAGAAAAACAATCATTCGATGCCGCAGCGAAAAATAAATGATATTTTGAATGAACTTATCCATGTTGTAATTTTTTTATTGAAATAAATAATTAGTTCATATTTTCTACAATTTGCAAAAATTGAACAAAAAAAATAGGTGATAAAACATTGACAGTCAATATTTTATCAATCGCCAGTCAAGGCACTATACACTAAAAGTTGGTGTTGTGTGATGAGTTGCTCACCAACCTGAACGCCGTCGCGCAGGTAAGTTTTATCCCCAACAGTCTTCAAAATATTTGCTTCGCGAATCAACATATTGCATTTGTCTTTATAAATTACAACATAATTTTTTCCGTTGTCAAATACCAAAGCGGACGATGGAATTGTGATTGCTTTTGCATTTTCGGTATTCAACACTGTCACATTAGTGAACATTTCTGGTTTTAAAAGCAACTGTTCGTTTTGGATTTTGATGCGCACTTTCATTGCCTTGTTGGTTGGGTCCAGCACCTCGCTAATCTTATCTATCTTGCCCGAAAATTTTTTGTCGGGATATGCGATGGTTTTTATCTGTGCCACATATCCTTCCTTGATGCGTGCGATGTCTGTTTCAAAAACATTCGCCATCACCCAAACCTCGCGTAAATCGCTGATAGTGAATAGATTATCTGCGTTGTCGGGTCGGACTTGCGTACCTGCACTGATTTTCTTTTCTACCACATAGCCAGAGATAGGAGCTTTTATCAAAATTTCTCCGTTGGCTTTCGTATTTTGGTTGCCATATACTTTGAGCAATTCTTGATTTTTGGCGTAAATATTTTTAGCTTTTTCGTACTCATCTTTGCTTGTCAAATATTCTCGCTCGGAGTTCATGCCGCTTTTCCAAAGGCTTTCGGAGGATTCCATATTTTTGCGGGCAATCTCCAAATCCGTTTTTGTGACCGCTACATCGTTGTAGCCGCTCATAATTTCGGAGCTTTTCATTACCGCCAAGATTTGCCCTTGCTTCACATAGTCGCCGAGCGAAACTTTTACGTCCAATACTTGACCGCTCGAAAGCGGCATCACGCGCACCACTTTGTCCTGATTGAAGGTGACTTCGCCCGATAGGTTGAGAGCGTCGGCGATGTTTTCGACATCGGCAGTTTCTATTTTTATCATTTTCGCCAATGAATCCGAAACACAGAATTTTTCGGGTGTTTTTTCGGTATTCGCTTCATTTTTATTGCCTTCTTCTTTGTTTTTGCAAGCGTTGATGCCACTCAAAAAAAGTGCAAGGAAAAGGAGCGAGCAAAATTTTATGGATACTTTCATTATTTTTTATTTTAGATTTTTATTAAATTTTGTGACAGTTTGTATTTTAAGACATTACGATTTTCCCTACCGCAAAATTGAGTTCCTCGGCAGCTTGTCGGAGTTGTTTTTGCAGCTCAATTTGTTGCAATTTACTTTCTTTATAGTTTTCATAAAAATCAATAAACTCTGGCAAACCAATCTGTCTATTTTTGTAAGTCTGAAGTAAATTTATATAAAATGCGTCGTACTTCACATAAAATTCAGCGTCTTTACCACCAATAATTTGCTCTAATTGTTTGATTTTTAAGTATTTATACAATATTTCGTTGCTTACTTGATTGACATTATTTTCTAATAATTTTTGCTGTTGCTGTATTTGCAAATCGGCGGCTTTGATATTTCCCTGATTTTTATTAAAAATTGGTATCGGAATACTCAACACAAGTCCCGTATAATTCGGAACGTAATTACTCGCACGGTCAAACTCTACGCCGACAGTCAGGTCAGGCACGCTTAATGATTTTTGATAAATTAGGTTTTTTTGTGACACTGCCACCAAAGAGTTTGCGGTCAGGACATCGCCGCGACTTCGCAAAGCGTCAGCCACCAAATCTACTGGGTTCAAGTCAATAGATTTCTTCTGGAGCGTGTCTTCTACAGGTTTTATCACTGTGTTGAGCGGATTGCGGAGCAAGGTATTTAAGTCGGATTGGCTATCTAAATCGTTGAGTGCCAACAGATTGAGTGAATGTTCTACATTTTTTATAGCCGCTTGTATCCGAATAACATCTTTGTACGCCATATTTCCAACTCTTTCCTGTCCTTCTACAGCTATTAAAAGCTGCGAAAGGCGGCGAATTTCGGACTGGTACAATGCGGCTGTTTTTTGGGTTGCTACGATGGCATAAAAATCGGAATGTAGCTGAAATCGTAAATTTCTCATCAATTCATTGAACTGAAAAGTCGTCAGCCGCTCGTTTTCTTCTTGGAGGGCGACTAATTTTTTGCGCTTTCCACCCAAACGGAACAACTGTTGTACTTGGACATAGATTTGTTTGGTGTCCAATACTTTTTTGTCTTGAAAATTTATTAAATTATTATCTGTATTTATGACAGGGTTATCCCAGAGTTTGGCTTGCTCCGTAAGTGCTTTGGCTATGTCTATGTTGGTTTTGTTGGCGAGTAACAAAAGGTTCTGCTCCAAAAATTTTTTATCCAACTCCTTGACAGTCAGTTGAATAGTATCCATTTTTTGTGCAAAACTCCAATTAGGCAAGCACACGGCGGTCAATAGATACATGAATACACAAGCAATCGCGGTGTATTTTTTTTTATTTTTTTTCATAAAACAGTAAATTTGTGAAAAAATAATACTACTCAAAACCGGTAAATATTAGGCGTTTGAAGTATTATTATTGTCAATAAGTTGTTGAAAATTTTATTTTCTAATCTTATCTTTCAGAATAAAATTAAAAAATTGGGTGATATGCTGCGTGCGTTAGATGACAAACACAGATAAAAACGCTTGGGAAAGCTTTTTATTGTCATCAAACTCTTCGGAGTAGTGGTGGGAAATATTGAATTTTGCCCACTCCAATTTTGAGTATTTTACCGTAAAATACTCAAAATTGGAGCGTACATTGACTTGTTTTTTGGCGACTTTTTCTACATTATCCTCCTGCTGTTCGTCGTCGCTGTCGCCGTCATTTTCGTTGTTATCTATGTCTAAACAGAACAAGTCAAAATTTATCTTGGAGGTATGGGGCGAGACGGAGTAGTTCGTTTCGGTAGCACCAAAAAAATCAATATTTTCGGTGGGAACAACAGCAACGGCTTTATGCGCCCCGAACAGGAGCAGCAAAATTCGGAACGTCCAAATTTTATTCCGAAATGTAGATAAGAAAAAAGTTGATTTCATGGCGTTGCTCTTACAAAACACAAAGATAAGACGAATGGACGCAGAAAAGCAAAAAAATCGCTAACTTTAACAAATCATTAAACTTTCAAGCCAAATAAAAGATGTCTTTCAAAGTTTTTTAGCCGCAAAAAACAAATTTTATTTTTTGTAAAAAAGTCGATTTAAAGCATTTGAAGTACTCGGCATTATTTCAGATAAAAAAAATATCCGCTATTTTAGTTTTGAAATAACGAGTTTCAGTAAAGACGAACCTAAATTACCGACACCTTTAAGGTGTCGGTAATTTGTTCAAAATATCTATGAAATTTGAAAAACTACGTTTACTTTTAGCTTACGGAGTTGCGATAATAATAAGAAGCTCCCAAAATCGCAAGCGCAATCAATGGTGGAAAGAAAGGCGTAGAAGTAGAAAAATGTATCCACGTCGCGCCCAAAAAAGTAAAAGTGAAGCCCGCATACGCCCATTCTTTGAGCGTAGGATAGCCCGGCATCCAAAGTGCGACCACACCTAAAATCTTGGCAACGCCCAGAAATTGGACAAAAAAATACGGAATACCGATGGCTTTGAGGCTGTCCATCATCTCCTGTCCCTTGCTGAAATACATTCCCGCACTCATCAACATCATGGCGGAAATCAGACCAGTGCTGACGTAAAAAATAATTTTTTCTTTGTTCATATTACGTTTATTTATAGTTGTTGAATAATTTTTTTACTGCTCCATGATACCTTTCAGATTTTGCAAGCCGCTCGCAAAGTCCTTTCCAATCATGTCGTCCATATTCAGAAAAAGGAGCATAAAATTCATGGGATATTTCATTTGGCTCTTCATATTCCATGTCACAGTAGTTTCATTTTCGGACTTTTCTTTTGTTGTCATATTCACGTCCGCCAAACCATCAAAAGGCTTGATAAAATGCAGCGAGGAGTTGATGCTATTTCCCTCGTCAATCTTGACGATTTCCTGTTCGCCGGCTCCCACATCTTTGTTGTCGCTGTCCCACGAGGCTTTGAATCCTATCGTCCCGTCGGTACCCAAATAACTTTTTTTCATATTCGGGTCTATTTTTGACCAAGCACTAAAATTATCTTGGTTGCGCAAGGATTTGATGTACTCAAACACCTCGCTTTTGGGTTTTTTGATGTCTATGGAGCGAGTGACAGTGTATTCTTTTTTGATAAAAAGTGCTGCGACAAGCGGAATAGCCACCAAAGCTGCAATTAGATATAATATTTTTTTCATAATACACATACTTTAAGTTCTAAAATCATATAAAATTGCCAATAATTCACACTGCGAAAATATATTTTACAAAATGAAATTAGATAAAATTTATCTTTATTTTTTGTCAAACTACCCATTTAGTTTATTGTGGTCAGCCAAAAATTGTTCCAAACCGTTGGTCGTCAGCGGGTGATTAAGCAAGCCCATGATGGACGAAAGCGGGCAAGTAACGACGTGCGCGCCCATTTTTGCAGCCTGCACGATGTGGAGCGGACTGCGAATAGAGGCAGCCAAAATCTCGGTATCGAAGCCTTGTATGCCGTAAATCTCGGCGATTTCTTCTATCAGGTTCATACCGTCCCAACCAATATCGTCTATCCGACCCACGAAAGGCGACACAAAATCTGCACCCGCTTTGGCTGCCAAAATCGCCTGTCCCGCCGAAAAAACCAGCGTACAGTTCGTCCGAATCCCCTCTTGGCGAAACCAACTCAACGCTTTCACGCCATCTTTAGTCATCGGTATTTTTACGACGATATTTTCGTGAATGTCCACCAGATTTTTACCTTCTTCAATCATTCCTTTGAGGTCAGTAGCGATGACTTCCGCGCTCACATCGCCGTCGCCGACCACTTCGCAGATTTTTTTGTAATGCTTATAAATATTGTCTTTTCCGCTAATTCCTTCTTTTGCCATTAGCGACGGATTGGTGGTAACGCCGTCCAAAATGCCCAATTCGTGAGCTTCTTTTATTTGGTCAATATTGGCAGTATCAATAAAAAATTTCATAATGAGATAAAATTTAAGTAAAAAAATGTTGAATTGTTATTTTTTGGGGAATGTTGGGGGAGGGGCAAAAAAATGAGCCACACGCACCGCTACAACTTTATACCTTTGCTGCATTTCTGCCCTGGAGGGATTTTAAAGGAGCTGATCGTATGACTCGCCGCAAAGGTAATTTTTTGATTCGGAAAACAAAAATTATTCGTATTTTTTTATTCAATCATTCAAACCATTCATTCACACTTCTGTAAGGTTCGTTCAGAAGTTATTGCGTGCAGGGTTGAGAAATACACTTTATATTTGTTCCAATTAATCATTTTAAAAATTAGAGTTATGAAAAAGAAAACATTTTATTTTTTTATTTTTTTACTTTGTTCGCTCCAAAGTAGGGCGCAAGATTGTACTTCGGGCAGCGCAGCAATTCCTTTCAGAGGAAATAATCTGAAAACTTATATTACAAACAATGGAAATTTATTCTATGATTATTCGGGCAACAAAGGTTTAAGTTTCGTTCCAACGGACACTGGCTCACTGAACAGTATATCTCTTTCAAATTTATTATCATTGAGTGCCTTGTGGCTGACTGCAAAAGATTCGACGGGCAATCAGTTGGATGCGTCAGTGAATTACGGCATAAAAAATTCAGCTATGGTATCGTATTATCCCGGACCGTCCAGCCCAATTACGGGTTTGCCCGACTTGTCAAAATGTAAAGATTTTGATAAAATTTGGTCAGTTCGGGACTATGAGATAAGATTTTTTCTGTCCGACTACAACGACAATAATGTTATCAATAAACCCGTGCCTAAAAATATTTTAGGTTGGCCCGGTCGCGGGAATCCATATTTTGAGCAAGTCAATGGATTTTCGCTTCCGTCGCAAGATTTAGCACCGTTTTTTGATAGAAATTCTGATGGTATTTACAATCCGTACTCGGGCGATTATCCTGTTTTGCCGAGCAGTATTGCAGCACCGACGGTGATTCCTTCGTTTATGGCGTGGTCTGTTTTCAATAGCAGTCCCTATTCTTTTCGTCCGTCCAATCCAATTTCGGTCGAAGTGCAGCAAACAATTTGGTCTTTTAATTGCAGCGATTCTTTATTTGCGCCTATCAATAATACCGTTTTTTCATCTCATCGAATTATCAATCGCAACAACCAGCGAATAGATTCTTTGTATTTTGGCTATTTTGCTCATTTCGATTTGGCTTGCGCACAAGGCGATTATGCTGGCTGCACTCCGTCACTAAACAGCTATTTTTTTTATAAAAAATTTGGTTTTACTCCTGCGGATACAAATTATTGTATAGGTTCAGCACCGTTTTACAAAAACAAAATTCCTTTGATTTCCAATACGTTTCTCAATCAAAAGCTGAATAAATTCATGTATTTTAATGATGAACAGGTAGGAATATTCTCTACGGCTGACTATTTGAAAGGGCAATGGTCGGCTATAAAACCGCTAACTTTTGGCGAAAACGGCTTGAATCCCAACAACAGTCCGACGGATTTTGCTTTCCCCGGCAATCCAAACGATAGCACTCAATGGACGATGCGCTCCGCCAACTTAAATATTTTAGACCAAAAAACAGTCGGAAGTTGCTTCAAAAATAAACTCAATGCGGGCGAAATGATAGAATTAAACTCCGCTTTGCAATACCATTTTGACACTACGCGGACTTATCAACAGTTGATAGACGATATGAATTTGAAAATTACAAAAATTCAAAATGCTTATAATCAGCGTTTTGAGGTAATTTGTAACAATCCGCCGCCCGTCTGTTCGGGGCAGGACTGCGTATATCCGGGCGATGCCAATAACGATGGCATCGTGACCAATTTAGATTTTTTGTACGTCGGAGTCGCCCAAAACAAAACTGGCGGGACGCACAAACAGCCTAATATTTGGGAACCAAAAACTGCCGACAACTGGATTTATCAATTTCCAAACGCCGTAAACGGAAAACACGCCGATTGCTCGGGCGACGGAAAAGTCAATTTTACAGATTTTACTGTCACCAAAGAAAATTTGGGACTTACTACACTCGATTACGTTCCAAGTGTCGAAACACAAGTAATTAGCAATCAATTAACTTTTGTGGGTGTGGCAAACAATATTAATTTTAATAAATTGAGTGCCAGTACGATTTTTAACGCTTTTGTGAAAGTACAAAATATTGACAGTCTTTATGGACTAACGTTCTCGATGGAGTTGGATACAAAAATAATTAATGACCCAACAAACGTCAGCAAAAAAGCACCATGGTCGGATAATTTGGGTTTCAGCTATCTGCCAAGCACGCTAAATCTTTCCGATAGTACTCGAATCTTTGAATATACTTGGGTAAGAAGTGACAATCAAAATGCAGGGGTTAGCAATCCGACAGCCAAACTAATTAACTTTACGTTGATACCGCGAGTTAAAATGTTTCAACAAATAGCGTCCAATATTGATACGATTGTGACATTCATAAATTTTAAAAATGTGAAAGCTATTCTGAAAGACGGTACTGTTATAGATACTTTTGGCTCAAAAAATGTGAAGTTAAGATTTCTTCGCAATCCACTTTTAGCTCCAGACCTGAAAAATTTGGACGATGATATTTCTATTTTTCCCAATCCCAACAGAGGTAAGTTTAGTGTAGAATCCAGTATTTCACTGATTTCTACGATAATAATTACAGATTGCACTGGAAGATTTTTGTTCCAAACGAAACAATCTGCGGCTAACGAAATACAAATAGATATGTCGGGATTTACGAATGGACTTTATTTTTTAGAAATTTGGAATGAAAAACAGCAAAGAATTAGTGTAAAAAAAGTCATTATTTGTGACTAAAATAAAATTTTTGCTGCGCAATATTTTGGATTGAATTGTTCAGAGCAAGATTGTTTTATTTTGGATAAAAAGACTGTTTTTTTGTTAATATGAATGAATTTCAATAAATTTGCACGATATTAAAATACCTTTGTGTAAATTTTACAATAACTAAAAAAATCTTTTTATGAAAATGCACAGCCTCGTGGAGCGGTTTCCAGCTCAATTAGAGGAAGCACTTGAGATAGGGCAAAATGCGAATTTGCACCCGTCACTGAACCCGATTCACAATATTTTCGTATCGGGCTTGGGCGGCTCCGGCATCGGAGCAAATTTTGCTGCCGAATTTGTCCGCAACGAGTGTTCTGTTCCTTTTATCGTCAGTAAAGGCTACGATATTCCTGCATTTATTGGCAAAAATACGCTCGCCATCGTGTCCTCGTATTCAGGAAATACAGAGGAAACTTTGACTGCTTTCGACTTGTTGCTTCGCACAGAAGCGAAAATTATTTGTGTCGCTTCGGGTGGAAAAGTGATTGCCAAAGCTAAAGAATTGGGTTTAGATTACATACAAGTTCCCGATAATTGGCCCTCGCCGCGCGCTTGTTTGGGCTTTTCGGTCGTCCAACAACTGTTTATTTTGCACAAAATGGGTCTGACTTCAGCGCAGCCCATCGAAGAAATCAAAAAATCCATTGGATTATTGAAAAAAGAAGAAGCGGATATTCACATAAAAGCAAAAAATATCGCTGAAATGTTGAATGGAAAAATTCCAGTTATTTATGGCGTAGATAGAATGGAGCCAGTGTTGGTGCGTTTTCGCCAGCAAATAAACGAAAATGCAAAAGCACTTTGTTGGCACCACGTTATTCCCGAAATGAACCACAACGAGTTGGTGGGTTGGACAGAAAACCACGAAAATATCGCAGTAATTTATTTCAGAAATAGCGATGATTTTAATAGAAATGCTTATCGAATAGATATTAATAAAGATATTATTCGTCAATATGCCTCGTCGGTAATAGAAATATTCTCCAAAGGAAATTCTCTAATTGAGCGTTCTATGTACTTCGTTTATCTTGGCGACTGGATAACCTGTTATCTTTGCGACTTGCGGGGAAAGGACAGCATTGAAGTCAATGTGATAGATTTTTTGAAGGGAGAGTTGGCTAAAATAGCTTAAGAATTTTCTAAATTTTATTAAAAACGTGACATTTCTACGGAAGTGTCACGTTTTTTTGTTTTTTGTAATTATTTAAACTAAATTTTAACCCAAAATTAGAGTTTCCATACCCGTCGCTGAAAGTAGCGGGTTGAATATTGAGCCAACCAATATCGTCATCTACCGTGAAAGTTTTGAGGTGCGCATCTACATACGCATCGACGGCGGTGAATACATATATCAGAAAAGCACCAATGTAATTCAGCTCCAGATTTTTGCGAGTTCCGTCGCGAGCGGCTTTAAGCGAGGCGGTAGAAGGAGCGGGAAAAATATTCTGATAATACTGCAAAGGCTCGTTTCGGAGCGAGTGCAGATAGTCGGTTTGATAGCGGTTGTAGAAGGTGTAATTAAAATTTATGACGTAGCCCAAGCCTGCCGCAGCACCGATGACCAAAGGGATTTTCCAGTATTTACGATTGTAGAGTTGCCCGCTTCCGGGCAAAACCAAGGAGAGCAAAGCGGCTTTTTGTGGGGCAGTTTTTTTGGCAAAATATTTTACAACAGGTCTGGTTTTTACTTCTACAAAATTCGCTATGCTGTCTTTCACGTTGTCAATCGCTAACTGTGGGTTAGAAAAAACCAAACACGAATCTACTATATTAAAATATTTTTTGGATAGGAGCGAGTCCAACTTTTGCGCATCCGAGCGGAATGTGAAAGTGGAAAAAATAAGCAGAAAAGTAATTTTATAATAAAAATTTCGCACGGCAAATGACTTTTGTTAAAAACGAAAACGCTCATCTTTTAGTGTATCTCAATAATATCTAACAATCTATTCAAGTCACTTTCTGAAGAAAAATTGATAATTATTTGTCCTTTGCCGTCCGTTTGGCGTTTTAGGGCGACTTTTGTAGCAAATAAATTGCTCAAATTATCCTGCACTTTTCTAAAATCGTCGGACAAAGTAAGCGGCTTTTTGATAGAATTAGATTTTTTTTGGTTTTCGGAGTAATTTCTTATCAAATCTTCAACTTGTCGGACGGACAAATTTTCACGCATAATCTGATGAAACACAGTCAGCTGCAACGCAATGTCGTCAATGCCGAGCAATGCGCGTGCGTGTCCCATCGAAATTTGGGCTTTTTTGAGTGCTTGCTGAATGTCAGGCGATAATTTTAGTAATCTTAAGTAGTTTGTGACAGTGCTTCTTTGCTTTCCTACTCGGTTGGAGAGCATTTCGTGTGTCAGATTGCACTCGTCCATCAGTCGCTGATAAGTGATTGAGATTTCGATAGCGTTCAGTTCTTCGCGCTGAATATTCTCTACCAATGCCAATTCGAGCATCGCTTGGTCGTTGTCGGCGAGCCGAATATAAGCAGGGATTTCGTTAATTTGAGCCAGTCGGCAGGCGCGCAAACGACGCTCTCCCGATATGAGCTGATAGGTCGTATTGTTGAGTCTTCGGACGGTAATAGGTTGCACCAAACCGTGTGTTTTAATGGACTCTGACAACTCTTGCAGGCTAATCGCATCAAACTCTTTTCTCGGTTGGTAGGGATTTACTTCGATAGATTCGGTAGAAATCATCGCCACAGAGCTGGATAATTGTCGGACTACTTCTGTCGGATTTTCGGCTACCGCCGTATCCATATTGGAGAGCAATGCGCGGATTCCTCTGCCCAATTCTAAACTATTTTTTTTAGCCATTTTGTTTGAAGAATGTAATAAAAATTTCGTAAAAAAAATTACAAAAAATCTATATTTTGTTTCGAGTTAAAAATTCATTTGCAAGATTCAAAAAATTGGTGGTTCCCTTGCTCGACACGTCGTAAATGATGATAGGTTGGTGGGCGTTGGGTGCTTCAGCGATGCGAGCATTCCGATGAATAACGGTATCAAAAACGAAATCTTTTGACCCTTCGCGCACCTCGTTCAGTACCAAATTCGCGAGCCGCAGGCGACTGTCGTACATAGACAAAACGATGCCTTCTACCTCCAATTTTTTATTCAGTTGTTGCTTGACCAATGTGATGGTATTTTTTAGTTTGCTCAAACCTTCCAGAGAGAATATTTCGCACTGGACGGGTATCAAAACAGAGTCGGCAGCCGTCAAAGCATTGATAGTTACCAAGCCCAAAGATGGCTGACAGTCAATAAAAACGTAGTCAAAGTCGTCTTTTACTTTATCCACAATTCCTTTTAGGATATACTCTCGACTGAATCGATTGACCAATTCCAACTCTGCGCCTACCAAGTCAATATGCGCAGGAATGATGTACAAATTAGGGGTTTCGGTTGCCTGAATTGCGTCTTTGGGGTCAGCTTCATTCACCAAACAATCGTAGATACTGGTCATATCGTTGGTCATTTCTATACCGACTCCCGACGTGGCGTTGGCTTGAGGGTCGGCATCAACGATTAGAATTTTTTTTTCTAAAACAGCCAGACAAGCTGCCAGATTGATGGTAGTCGTGGTTTTTCCCACGCCGCCTTTTTGGTTAGCAATGGTAATTACTTTACCCATTAATTAGGTTTATTTTTTATTAAATTGTTCGTGATTGTGACAAAAGCTTCTGTGACAAAAGTACGCCCGAAAAAGTACTCAAAATGCAATCGTTTCGCCTATTTTAGGTAGTATCAATCGCTTACCTTTCTCTGCAAAAGCGTCTTGGGCGGCTTGGTGGTCTATCCGAATATACCCAAAAGTATCAAAATGCAAGCCAATAATCGTATCGCATTGTATAAACTCTGCGGCTATGATAGCATCTTCAAAGCCCATCGTATAATTGTTGCCGATTGGGAGCAGCGCAACGTCCAAATTTTGGCACCAAAATTTTGGGATTAGCTGCATATCCAACGTCAAACCAGTGTCGCCGGCATAGTAAAAATTATATTTTTCTGATGTCACCAAAAATCCCATTGGATTGCCTCCGTAGCTCCCGTCGGGCAGGCTGCTCGAATGTTGTGCGGTCGTACATTTCACGTTTCCGAAGTCAAAATTCCAGTCGCCGCCGATGTTGATGGGGTGATGTTTGCTGATTCCTTGTTTCTTGAACCAACTACAAATCTCTGGATTGCTGACTATTTTGGACGAATTTTGTTGAGCAATTTCGACAGCGTCCGCCAAATGGTCGTGATGTGCGTGAGATATGAAAATATAATCTGCTTTTATTTTGCTTATTTTAATATCATTTGCCAACTCATTTTCAGAAATAAACGGGTCAAACAGCAAATGTTTGTCGTTTATTTTTACTGCAAAACAAGAATGACCGTAATAGATTAATTCCATTTTAAGTTGTTAGTTATCAGCATTTTAGGAAGAAACATTTGATTTACAAAAGTGCAAATATACGATTTTTTGTCATGTTTTTAGGATTAAAAATGTGTCTAAAATAAACTACATATTTTCTTGTTACATATTAACCAATTTCTGAATTATTCTTTGGTCACAATGCGCTGAGTTATTTTAATTTTAAAACTTAATTTTTCCAACAAAAAAACCCGCTCTGAATGTATTTTCAGAGCGGGTTTTTTTTTGAAATGAATTTGAGTTTTTAGAAAATTCCCACCTTATTTTTGAAAATTTATAATTCAAAAGGTCTGAATGTTAATGAAGGTTTAGTTCGAGCCTTTTAAAATTTTCAAGCCAAATTACAGCAATCACATTTTTTTATCACTTTCAAAATTAAAAATATAACCTACGCCAAGTTGAAAATTTTGATTGTAAACATTTTCAGTGCCAGTTTCGACAAACCCACCTCCATTTGTAAATGTAACGTATTTGAAGCCCAAACTTTTAATAGGTGTAATGCTGCGATTGAAATGCAGATTGAAACAAACGTTTTTATAATATGCGCGTACACCGAGCAAGCCGCCAAAATCCGTCTTTTCAAAAAAAGGATTTTGTGGTAAGCTAATCCATTTTCCATCTAAAAGTTCTTTTTCAGAACTTAAATATCCAATATTGAATCCAGCAAAAACGCTCAAATATTTATTGAACCTATACTCGGCAGTCGGTAACAAATCTATATAAGACAAAGCAACCAACGAATTATTGGCTTTGACGTTATAGCCTTTTACTGAATATTGCGCACCCAAACTTGCGCTCCAGTGCGCTCCAAAACGATATGTTGGGCGAATTTCTGCGAAATAAAACGGAGTAAAACTACTATTAATATTTTCAATCGAAGTGCTTGGAGCATTACTTTTTATTACAGATGATATTTTACTCACATTCAAGCCCGCGCTTCCGGTAATAGAAAATTGGGCGAAACAAATTGATTGCGCAAGCGCAAGCGAGAAGATGAATACAGTTAATTTTTTCATTGCTGAATTGTTTTTGATGATAAAATAATTATATTAATAATTTCTTAAAATTTCTAAACGGAATTTTTTTTACAAATATTATAAATATTATTTTTTTAACATTTTCAAAAATAAATTTCCTAAAATTTAATTCTTATTAAATGTTCAACAAAAGTCAAATTTTTTTTCATTTCGCCAACAAAAAATCCAATCAAATGCAGTAGTTTTAGCGTCAATAAACTCTCAACGGCTACTTAATAAGTCGTCCTTATCTTCTACCACGATGACGCTGGCTGCTGCCAAAAACATAAAGACTCCCGCCATCACCAATGCGTAAATAGCGTGTGAACCATAAACGTACTTCACAATCGGTCCGCCGATAATACCGTTGATAATTTGAGGAAGCGTAATAAAAAAGTTGAAAATTCCCATGTAAATACCCATTTTGGTAGGCGGAATCGCACCCGCTAATATCGCATACGGCATCGCCAAAATGCTCGCCCAAGCTATTCCAACTCCTATCATACTGAATATCAGATAGTTAGGGTCGCTCACAAAATAAATGCTTATCAGACCAAATCCTCCACAAACCAACGAAACGGCGTGAGTAGTTTTTCTGCCTAATTTTCTGGCGATAAATGGTAGAAAAATAGCGTAAATCGCCGACACACCATTATATACACCAAAAATAATCCCGACCCAGTTGCCTGCGTCTTGATAATTTGCGGAAGTTGTGTCGCTTTGTGACAGCCCATAAACGTGCGTTGCGACTGCTGGAGTCGTAAAAACCCACATCGAAAATAAAGCAAACCACGAAAAAAACTGAGTCAGTCCCAACTGTTTCATCGTTTTGGGCATCTTTTTAAAGTCGTTCCAAATCTCTCGGATACCGCCTTTTTCTGCATCTTCGGGGTGTTCGCTCATGTATTTTACATACTCTTCGGGCGGAAATTCTTTGGTAGTCATCACCGTCCAAAGTATCGTTATCAAAAAAATCACCGCGCCCACATAGAAAGAAAGTGTGACATTGTACGGAACGTGACCGGGCTCAGCCATCTTATCCACATGAAACCAATTTGCGAAAATATAAGGCAGCCAAGAACCTATCACCGCACCAATACCTATCAAAAAAGTCTGAATCGAAAAGCCCAAAGTTCGCTGTTCGGACGGCAAATTATCTGCCACCAACGCTCGGAAAGGCTCCATCGCAATGTTGAAAGACGTATCCATTATCATCAAAATACCCGCTCCGATGAAAAGTGGTGGCAGAAAACCCGCCAAAATACCCGCATTCGGCATCAACATCAGACCAAAAGAAGCCAAAATCGCTCCCGCCAAAAAGAACGGTCTGCGTCGCCCGAGTGAAGTCCAAGTTTTGTCGCTAAAATAACCAATCACAGGCTGCACCATCATTCCCGTAAGCGGCGCGGCGAGCCAAAACCAACTCAAATGCTCGACATCGGCACCCAAAGACTGTAAAATACGGGACGCATTGCCGTTTTGGAGTGCAAAACCAAACTGGATTCCTAAAAATCCAAAACTCATGTTCCAGATTTGCCAAAAAGAAAGCCGCGGTTTCGGCAGAGCTTTTTCGTTTGTTGTGTTCATATAAAATAAAATAAAGGTTGAGAAAATATAATAAAATTTTATAAAAGTCAATTTTAGACAACCAAAAGTTTGAAATATTGTTTCAAACAGTACATAATGTCAATCCCAAAAGTACAGTTCTTTTTTGAAAAGCCGCATAAAAGTGGTAAAAAAAAGCCAACTTTGGGACATTTTATTATTTAAAAATGGAAAAAAACTCGAGCAGTTTATTTTAGATACATTCCTTAAGAATGAGGAAAAAATAAGGTACTTAATTTTTTCCAATAAATTCAAACAATAACAAGGCATTTTTGAGGCGCAACGCAGGGCGTTGAAACGAAAAAATAACGCAGTGGTTGGTTGTAATTTAGCAGAAAAAATGAGTATTTTATTTTAGATACGTTCCTTATCTTAAAAAACCGCTTTTTTTGAGTGTCAAAGCGTATTTATAAGCATAAATTGCTATATTTGCCTTTTGGTAAATGTCTTAATTTTTTTTCCAAATGAAATTTTAGTTAATTTTACATAAAAATCTAAAAACCAATGAATTACATAACTTTTTTTCGCTGCTTTATTGCCTTGATTGTGAGTTTGTGGTGTTGCACAATATCAGAGGCACAAAACGCGCCCGATACAAGAATTTCGTCCGCCTTTGACGCACAGACAATCCAACAAATGTCCGCATCACAGCTCGCGCAATGGACTTACGAACTCGACAACGGTTGGTTTTTGACCGAGCTGCCCAAAGAAAAAGGCAATCTTTCCGACTTTCCAACCATAGAACTAACTGACAATCAAAATATCAACATAGTTTTTTTGCTGAAAAATAAAATCGTTCATCGGCATAAAACGAAACTCAACTCCTATCACATTGCAGGCACCCAACAATTACTCGTCTTGCGCTCGCAGGACGATGTCGGAGCAGAAAATAACGCTTTGCGCCACTAAGTATCCTACGGTTGGAAGATTTTTTTAAACTTTTACAAGTTTGTTTATGAAAAACATTATTATCATCTCTTACAGCTTGGCTTTTTTATTTTTTTCACAAAAAATCCTTGCGCAAAATTATAATATGACCGCCGCGCTTACATCTGTGAGTTCCTGCGGCGGCTTCTTCAACGACAGTGGCGGCACGACTGGTTTTTACGGTCCCAACCAAGACTTCGTCACCACTATTTGCTCCAACGGAACGAGCGGGACGCACGTCCGCCTTACTTTTCAGAGCATTGACCTGAAAGCAGGCGACCAACTTTGTTTTTACGACGGTACTTCCGTCAATGCGCCGCTCATCTCTTGCTCCGACTCGCTGCCGTCACAAATAATTATCCAAGCATCTGCCGCCAATACTTCGGGCTGCATCACCGTCAAATTTCACTCCGACGGGTCGGACGAAGCGTCGGGTTGGGTCGCCAGCATCGGCTGCGTCCCCGCCTGTCAAATATTCAAAGCTGTCATTGTTTCGACCACACCAGTCGTCGTGCCAGCCGATACGGGTTGGATTGATGTTTGTCCCCGAAAAAATATTTTATTCAGCGGGAAAGGCAGTTATCCCCAAAACGACCAAGTATACCACCAATCGGACTCTACTTCGATTTTTGAATGGAACTTTGGGGACGGCACGCCCAACAAATTTGGGCTAATAGTCAATCACATCTATTCCGATCCAGGCGGATACTACGCTTCGCTAAAAATAACGGACAAATTCGGCTGCACCAACACCAACTATATCCACCAGCGAGTGCGGGTTTCGACAAGACCAAAATTTGACTTGGGACAAATTCCAAACAATATTTGTCAGGGCGATTCGATTTCGCTCAAAGCCTTCATCAGCGATTCCACTCAGAAAGGAAATGTGTTTATCAATCCCACGCAGGGCAGTTTTTCGGTGGGGTCTGTTCGCTCCGATTCGTTGGCATTGCCCGACGGCGACGGCAGTTCCTACACGACGAGTATCAATTTTAAAGATTTTTCGCCCGGACAATTATTGACCAACATCAGCGATTTGGAAAGTATCTGCGTCAATATGGAACACTCGTGGCTGCGCGACTTGGAGATTTCTCTCAAATGCCCAGACGGTACGAAAGTAATTCTCCACAACCACGCAGGACACACCGGCGGCAGGCTTTTTTTAGGCGAACCCGTAGTCGGGGACGGCGTAAATCCTACTCCGGGCGTGGGTTATAACTATTGTTGGACTTCGGCGGGACAAAAAACATGGCTTCAATGGGCAAACTCCAATCCGTCGGCGCAGACACTTCCTGCGGGCGACTATAAATCTTTTCAGCCGCTTACCAATTTTATCGGCTGCCCACTCAACGGCGACTGGTCTATCACCGTCAAAGACCTCTGGGCGGTGGACAATGGTTATATTTTTAATTGGAGCGTCAATTTTAAATCTTCTCTTTACCCAAAGATTGAAAAATTTACGCCTACTTTAGTCACGCACTCGTGGATAGACAATCCGAGTATTTTATTCAACCAAAACGATAGTATTCTCGCCAAACCACAGTTTGCAGGGACTTCGGCATATACATACAGTGTGAAAGATAATTTTGGCTGCGTCTATGACACCGCTTTGGCTGTTACGGTGCTGCCCGCCACGCACCCACAATGCTACAAATGTCAAAATCTGATTTTACCGCTCCGAGATACCGCTTTGTGCGGCAGCGATACTGTCAAGTTGGACGCTACTTTTACGGGTGCTTTGGTTCAAAGTATTCCATTCGCAGCTTTTCCTCAATTCAGATTTGGCTTCGCAAATGCGCCACCTGCCAACCCATACCTATCCGTGATTGACGTGAGCAGCATCAGTCCGTCCATCATCAGCGATAGTCTGCAAATAGAATCGGTCTGTATGGACATCAACACAGACTATGACGGCGACCTACAGATTTACCTGCAAGCACCGTCGGGGCAGTCCATCGAACTGACGACCAACAACGGCGGCGGCGGCGATAACTACACCAACACCTGTTTCAAACCAACAGCCACCACGTCTGTCAAAACAGGCACGGCACCCTTTACGGGAGATTTCAAACCAGAAGGCGTTTGGGCGAGCCTCAACGGTGCAAATATCGTCGGAAAATGGAAACTAAAAGTCGGCGACGGCTTCGGTCCTAATAATTTTGGACTCATCAAATCATGGGCAATTACCTTCAAAACT
>JAYUHK010000082.1:0-4648 GCA_043767025.1 Saprospiraceae bacterium | reverse complement strand
GCTTCAGAAGATTCGACATTTCGTTCATAATCTTTGATGATCCGCCGAAAGAAATTTGTCCATGCAAAGCTCCTTTCCACTACCCATCTCCTTGATTCTACGATGAACTTCTTACCGCTTTTGGGTTGCTCTACTGTCTGGTCTGCATTACCACCGATTCGAGCTGATTTTTCATATTTAAAACCCTTTTCTTCCACCCCAGCAGCGAATATTTTGTTGTACGCAGTATCTCCCAAAAACTTTTCCAACCGCTCTGTGATACTTTCTATTTTATCCAATAAACTTAAACCACCTTTGCCATCAGCGATGTTAGCCGCATGCACCACAACCGCATATAAACGACCTCCAATATCCACCAAATATTGTCTTTTTCTTCCATTCACGCACTTGTTACCATCAATTCCTCTATCTTTTTCAAGCATAGGATTTAACTTAACACTTTGACTATCAACACATAACAAAGAAGGTGTAAGATTTCTACCCTCTCTTTGTCTGTCTATTTCATTAAGCAAAAAATTGACTTTTTCAAAAGTGCCATCTGCCTTCCATTTTCTAAAATAGTAATATACCGCAGTCCATTTTGGGTGTTCTTTTGGCAAATTCCGCCATTGAACGCCCGTACGAACTATGTAAAAAAGTGCATCTAATACCGCTCTCAATAATAAAGTTCTTTTTCTTTTAGAAAAAATATCAGATATTGCCTCCCATTGGGAATCGGTCAATTTTTCAAATTGTTTGGTCATATTTTTGTCGTTTTGTTACCACAAAAATAGGCACGATTTTCTTTATTTTATATTCCCAAACATGTTCTGATTATTAAGGAATTAGAATTCATCTAACGCTACTACTATCTCTGCGAGTGCTATAATAAGGAACTTTGCTGGTACTGCCAAAGATTTAGCCGAAATTCGTCGCCAAAAAATGAAAAAATCACAGATATTGGATTATCGACCATTTATTCTTGCTGCCAAGCGTATGAAAATAAGCACAAAAAAAGTGATTTTTTTCGCCGATGCTGTCGAAAAAAGAAAATATTTTTCAGTTCCATGCTTATCTTTGCAGCAAAAATTTACCATTTAACAGTTCGATGAAACCAATCAAAGTATTCAAATTCGGCGGAGCTTCCATCAAAGATGCCGACGCTATCCACAATGTTGCTGCCATTTTGCAACGATTCGCAGCCGATTCGCTTCTGATAGTCGTGTCGGCAATGGGAAAAACAACCAACGCCCTCGAGGAGGTCGTCCGCGCGCACGCAAGCGGCAACGCCGAAAAAGCAGAGCAGCATTTTAAGTCCGTCCAGCAATCACATTTTGGGTTGGCAAAGGAGCTTTTTGACGAAAGCGAGGAGATTTTTACGACGCTCAATGATATTTTCGTAGAGATAGAATGGGTTTTGGAGGAGCCGCCGCACGAGGATTTTGACTACATGTACGACCAAATCGTGTCCGTCGGGGAGTTGCTTTCGTCGCACATCGTGTCGGCATTTTTACAAAAAAAAGGACTTTCGTGCCAGTGGTTGGACGCTCGGAGCGTGCTGGCTACCGACAACACTTACCGCGAAGCTCGCATCCAGTGGGAGCAAACGAAGGAGCAAATGGAGCGTTTGGTGAGTCCGCAGTTGGCAAAAGGCGGGTTCGTGCTGACGCAGGGTTTTATTGGCTCTACGTCCGAAAATTTTACGACCACACTCGGGCGCGAAGGCTCGGACTATACGGCGGCGATTTTTTCGTTTTGTTTAGATGCCGTCAGCATGACGATTTGGAAGGACGTGCCGGGCGTGCTGACTGCCGACCCGCGCCTGTTCGAAAACGTAGTCAAACTCGACCGATTGAGCTACAAAGAGGCGATTGAAATGACGTATTACGGCGCGACGGTCATTCACCCAAAGACGATAAAGCCCCTGCAAAATAAAAATATTCCGCTTTTTGTGAAGTCGTTTTTGCAGCCCGACGAGGCTGGCACCATCATCACCGACGATACGGACGGCAACTATCCGCCGATAATTATTGTAGAAAAAAACCAATCGTTGCTGTATATTTCTTCTCGAGATTTTTCGTTCATTGCGGAGCATCATTTGAGTCGCTTATTTTCATTGTTTGATAAGTATCGGATTTGGGTCAATATGATGCGCAACACGGCGATTAGCTTCATGGTTTGTGTGCCAAATTCGTCGCCAGAGCGGCTCAAACAGTTGTTTGCAGAGATGGACGAGGACTTTACGGTGGTGGAGGAAACGGGCGTAGAGTTGCTTTCTGTCCGCCATTATCACGAAAGTATTTTGGAGAATTTGCGTGCCGACCGCATCGTGTTGTTGGAGGAGCGAATCCCAAAAATGTATCAGATGGTGAGTAAAAATCTGCCCAATATACGACGCAAGGAAGGCGTTTAGAAAATAAATATTTGCGCCAGCAGTACTTTTTTACAAAAAATCCGTCTGAATAAAAAGTCAGGAATGAGAAAAAAATGGATAGTTTATTTTTCTTCATTCCTCCATCAAAACAGCTAAAATTATGGAAAACCAACTGCTCAACCAACAACTCCACGTCTATCGAAGCCGAATGGACGAAATCGTAAAAGACTTGCACGGACTGACCCACGAAATCGGACACGCCGACCTTTTGCAAACCGTCGATGAACTGCGCAGCCGCCTTCACGACCCTTTTATGTTCGTAATCGTGGGCGAAGTAAAAGCCGGAAAAAGTAGTTTTGTCAATGCTTTGCTCAATACTGGACGCGATATTTGCGCCGTGTCGCCTGCTCCGATGACCGATACTATCCAGCAAATTATGTTTGGGGAGCAAGAAACCATCACGAGCATCAATCCTTTTTTGAAAAAAATAACGCTGCCGGTAGAGATTTTGCGTGAAATAGCCATCGTGGACACGCCCGGCACCAATACCATCGTGGCGCACCACCAAGAGATTACGGAGCGGTTCATTCCTGCTACCGACTTGATTGTTTTTGTTTTTGAAGCCAAAAATCCGTATCGCCAGTCGGCTTGGGATTTTTTTGACTACATACACGCCGACTGGCGCAAAAAAGTTGTTTTTGTTCTCCAACAAAAAGACCTGCTCAACGCCGAAGATTTGGCTATCAATGTGAAAGGCGTGGAGGATTTTGCAGCCAAAAAAGGCATGAACGATGTGAAAATTTTCAGCGTTTCCGCCAAAATGGAGCAAAGCGGACAGCGCGAAGAAAGCGGATTTGGGTACATTCGCAACTATATTGCGCAAAATATTACGGGCGGAAAAGCTCCTTTGTTGAAGCTAAAAAATAATATCAGCACCTCCCAAAACATCGGGGAACGCATCGGAAAGGGACTGCTGCTGCGCCGCGAACAATTCGTTTCGGACACGGCGTTCCGAAAAGATATTCGCCAAACCCTTGACAATCAGGAAGTTAAATCCAAAAACTACGTTGATATTTTGGTAGAAAATATCCTCAACGCTTACGACCGCACCACAGGACGCACCGAGCAAGAACTCGCCGACGGCTTGAGCTTCGGGAGTATTTTGAAACGTTCTTTTTCGTCTATTTTTAGCAAACAAGCCTCCGCAAAAGAATGGCTCGAAGGATTAGCGAAAAATCTGGACACTCAACTGCACGCCGAACTTCGCAACCGACTCAACGACGGCGTGGCGGACGTGGCGGACAGTATCCAGCAAATGGCGAAAATGATTGACCTCAAAATCAAAAATAGCAGCACGACGCTCAAAGATAATTACGAGATTTTTAGTGACATCGCCGACCGCCGCAGCAACGTACTCCGAGATTTGCAGGACGCTTTCAGCAAATTTATGAGCCGCAGCGACAGCTTTACGGACGAGAGCCTTTTTCCGAATAAAAAAACTTTGACTCCCAACTTGGCGACCGGTAGCGGCATTGCGGTAGTCGGAGTCATCTTGGCTGCGGTTACGCACAGCGCGGTTTTCGACATCACGGGTGGTATTCTGACCACCGTTGGCTTGTTGTTTGCGGGCGTTTCGGTGGGGATTCAGCGAAGAAAAATACTGTCGAGTTTCCAGCAAGAAATCGCCAAAGGACGGGCGCAACTCCAAGTGGAACTCGACGACCGCCTCAAAACCTACGTCAAAACCATCAAGCAACGCATTGACGACAATTTTGTGGAGTTCGACGCGATGCTCGCCAACGAGGAGCTTCAAATCAACAGTCTGACCGCTCGCCACCAACACATCGAGCTACAAATGCGCAATTTGGAAAGCGAACTTTGAGCGATATTTGGAGGATTGTGTTGGAAAAGCTATCTTTGAGAAATGTAAGTACTTGCGCATAATTACTTTCGTTTAAAAATCCCGAAGGGATTAAATGTTTATAAAAGACAAATGCCCTATATCTGGCGACCCCTTCGGGGTCGGACGCGATGTACCATATATTTTTCTATAAATGTTTGATGCATATTGCATCAGGTTGTAAAACTGTTTTTTTACTTATTTAATTTTAGTCAAAGAATTAAGGAATGGAAAGAGAATAAGGTATTGATTGAATTTGGCAAAAAAAAAGGACGATATTTTGAGGCTTTTACCACCCAAAAAAAGAAAAGTTCCCTGCCCGCATTTTCGACGGACGGAGAACTTTTCTTTTTTCTACATTGCAAGTGTTTACCATTGTTTATGGATTTAAAAAA
>JAYUHK010000081.1:0-5011 GCA_043767025.1 Saprospiraceae bacterium | reverse complement strand
GCGCGCGAAAAATACTCGTCGGCTTCGCCAGACTTCAAACAGTTTTCGCTTCGCCAGACGATATTTTTACAAAAACTTGAATTTCTACAAGGCACGTCTAAAAAGACAGTCATATTGAATAAAATGCTGCCTGAAATTTTAGTAAAAAAATATTCTGCGTAACATGAGTTTAATAAAATACTTTAATTTTTTCTTTTTTTCTTTAAAGCGCAAAAGTAGAGATATTTATTGTAGCGAAGGACGTAATTTTTAAGACTCGAAGCGTGTGATGTTGTCTAAAATATTAAAATTTAAAAAATGAAAAAACATAAAATCGGCTTGACCTTGTGTGCAGTTTTCATTGTTGTTTTCAATTTGTTGGCTCAAAACAACTCGAATAGTCTTGTGAAGTTGAAGCATTTGCCTGCTGACATCAGCAAAAAAGACCTCATTGACTTCAAAATGTTTCTAAAGTTACCAGAGAACAAAATTTTTGACATCATCAAATTCAAGAATTTAGACCAACTTAAAGTAACCCACCAAATAACTTTAAAAGTCCCAAATGCTAAAAAATTGCAAACGTTCAAGGAAGTCTATACCGAATATACGAATGATAAAGATTTCTATTGGTCGGGCGAAGCTGAAAGTGACGATTATTATCGAGTAGAATTTTCCGTAACAGATGGTTATATAAATGGCAAAATAGAATGGAATGATAAGGTTTATTTGATTAGTCCTCTATCCCCCCAATATCACTTACTAACTGCTTACAATCGCAGCGACATCCAGTCAGGTTGCGGCTCTCAAGATACGTCCCATACTCGGCTCAAAATTATTGATATTTTGATGGTTTATCCAAGTGGATTACTGGCGTTTTACTCCAAAAATCAACTTACTAACTGCGCAAAAAGGTTCATCGCCGAAACCAATAATCTGCTCAAGGCGAGCAAAATAAAAGACATAGCGCGATTGGCAGGCGATGAAGTTTTTGAGTTGCCCAATATTTTACCGTATCAAATAAATGTGGACACCGTGCTGAAAGAAACTGAATATATTAAGCGACTCGTCGGCGCTCCTATGGTCAGTGTAGATATACTTCTTGCTGAAAATGGTTGCGATATCGTAGTTATTTTGACACAGACTCCGCACTCAAACGGCGCAATCAAGACCGACCACAGGCTCACGACAGGCTTGCGATACGGAAAAATAGTGAGGTCAAACCCAGCATTGGTCGGAGATGTATGCGCCCACGAAAGGGGTTATTGGTCGAGTGGTGGATTGCAAAGAACTTGCACTAACACCGCCGATGTTATCAACAATCTAATTTATCCCAATCCAGTCTATAACTCGATATTGAGTGTGTCGCAAGATATATACACTCGTACTTACATAGGAAAATATTGTTTCACCAATCCGACTACGTTTTATGAAAACGTCCAGTACGGAAGGGAATTTGTCAATAATGCGTGTTCGGTCCAAAGTCAAAGATGTATCATTGCAGACATTAGTAAATTTTTTTATGCCAACAATGACTCCCTTATTGGAATTTTTAATGCTGAAAATCGCTCCGCCCGAACTTTATCTGTCCGCGTACCAGATGAATTATTGACCAATCCGACTGCGTCCTATTTTGAATTTTCATATACTTTTTCTCCTTTGGGCTTCGGCTACACTTCTCCGTGCGGCACTACATACACCACCAACCCTCAATGCGTTTTCAATATCCCGTCATCGCACAATGCTGATGTGGTCTATGTGAAAGTCAAACTTTACGACCGTTTTTTCAACCTAATAAAGGTATTCAACCAAATATTTTCGCCCAACTGCACCAGCAAACAGCCTGAAAAGGTAGATTATTTTTTCTGGCTGAACCGTCAAGACAGATTAAATCTGTCACAAACAAACATATAACAGGAATAAAAAAAATTAATCTAAAAATGCAAAAAATCACCCTACAAATGCGAGTAAAAACTGCTGAAAAAATCCGTCGCCCCACAAATATTTAGTAAGACTGCGAATGTGTCGGGCGTTGGCAGCAAAATTTCTCACCTAAATTCGTTTTATGTCAAAATTTTCTACCTTTTTTCTACCTTTACGTCCTGAATTTTGTACTATTATTTTGAAAAATATTTGACAACAATGGATTACAGTCCGCGAAAAGAAGCCGACGGCGCAGCGAGCCTCGAAAAAAAATGGCAGTCGTATTGGATAAAAAACAATACTTACAAGGTCGAAAATAACAGCCAACGCCCAAAATATTACGTTTTGGATATGTTTCCCTACCCTTCGGGGACTGGTTTGCACGTCGGGCATCCGCTCGGCTACATCGCCTCTGATATTTTTGCGCGCTACAAACGCCTTTCTGGGTTCAATGTGCTGCACCCAATGGGCTACGATGCTTTTGGGCTGCCCGCCGAGCAGTTTGCTATTCAGACAGGCGTGCATCCCGCCGACTCTACCGAAAAAAATATTCGCCGCTACCGCGAACAACTCGACAATCTGGGATTTTGCTACGATTGGAGCAGAGAAGTCCAAACCTGCGACCCTACTTATTACAAGTGGACGCAATGGATTTTCGTTCAGTTGTTCAGTCACTATTACGATAATTTTTCAAATTCTGCCCAACCCATTGCAGAGCTTATAAAAATTTTTGAAACACAGGGAAATGCTGGCGTTTCAGCCGCTTCTACGCAAGAAAATATTTTTTCTGCACAGGTTTGGAACGAAATGAACGCCAAGCAGCAGGACGATATATTAATGAATTATCGCTTGGCGTACCGCAAGACGGGTTTCGTAAATTGGTGCGAAGCCCTCGGGACGGTGCTTGCCAACGACGAAGTAAAAGACGGTCTTTCGGAGCGCGGCGGACACCTCGTGGAGCGCAGACCGATGCTCCAATGGTCGCTCCGAATCACAGCGTATGCCGAGCGTTTGCTGCGCGATATGGAACCTTTGGAGTGGTCGGACGCACTCAAATCCATGCAGCGAAATTGGATTGGGCGCAGCGAAGGAGCTACTATGTTCTTTGACATCGAAGGGCAAAATCAACGATTAGAAATTTTTACCACGCGCCCTGATACGATTTTTGGAGCGACTTTTATGGTTTTAGCTCCCGAACATCCGTTAGTGTCACAAATAACGACAAAAAATCAAAAACCTGAAATTGAAAATTATATAAAATATGTAAAAAGTCGCTCTGAACGTGACAGGCAATCTGAATCAAAAGAAGTAACCGGTGCCTTCACGGGTGCATACGTCCAGCACCCATTAAACGGCGAAAAAATCCCGATCTGGATAGGCGAATATGTACTTTCGGACTACGGAACTGGTGCGATTATGGCTGTCCCAAGCGACGACGAGCGCGACCAAGCGTTTGCACAAAAGTTTGATTTACAGATAGTTGATGTGGTGGATAAAAGCAAATATCCCAACGCATCGCTGCACGATAAGTTGGGAATTATCGTCAATTCAGATTTTCTCAATGGCATGGAAGTACCGCAAGCTATTCAGACGATGTTCGAGCGAATAGAGGCAAAAAATATCGGAAAAAAACGAATAAATTACAAGATTCGTGACGCAAACTATAGTCGGCAACGATATTGGGGCGAACCCTTCCCTATCGCGTATGATACGGACGGAATCCCACACGCGTTGCCGCTTGAAGAACTGCCGCTTTTGCTGCCCGAGTTGGAGGATTTCAAGCCTGCATCGGGCGGAAAATCTCCCCTTGCGCGAGCGATAGATTGGGTCAATTTGCCCAACGGTTGGACGCGCGAAACGGACACTATGCCCGGATTTGCGGGTTCGAGTTGGTATTTTTTACGCTACATGGACGCACTCAACGAGCAGGAATTTGCGAGCCAAGATGCCATCAATTATTGGCAGGACGTGGATTTTTACATTGGCGGAGCAGAACACGCCGTCGGGCATTTGCTGTACTCTCGCTTTTGGCACAAATTGTTGTTTGATTTAAAAAAAGTACCTACCAACGAGCCTTTCAAACGCTTGGTAAATCAAGGAATGATACAAGGAAGGTCGCTTTTTGTGACAATAAAAGGAGAAAAAAATGACCGCAAACTTCACGTCCAGATTCAGTTGGCGGACGACAAAGACAGGCTTTTCAAAGACGTTTTTGAGCAAATGATTCAGTCCGATAATCGCTTCGAAAACATTGATTATCAACAAGATATAGTTTGGAAAACCGATGGAAATGGTAGAGAATTTACACAACTTACGTCAGAGATTGAGAAAATGTCGAAGTCGAAATTCAATGTAGTCAATCCCGACGAAGTCGTAGAGGAATATGGCGCAGATTGTTTCCGATTGTATGAGATGTTTTTGGGACCGATAGACCAATCGAAGCCTTGGGACATGAAAGGAATTGACGGTTGCTTTCGTTTTCTCCGAAAATTTTGGTCGCTTTTTTACGATAAAAACGGAGATTTTGTGCTTTCCAACGAAAGTCCAACACTCGAAGAAAGTAAGGTTTTGCACACAGCAATTAAAAAGATTTCGGAAGATATTGAGCGGCTTTCCTTCAACACTTGTGTAAGTGCTTACATGGTGTGTGTGAATGATTTACGGGCTTTGAATTGCAACAAACGCAGCATTTTAGAGCCACTGACTGTCCTTATAGCTCCATTTGCGCCACACATAGCGGAAGAAATTTGGGGGAAATTAGGCAATAATTTTTCCATAAACGATACAAAATTTCCGACATTCGACCCGCAATTTTTGGTCGAAAACAGCTTTATTTATCCTATTTGTATCAACGGAAAAAAGCGCGCCGAAGCTACATTTGCCGCCGATGCACAAAAAGCCGACATCATCGCTGCTGCGTTGGCACACGAAGCTATCCAGAAATGGACGGAAGGACAGACGGTAAAAAATGTGGTCGTGGTGCCTAATAAAATGGTCAATATTGTGTTATGAATGATGTTACGCAGAAACATTTTAAATTTACTCATTTGAGCTTAGCTTTGTAGCTATTGACTTGGTTTTTGTCACTTTTTTCCTTGATGAAAAAAGTAAC
>JAYUHK010000080.1:0-13253 GCA_043767025.1 Saprospiraceae bacterium | reverse complement strand
TTTTCGTTACGATGCACGGCATCGCGCCTCAAATCTGCCTTGTTTTGACCCAAAATTCTGCGTCACAATATTCAGTACCTTATTTTCTCTTCATTCCTTAAGTTTTTCTCCATTCTTGAGGCGAAAAAAATTTTTGTGAAAATAGGGTTTAATAAAAAAAACGACAAATAAAATTAAATCTTTTTTCCAAAAAATAAAAAATATAATTTTTATTCACAAAAAAATAACTGAATATCAATCTTTTAGTAAAAAAATCAAAATTTTCCGTAGCTTTGTGCCAAGCAAAATCTGTGACGAGTATCCGTTTTTTTATTCAAAAACATACCTAATTTTGCCTATCAATCTCTATGAACGCAGGCGCAAAACGGCAGCCCTTCAAATTCAACAATTCGACAAACAAACATTGTGACGCTCGAAAAAGGAAATTACGGTTTGCTTTTTCTGGAAGCTCGGCGGCTTGAACTTTTAAACGCAATACAATTCGAGAAAATTTTCGGCGTTTATTCGGGCAGGTAGAGTTTGGCTTTGTTTTCACAAAACGAAGTAAAATTTGGATTAACTTTACATAAAAAAGATTAAACAGATGACGTATATTGACCGACATATTGTTGAAACTTATTCAGGACTTTTTGAAGGATTGAGCTCAATGAGTAAAATTGAACTCATAGAAAACCTTTCAAAATCATTGAAGACCGATACTAAAACCAAAGAAACTGCTTTTTATAAATCATTTGGTGTATTCGCTTCGGACCAATCTGCCGAAGAAATTATTGCCGACATAAAATCAAGTAGAAGATTTAGAAACAAAGAAATAAAATTCTGATGCAATACTTACTTGATCCGAGTACTTGTGTCTTCTTTCTTCGTGGAAAACTAAACCTTGATGAAATCATAAAAGACAAAGGGCGAGAAAATTTTTATATTTCTGAAATTACTATTGTTGAACTTCGATATGGTGCAGAAAATAGTTACAACCCAAAAAAATCGCACAAATCGGTAGATGCTTTTCTGAATGGACTATCTATTGTTCCTATTTTTGGTAGTATAAAAAGATATGCAAAAGAAAAAGTTAGACTCAATAAGATTGGAAAACCGATTCACGATGAATTTGACCTTTTGATTGGTGTAACTGCAATCGAAAATAAATTGATTTTGGTTACAGATAATATAAAAGACTTTGAACGCTTGGACGGAATTAAAATTGAAAATTGGTTCATAAGATAACTGATGTTACGCAAAAACATTTTGACTGGCTCATTTGAGCTTAATTTTTGTATCTATTTACTTGGTCTTTGTCACTTTTTTTCTTGATAAAAAAAGTAACCAAAAAAATCAAGTGCTCTGTATAAATTCTAAAGTTTTTGCTTAAAAATTCCGTCGGCGCGCGAAAAATACTCGTCGGCTGCGCCAGACTCAAACAGTTTTCGCTTCGCCAGACGATATTTTTGTAAAAACTTGAATTTCTACAAGGCACGTCTGAAAATACAGTGACTTTGAATAAAATGCTGTCTGAAATTTTAGAAAAAAGATTTTTTGCGTAACGTGAGGGAGTAATTTTTTGCAATTATTTATAAACAATAGACAATGATGGAACACCTCAAAAAAATAGTAATGGGTAGCATATTGATTTTATGCTGCGCCTGCGCCGACAAAAACTTATATTATGCAGAGCAGACTAAATATGAACGCTCTGGTCCCGTTTCGTACAGTCTTGAATTGATGGATAAAAGAGATTGGTACTACATAGACCATACTTTATTTGGGCGTTCCGACCGTCGTATTCCCTTTCCCTGCAATCCAGAATTAGTGGATAAAATAAATACGAATTGGCTCAAACATGGAAGGTACGATTGCCATTTTTATAATTCCTTTGTTGAGCGATTCCCAAAAGAGTACGGTGAGTGTTTAATCGGGCTTAATATCTCGAATGTGTTGCTGCTTTTGGGGAAACCAAATGAAGATAAAAATTTTCAATTAGAATACACAATCAATTCAAGTTATTATTTGACAAGTGTTAACTACAAAACAAGTATGCGTAATTATAGAATACTTACATTCAATTACAACAAAATTGGATTGGTTACTAATGTAACTTTGGGAGGAGTTATGATAATGGATTAACATCTATTTTCTCCTGCTCTGCTCCACTTCGGAAGCGAGCAAGTGACCGTAAAATGGAGATTTTTGTTCTATTTATTTACGAAAAAGAATATGTTGAAATTTGAAAAACTATGAAAAAAGTACTATATTTTGTGATTTTATTCGCTTCTCTTTCGTGCTTTAGGAATGAAGAGAAAATAAGGTACTGAATATTGTGACGCAGAATTTTGGGTCAAAACAAGGCAGATTTGAGGAGCGATGCCGTGCATCGTAACGAAAATCTAACGCAGTTTTGGCTCAAAAGACAAGTCAGAATACAGTAACTTATTTTGGACGCGTTCCTTACACTCCACTCAAAGAAAATTGCGAAATTTTATTGTTTGTCAAAGGCGAAAACGGTAAAGTCAATGATATTAGTTTCCAACGTGCTGATTTGCTTAAATAATGCGCCCAAATATATTGACCTTCTTTTTTTTTATTTTTTCAAAAAAATAAAAAAAAGTTGTTTTTTCAAAAAAAAAGTGCATCTTGCCTAATCTAACAGCCCCAACGCCCACCCACAGAAGCTACTCTACAAAAGTTTAAGAAAAGTTTAACATAAAAACCATATTACTCAGGCAGCAGTTTGCAGTCTAAAAGCGTTATAGCGTCAGGTTACATAAAAAAAGCTACTTCAAAAGAGAAGCGGCTACCAAATATCCTTATTTATATCCAAAATCTCGAACATTATGTATTTAGTAAAAACACCGAAGGTTATCCAAAACCTTTTTCCCAACTTCCTGTGGCGTATGCCCACACAAGAAAAAGTAATGTATCTTACTTTTGACGACGGACCGATTCCCGAAGTAACGCCTTGGGTCTTGGAGCAGTTGGCTCAATACGATGCCAAAGCTACCTTTTTTTGTGTCGGCGAAAACGCTATCCGCCACCCCGACGTACTCCAAAAAGTCGTCGAAGCGGGTCACACGATTGGCAATCACACCCACTCGCACCTCAACGGCTGGCTGAGTGACACAATGGATTATTTTCACAATATACGGCAGTGCGCGCAGCTCGTGAAGTCCAAATTATTTCGTCCGCCCTATGGTCGTCTGACTCGCAGCCAAGCGCAATTCCTTCAGCGGCACTACGAAATAGTGATGTGGGACGTGTTGAGCGGAGATTTCGACCCCGAAATTAGTCGCGAGCAGTGTCTGCAAAACGTACTCGGCAAAGCCCGCGCTGGCTCTATCGTAGTGTTTCACGACAGCTTGAAAGCACAAGAAAAAATAAAATTCGTACTCCCGAAAGTACTTGCACACTTTGCTGATTTGGGCTACCGCTTTGAAGCGATAACCGAAAAAGTACAAGCGTCTGCCACCACAAACAACAGTTTGCTGATGGAGCAGGTCGCTTAAAAAAAAGTGGTATAAGTAGTTATAAGTTTTTAGTTTTTAATTTTGAGTTATCATAAACTATTGAAAATCAATGAATTATGTCGAATATCAAATGTCATCTATTTAAGTGCAGGAACTTATAATTAAAAAAGCCCTTGAAGAAAATTTCTTCAAGGGCTTTTTTAATTGTTATTGCCAAAAAAAATCGCAGCATTTGAGTAACAAATAAAAAATTACCCAAACACTGCGAATTAAAACCAAAATAACTAAAAGTTTTTTAAAATTTCACGATTTTTTGGACAGAAAATCCTTGCTCTGTGCGAAGACGAACTACATAAATACCAGCTTCTTGCTGACTCAAATCTAATTCGTGGCGGAAATTTCTATCTGTATTTCTAAAATTTTGTCGCTCAATCAATCTACCGTTGAGGTCAAAAACCGATATTTCGACGGCACTGGACGTATTGTTGTCAAAAGAAATTTGTAACCTTCCGGAGCTTGGGTTGGGAGTGTATCGAGCTTCCAAATCATTGAGCGTCAATTCTTCGTTGCCTACGATTACGCCGCCGATTTTGGCAGCTAAGTCGCGTATTCCTACGCCATTTCCGATACGACCTACCAAAGTGGCTGCACCAGTAGCAATATCAAGCGTGTAAAGATTATCGTAATTATTGCCTCCCAAAACATTCGCAGTCAGATAAGCAATATTGGTGGGCAGAGCGGAAGTTCCGCCAGTCGCAATGTCAATATCTACCGAATAATCCAAAGTGTCAAAAACAAGTCCTATGCTGCCGAGCGTGTTCAAAAATCCGCCGTTGGGAGTGTTTTGCTGCAAAAAAGAACCTGCTTTTTCGTCTATATCAAACATTTTGGTCGCCGTAGCTCCCACAAAACTATTGGTGTAAGCGACAGAACCCACAAAAGGAGTTCTTCCCACATTGATGTCCGTAGATTTGTAACTCAACGTAGTGTCTTGAATAACCGTTATCGGCGTAGTAGTCAGATTGAGGCGATAATTTTTGCCGCTTGCGGCACTTACTATTCGCAGTCGATTGGCAACTGGATTGAAGTCGAAGCCGATATTTGGATTGCCTCCTACGTCCAACCGCACGCTGTCTGCAAAAATAGTCATTGCTCCTGTCGTGTCATTGATGGTATAGATGGTCGTAAAGGTATCGGTAGCGACTCCGAGTGCATAAAGTTTGTTGTCTTGCGGACGCATATCCATTGCTGCCAAAGTCTGTCCCGCTTTCAGCCCTCCGATAGCGACATCGGTTCTGATGACGCTCGGATTTTGGAGGTCGAAACTTACCAAACGCGGTGCGGCGTGAGTGGTGAGCGCAAAAGCCAATCGCCCTGCCAATGGCGGCACGGTGCGGTCAATAGCTACCGCAATATCTTTGACGGCGGTAGGGGTAGCACCGATGGCGCCGACCAAAGCAGCTGACCCGTTGGCGGGATTAATGGTATAAAGTGCATCTGCTGTACTGTTGGCGATATTGGCAGATAAATAAATAATATTAGAAGTGCCGTTGAAAGCTACGTCCATATCCAAAGTTTTGTCCGCAGCATTGAGCGTAAGTCCGATGTTGCCGACGGTTTTGATTTGTCCGTTGTTGGGATTGGTGGCTACGAAAGCGGTGCCGAAGGTGTTGTTTCCCTCGTCTAAATAATAAAGTGCTGTTTTGGTAGCTGCCACATAGCTGTTGGAGTAGGCAATTTATCCGATGGTCGGAACGATTCCTACATTCGCATCGCCTGCGCCGTAGGATACATCTGTGTCAGTGGCGACTATCGTACCCAAATCTGGGTGAAGGCGATAATTTTTTCCAGTCGTAGAGATAACGCGGATTCTATCCACAGTTGGGTTGAAATCGAAAGCCACATTGTTGGCAGCAGTGCCGAGTGTGATGCCGAAGTTAGCAGCTCCTACTGCCAAAAGAGTTCCTGTGAGCGGATTGAGTTTGTAAAGTCTGCCCATAGCCGTCGAGGAGTTGTAGCCCAGTGTGTAGAGTTCGCCTGTGCGGGGGCGAGCATCGAATCCTACCAATTCTTCGCCCGTAGCCATGCCGGTCACGATCAGGGAAGGCTGCGTAAGAACATTAGGTGCTGATGCGTTGAAAGCAATGGGTTGGTTGTCTTCCGTGAGCGCGAAAATCTTCTGTGCAAGAGCAGATTCAGAAGACACTGCCAATAACACACTAAAAATAAATAATTTTGTAATTATTTGCTTCATAAAAAATAGTTTTTTTGATTTAAAAATAAAATAGTAAAATCTCAAACTAAATTACGGTACAAAGCAGCCGTTTGGTTTTTTTGGTTTTTTTTATTCAAAAAGTAAAAAACTACTATTGGATAATATTTTGGCTCGCGCTGCGCTGTCAGAAAATAACAATAAACAGAAATATTACCCCAAAAAATAGAATACTTTACGCTCCTCACACCCCAACAATTACTTCCCACATTTTTTCGGGGTGAAAATATTTTTGCGCCAACGCTTGCAATTCGTCCGCTTGAATATTTTTGATACTGTTGCCGAGGCTGTGAAAATGCTCGATATTGGCGTTTTCGGTAAGCAGCGTTTTGATAGTGTCGGCGATGTTGAACGGACCATCTACCAGCGTCAATAGATTGCCGAGCAAGTAATTTCGGAGCATTTGCAGCTCTGCCTCGCCGATGGGTTCGGTCCGGAGAAGGTGCATTTCCTTATAGATTTCCTCGCGCGTAGCTTCTACAAAGTCGTTGCCGACTTCGGTGCTGACGTAAAAATAGCCGTCGTGCAGCATCGTATCGAAAGACGAGTAAATATTGTAGGTAAATCCTTTTTCTTCTCGAATATTTGCCATCAGTCGCGAGCCAAAATAACCACCCAAAACTGTGTTGAGGACGAACATTCCGTTGTAATCTTCGTGAAGTCGGTTGAACATTCGGCAGCCGATTTTTACTGCCGTTTGAGTCGTATCGGAATTGACGATTTTAATTTTTTCGGGCATCAAGGTCTGTGGCAGTATCAGTACTGGCTGCATCAAACTCCGTGTTTTGCGCTGCCCAAGATGTGCGTTGAGCTGGTCAATCGTGTCCTCGCTTATTTTTCCACTCAAAAAGATAGAACAAATATCTGGATTAAATTTTTCGTCAAAATGCTTCTGCAAATCCGCTCTCGTAAGCGACGAATAAGTGTCAGGAAAACTATTGTAACCATACGGGTGCTGCTCTCCAAAGATGAGTTCCGTAATTTTTCGATAGGCGATGACTTCATTTTTGGTGAGTTCTATTTGCAGCCGCTGGATATTATTTTCGATAAAAATATCCAATTCTCGCTGCGGAAAAGACGGACAATGCAGCAAATCCTCCAGCAACGAGAGGAGTTTAGAAAAATGTTTGGTCAAGCAGCACAAAATAATATTCGACGTATCCAGCTGCGTGGGGACGGAAAAGCTGCCGCCATAAAAATCAATATGCTCCGCAATTTCCGCCGAAGTCCGCGAGTATGTTCCTTCTTTGAGCATCGCCGCCGTCGCTCGAGCGGCGATAGGACGGTGTTCGTCAGGGCGACCCGAGTTAAAAACTACCTCAACTTTTAGAATATCTTGCGTGCCGAGATGGACGGCATAGACGGGGATTCCGTTGTCCAAGCGATAGCATTGCGGCGGCGAAAGCGTCGGAATAGCAATATCGCGCATCGGCGGAGATTTTTTTCTGTTCAGTTTTATCTGCATAATAAAGTCGGCAAAGGTAGCAGAAAAATGGAAAAAACAGAAACTCATTGCGATTTAGCCCAAAAAATGGTTAATTTATTTTTTCTTCCTTCCCAAAAAAAAGTTTTCCACACTTTTTTTGAGGTTGTTAGTTTTTTGATTGAAAAAAATCAACAATATTCACTCAATTTGACGTTCTTTGCAGATTGAAACTCATAAGACCGTTCCAAATATTATCAAACAAAAAAAAACTTTCTAACAATATGAAATTCAGCGTCAATTCTACCGACCTTTTGAAGCAGCTGCAAATCGCCAACGGCGCAATCAGCTCCAATCCAGTATTGCCGATTTTGGAAGATTTCTTATTCACCATCGTCAGCAACCAACTTACTATCTCCGCCACGGATTTAGAAACTTCTATCACGACTTCGCTCGACGTAATGTCCGATGCCAACGGATTGGTCGCAGTTCCCGCTCGCATTTTGCTGGATACGCTCAAAGCACTGCCTTCGCAGCCGATTACTTTTTCCATCAACGATGAAAATTTCGGCATCGAGATAACCTCTGCCTTCGGAAAATACCGCTTGGCAGGCGAAGACGGCAATGATTTTCCACAGATTCCAGATGCAGACTTGTCGCAATCGGTCACTTTACCAGCCGGCACGCTCGGGCAAGCCATCGCCAAAACGCTTTTTGCTACCAGCAGCGACGACCTCCGCCCCGCCATGACGGGCGTTTATTTTCAGATAGAAAAAGAAGGCATTACGTTTGTCGCCACCGACGCGCATCGCCTCGTCCGCTACAAATCTACCAGTGCGCAAGGCGAACATTCCGCCAACTTCATTATGCCCAAAAAAGCACTCAATCTGCTCAAAGGCGTACTTCCTGTTGGAGAGCAAGTGACGCTTTCTTTCAACAAAACCAACGCTTTTTTTAGCTTCGCCAACGTCCATTTGGTTTGCAGACTGATTGACGCTCGCTATCCCGACTACAACGCCGTCATACCGACCGACAACCCCAACGTCCTCAATGTCGGGCGCAGCGACCTACAAAATTCCCTGAAGCGGATTGCTATTTATGCCAATAAAACGACCAACCAAGTCGTCCTCAATATCCAAGACGGCAGCCTGACCATTTCGGCGCAAGATTTGGATTTTTCTAACGAAGCCACCGAGCAACTAACCTGTACTTACGCCGGAACTCCGATTACGATTGGGTTCAATGCCAAATTTATGGTAGAAATGTTGGGAGTTTTGGACGGCGACGAGATAAAAATCGAGCTTTCTACCCCAAGCCGCGCAGGACTAATGCTGCCGACCGAATCCGTGGACGGCGAATCCATCTTGATGCTCGTGATGCCAGTAATGTTGGGAAATTAAACAAATAAGGAACGCATCTAAAATAAACTATTTATTTTTTCTTCATTCCTAAAGAATGAGAAATTCCTAAAAATAACTGCCTTTCAAAGCTCGCTTTGGAAGGCCGTTATTTTTTTAGGTTTGTTCAAAAAAAAGTTTTTCTCCAAATACCAAAAGTTAGGACTCGCCAAAAAACGTCAGAAGATATTTTTGAGTTGCCGAGAAAAGCATCGAAAGCGAGGAGCAAAGCTTGACTGTTGATAAAATCGGTGTTTTGGTCGCCGATATGCTCTAATTTTTGTCTAAAAAAAGCTGCATTTTGGCGCATCCAGTCGTCCTGCGGAGTTGCGAAAGCCAGTTTATCGTATCGCAAATAAATTTCTTTTGGTATTTTCGATTTCATTGCTTCTCGCAAAATGTATTTTCTTTTTCCAAAATATATTTTGTAGTCATCGGGTATTTCAAAACAAAATTCTATCAGTCTAAAATCCATAAATGGCAATCTCGACTCTATCGAAGCCGCCATAGAATTTCTGTCTGCATAATGCAGTAAAGATGGTAATGGATTTATTTGCAGCATTTTTTGGCTCATTTCGGACATATTTTTTACTTTTTGGGTTTTTTGCGTGCTTTTTTGGACTAAAAAATCAGTAAAAATGGTTTTTTTGCCAAAAATAAGTTGAGCAAAGCTCACGTGAAATCTAAACAAATTAGCGACTGCCAGCAGCGATTTTAGGGGATTTTTGAAAAATAAATTTTTAAAATAAATTTTGTAAAAAAAGTTGTATCCAAATAATATCTCATCTGCACCTTGTCCGTCCAGCATGACTGGAATTTTGTTTCTGTTAGCCTCCCGAAACACCTGATATTGCGCCACCACGCTTGCCGAACCAATCGGCTCGTCTTGGTGCCACACGACTTTTTGGAGGTCGTCCATCGTCTGTTGGAAAGTTGGATAGACGGGTTTGTTTTCCAAGTGCAGATAGTCTGTGACAAATGCGACGAACTTTGATTCATCGTTTTTTTCCTTCGGAAAACAAGCACTCACCGTCGGCGGACGGTGCGGCAACAACTCAGCCGCCAGCGCGGTGATGGAGGTGCTGTCCAAACCTCCCGAAAGTGTAGTGCCTACCGACACGTCCGACCGCAGCCGCAGCCGCACGGCATCGCTCAAAAGTTCGAGAAATTGCGTTTTGGTATTCTGAAAGTTAAAGGGCGTTTTTTCCTTCGCGGGAGCTGGCAACTGATAGTATTTTTTTATTTCAAAATCTTGACGCTCCAGCGAATAGATAAAATTATGCGCAGGCGGAACCGAAAATACATTTTCAAAAAAAGTCGCCTCCGTATGATTTTTTAGCCCTTTTTCCAAAAAATCGGCGGCGATAGATTTGTTTATTTTGGGCTGCCAATCCGTAGAAGCCGTAAGTTGTTTTAGCTCCGAAACAAGATATGTTTTTTGTTTATTTTCAAAATAATACATCGGTTTTACGCCGAATCGGTCGCGAGAAGCAAATATTAGTTGCTTTTTTTTGTCGTAAATGACAAACGCCCACATTCCGTTGAACCGCTCCACGCAACGCTCTCCCCAACAATCGTAAGCCGCTGCTATAACCTCCGTATCGGTTTCGGTTTCAAACCGATAGTGTTGGGTTGTAAGTAATTGTCTGATTTCCAAATAGTTATAGATTTCTCCGTTGTGGACAATCGTATAATTTTCGTCTATGCAGTGCATGGGTTGGCTGCCTCGCTGCTGCAAGTCCAATATCGCCAATCGCCGATGCCCGAAGGCGATATTTTTTTCCATAAAAAATCCTTCGCCGTCTGGTCCGCGGTGCGCTACCAGACGAGTCATATTTTCTATTTCGTCGCGCTCAATAAAAGCATTTTCTTTAGCGATGATTACAGCTATTCCACACATTTTACACTCAATTTTTGTTAAAAATAGTGCTTTTTTTTAAGAAAACGTCAGAAACAGTACCCATTTTTTTGCTGAATTAAAATTATTTTTCATCGCAACGCTCTACGTTTCAATGAAGAGGAATTTTAAATCCTAAAAATAGGTTTGACAAATAGATAAGATATTCATAACTTTGTGTGGCAAGAAAGTACAAACGAAAATAAATACTTGCCAAATATCTTCTTCAACAAAATACCAACTTTGCTTATGTCTTCACTTTCTATTCTTTGTATTGCGAGTTTCCATAAAGGCGACGACTTCTTGCGCGCAGCTAAAAAAACGGGCAGCACTGTTTATCTCGTGACCTCCAAAAAACACGAACACAAACCGTGGGCGCGCGAAGCTATCGACGAGATTTTTTTCGTCCAAGATGACGAAAAAGGCAACTGGAATATGGACGAAGTCCTTTCTGGGCTGGCTTGGCTGATGCAAGCCAAACGAATCGACCGAATCGTAGCCCTCGACGATTTTGACGTAGAAAAAGCGGCTCTGATGCGCGAACATTTCCGCGTGCCGGGTATGGGACAGACCACCGCTCGCTATTTTCGCGACAAGCTCGCTATGCGAATGAAAGCCCAAGACGCTGGCATCAACGTCCCTGCGTTCAGTTCGCTTTTTCACGATGCGGATATTCACGCTTATACCCAGCGAGTGCCTGCGCCGTGGGTCGTCAAGCCGCGCTCGGAAGCCTCCGCTACGGGTATCAAAAAAGTGTATTCTGCCGAAGAACTTTGGGACGTACTGAATATCATCGGAGCAGACCGCCATCATTACCTCATAGAGCAGTTCAAACCCGGCGCAGTTTATCATGCGGACGCGCTGACGCAGGACGGCAATGTGCTTTTTTGCAGAGTCAGCCAATACGTCAATACGCCGTTTGAAGTAGCGCACGGCGGCGGAATATTTCGCTCCGCAACGGTAGATTTTGGAAGCAAAGACGACAAAGAATTGCAAAAAATGAACGCCCAAGTAATGAAAGCCTTCGGAATGCAATACAGCGCGTCGCACACAGAATTTATCCGTTGCCACGACGACGACAAATACTATTTTCTCGAAACTGCGTCAAGAGTCGGAGGGGCGAATTTGGCTGAAATGGTCGAATACTCATCGGGATTGAACCTTTGGGCAGAGTGGGCAAAATTGGAAGTTGCTGTTGCCAACGGCGAAAAATATGAATTGCCAAAAATAAAAAATGACCACGCGGGGATAGTAGTTTCGCTTGCTCGCGACCAATATCCTGACACTTCGAGGTTTCAGAATCCAGAGATCTGCTGGCGCATGAATATGGAACATCACATCGGTATGATTGTGCACTCCGAAACTCGGGAGCAAATCCTATCGCTTTTAGATGATTTTGCTACCGTAATTTTTAGGGATTTTCACGCCAGCGCGCCTGCACCCGATAAGCCAAGTCATTAAAAAAATCTGCAGATTTGGGCAATAAAAAAGGCTATTTTCACTCTTTCGAGCAGAAAATAGCCTTTTTATTGGTGCTTTTTGTAAAAATATTTACCCAAAAATCTACATTTTCAGACCTTGCACGAGCAGCGAAATTTCATTGCGAAGGACTTCAATGAAGCCTTTTTCTATCTGAAATTTCATTTTAGTTCCGTCTTCTTTAGCGATGGTCACGTCGCCTGCGCCCAAAGCAGACACTAAAGCTGCATGGTTTTTGAGTACCTGAAACTGACCGCTTACGCCCGGCACTTTGACAGACGTAATGCCTCCCGAAAACACTTCTTTATCTGGTGTTAAAACTGAAATATTCATACTAAATAGTTTTTAGTTTTTAGTGATTAGTCGTATAAACAGTTGCTAATCAATTAGTTACAATAATAACGCACACTCACAAAAATTTTGTGAGCGAATACTTAATTCTCTTGACCATTTGTTCTGTGAACGAAAATTAGGCAGCATTTCAACGAATACACGCTGGTTGCGGACTGCGCCAAATACTTCATTTCGGAATATTTGGTAATCCGATCCTTTTTAAAACGTCATTTGCTTTTGCTAACTTTTCAGGAAACAAAACAATATTTTTATACTTTTCTAATGACTTATCAATTACTACAATCGGCGTTTTCCTTTTATTTAATTCATCTACTGTCATAATATGATAATTTAAGTTTTTTTTCTTTTGACCACGAAGCCTTCAAAGTTTGTGACCCTGTCAAATATGCGCCAATTATTTTCCAATTCGCCATAAATTTCAAAATCATTTTCTACTTTATTTAGATATTTATTTATTCCCATTCTACACAATCTTGTTCTCGCATCTGTACTTCCAGTTGCATAAATCCACGCATCGGGATTTAAATCAGTAAAAGCGTAAATTGCTGAAACAACAGTTGCTAAAACTTTTTCAGTGTCATTATTATTTGTAACAACTATATCATTTATTTTTCCAGTTTCTTCATTTTTATCCCCGAATGATAGATTGTAAAAACCTTTTAGATTCGTTTCTTTTATTTCTATTAGTTTAGATATTCTACCCTTCGGTCCTTCACTTATAAAATTAAAAACAGTCAAATCCTGTTCAGCTCTTAATTGATACTTTGGATTATTCATAGAATGATTTTGTTACCCTACAAAATTACAAAAAACTATTCGAAATGATGGATTTTAGTTAATTGTTACCCGTTTTCGCATACAATATAAATACAAGTAAGTAGTTATAAGTTTTTAGTTTTTAATTTTGAGTCATCATAAACTATTGAAAATCAACGAATTATGTCGAATATTAAATGTCATCTATTTAAGTGCA
>JAYUHK010000079.1:0-28513 GCA_043767025.1 Saprospiraceae bacterium | reverse complement strand
GGCGGTTCGGGGTCGCCATTCGATTCAAAGAAAATACAAAATTTACTTTGAATATTTCAAATATCAGTGGACAGCTCGTTCATCAAGAGCGGTTGGAAGGCAGCAAATTCGATATTCCTATCGTGATTACAGAAATTCCTGCTGGCTTGTATGTGTTAAAAATTCAGACAGAATCAGGTCAGATTTTGAGAAAAATCGTCGTCACTCGACCGTAAGGAATGTACTCGAAAAGCCACTTCAGATTTTTATTTTCGGCTATCATTTGCATCTAACAAACAAAGTCCCAACAAGAGCGCAGCTCTTGTTGGGACTTTGTTTGTTATTCAGCTTTTTATCGCTGGACGATGCATACTTTGATGCCAACTTTCCGCACTGTTAGGCAGCGAAGCTACAGAGATAATTTGAGTAAACGTTCTTTGCCTCTACGCTTGCGAAGGGTGTAATCTCATTGATTATATTACGCCACTCTCGCCGCCACTCGCTCGCTTCCGAAGTGGAGCGGAGAGGAGTATTTCAAGACATTATTACCCTTCTGCCTGATTCTATGTAATAGACATTTTCTTTATCAAAACCTATAAATAAGTAGTGTATTAAAGGGCTTTTTCTACTTCGTTCTTCGTCAAAAAAATAATAGTAAAAAAATTGTTGTTCAGTATCGTCGGGACTTCCCAATAGTTCTAAAATTTGAGATTTGTTCATTAGTTTGAGGCAATCTCCGTATTCAATTTCTAATTTTTTATGAATACCGTTGTCAAAATGACATTTATTTATTTTTGATTTTATCCACGAAGTATTAATCAATTCAACTAATCCGTTGCAAACAACTGGCAGCTGTTCTTGCCGAATGGTAGTTTTTTGGACTTGTAAAATACTGCCACAGCTGATAAAAAAAGACAACACGAAATATTTCATTTTAAGTAAGTAATAAGTTTTTAGTTTTTAATTTTGAGTCATCATAAACTATTGAAAATCAACAAATTATGTCGAATATTCAGTGTCATCTATTCAAGTGTAAGAACTTATTCAGATTTACAGAGTTTTATGATTTTTTTCTCGCCGTTCTCCCTCAAAAGTTCTAAAAAATAAACTCCTACCTCGATGTGTTGTGTTGTTCTTTTTACTTTTCCGTCTAAATCGTTTACTAAAACTTTTATCTGTTCAGCTTTGTACAGCCACATCTTCGACTGCGCTTTCACAAATTCTAAACAAAAACTATTTCTAAAAATTCTATTCGCAAATATATACACTTTTATTTTCACAACCCAAATTTTTTCACAATTATTTTTCAAAAATATTCACAAAAGCCGTTTAAAATTTTTATTTTTCGATAGTAATTTGTGTTGATTAAAAAAATCGTATCATTGCGCTTTGAAAAAGTTTTGTTTTATCTATGGAAAATTCATCTGAAAGCCTGTTGCAAAACAACAAAAAGTGGGTAGCGGAGCAGCTAAAATCCGACCCGCTATTTTTTGAGCAACTCACAAAAGGGCAAAGTCCCGAATATTTGTGGATTGGCTGTAGCGACAGCCGCGTGCCAGCCAACGAAATAACAGGTACCAAGCCGGGCGAAATGTTCGTCCACCGCAACATTGCCAACATGGTCGTCCATAGCGATATGAACCTTTTGAGCGTCCTTTCTTACGCCGTAGAGGTGCTCAAAGTAAAGCACATCATCGTGTGCGGTCACTACGGTTGCAGCGGCGTGCAGGCGGCGATGGGCAAAAAACAATTCGGACTCATAGACAACTGGCTGCGCCACATCAAGGACGTGTATCGGCTCCACCACTTCGAGCTGGAGAATATTGCGGACGAAACGGCGCGCGTCCGAAGATTGGTGGAACTCAACGTGGTGGAGCAAGTCTATAATCTGGGCAAAACCTCCATCGTCCAAAATGCGTGGCGCGCCGAGCAGCCACTACACGTCCACGGTTGGGTGTATGACCTCCGCGACGGCATCTTGAAAGACCTCCATGTCACCTGCACCAACATCGACGATTTGCAAAATATTTATCAATTTGAACTGAAATAAAATGTCGTTTTTAGTTGTGAGTTGTAAGTTTAATTTGAAAAGCTCCTAAATAGTTTTATGAATTGGCAACAGCTTTAGCTGTTGTATAAAAAAAAGTTGCCCTAAACATGAGTTAAATCAAACACATTCCTTTCCTTATAAAAAAAAATGTATGAAAAAAATTATCTTCGCTGTCGCTATTTTCTTAATTGGCTTTATCGCCTGCCAAAATACACAGAAAAAAATGGAACAGCAAGCAACTAACAGCAGTACCGCCGCCGACCAAAAATGGTGGAAAGAAGCGGTGGTCTATCAGATATATCCGAGAAGCTTTCAGGACAGCGACGGCGACGGCGTGGGCGACCTAAAAGGAATTATCCAACGTCTGGATTACATCAAAAATCTGGGCATAGAAGTCGTCTGGCTCAACCCAATCTACGGCTCGCCCAACGCCGACAACGGCTACGACATCAGCGACTACCGAAGTATTATGAAGGAGTTCGGGACGATGGCGGACTTCGATTTGCTGCTCCAAGAGATGCACAAGCGCGGCATCAAACTCGTGCTGGACTTGGTGGTCAATCATTGCAGCGACCAACACGAGTGGTTCAAACAGAGCCGAATGAGTCGCGAAAATCCCTACCGCGACTACTTCCACTGGTGGAATGCGGAACGTGGCAAACCCCCTTTTCGACCCGGAAACTTCGAGGTAGATGGCAGCGCGTGGCGTTTTGATTCGCTCAGCAATGCGTATTATTTGCACTATTTCAGCTACAAACAGCCCGACTTGAACTGGGAAAACCCAAAAGTTCGTCACGAAGTGTACGACATGATGAAAATGTGGTTTGACAAAGGAATTGACGGATTTCGGATGGACGTGATTCCGTTTATCGCCAAAGACACTACTTTCCCCGTCATTACGCAGAAGGATATTGACGAAAAATATGAAGGACGTTGGGACGTTTATTTGGCGAGCGGTCCCAAATTGCATGAATATTTGCAAGAAATGAACCGCGAAGTGTTGAGTAAATACGACGTGATGGCGTTGGCGGAAGGCGCGGGGACGACCAAAGCAACCGCTCTGAATTTCGTAGATCCTGCACGCAAAGAATTGGACATGAGCTATCACTTCGACGGCGTAAGTTTGGGCTACGAAGCTGGTTATTTTAAGAAAATGAACCCAAAATGGAGCTTGGTAGAGTTCAAAAAAATATACTCCGACTGGGATTATGTTTTTGCCGAAAAAGGCTGGGGAACGGTCTATCTCGGCAATCACGACCAGCCGCGCATGGTCAGCCGATGGGGGAATGATGCGCCAGAATATCGAGAAGCCTCGAGCAAAATGCTCAGCACTTTTTTGCTCAGTATGCGCGGCACGCCCTACTATTATTACGGCGACGAGTTGGGAATGAGCAACATAAAATTTGACAAAATAGAAGACTATCGTGACATCGAAACATTGACCGAATACGAAAAAGTAAAAAATGCGGGCGGCGATTTGAAGCAATTTATCGCAGACCAAAAAGTAGGCGGCGCACGCGACAACGGACGAACTCCAATGCAATGGACGGCAGGCGAACAAGCTGGATTTTCGAGCGGCACTCCTTGGCTCAAAGTGAACGACAACAAAGCCACCATCAACGTAGCTGCGCAAGAAAAAGACGAAAACTCTACGCTCAACTATTTCAAAAAAATGGTTCAGTTGCGAAAGACAGAAAAAGATATTTTGGTGTACGGCAAATATACATTGCTCGATGCCGCCAATCCCAACGTTTATGCGTACCTGCGAGAAGGAAAAGACGGAAAAAAAATACTCGTTTTACTCAATTTTACGGCGACCGCGGCGACCGCTAATTTGAGTTTAGACCTCTCCAAAAGTAAAATATTGCTCGGCAATATGTCTGGATTTCAGCCCAACGCGCCGCTCCGCCCTTACGAGGCGGTCGTTTTAGCGTTGTAAGTTTGTCAATTAAAGCCAAAATTTCCGACACCTTTGAGGTGTCGGAAATTTTGGCTTTGCTTCGGTTTTTAGTCCTCTATCTTGCTGTGTGTGACTGAAATAACTTTATTTTTGTCAAAATTTATGGATAACTCGTGAAATAAAAAGCCGAATCCGCCGCCGCCCGTCCCCACAAAATACGTCCATCGCTGGTTCGAGCTGTCTTGCGAAGTTGCTTTTCCCAAAAGTTCTTTGACCTGATTGGTATCTTTGCCGATAAGAATTTTGCTATCCACGATGTCATCTGCCATCTCAAATCTCCTTTCTTTGTCGCCTGCCAACCATTTTGATTTATCAAAATCGCTGCTCGGTTCTCTCGAAATAAAAAAAAGAAACGCATAAATCAACCCAAAATAAATAAGAGGTGTCAAAACGATAGTAGCCACCCAAGTAGCAATTTTTTGTTTTACTGCGCCGAAGATAAATTTTCTAAAAATCCATCGCATAAAAAAGAAAATCGGTACCGCAACACATGAAAAGATAAGCCATACATCAGTGTTTGGTTTAAAGAATGTATGTATTTTGGAAAAGTCAGTCATTTGTTTATGAGTAGTTATGTGTTTTTAGTTTTTAGTTTTGAGTTATCATAAACTATTGAAAATCAACGAATTATGTCGAATAATAAACGTCATCTATTTAAGTGTACGAACTTAATTTGTAAATTAGGTTTTTCATTGTGTCTTGTCCTGAAATAAGTGGATTTTTTGGGCAACTTATTTCAGGACAGGACAAAATACAAGAAAGCAATTTCTAAACCTCAAAAAGTGTCACAAAAATACATAATTAAATTATTTTTCCGTTCAAAATAATCTTCTCGAAGCAGTCATTTCCGAAAGAGTAGGGGAGCGCGGCGAGCGATTGGAGGGGCTTGGTGAGAAGTAAATTTGCTTTTTTGCCTACGGCAATGCTGCCGTGCGTGTCGGAGAGTTCCATAGCGGCGGCACCGTTGAGTGTGAGGGCGTGGAGGGCTTCGGAAGGAGTCATTTTGAGGTGCAGACAAGCCAGCGACCAGACGAAACTCATGCGTCCCGACGGGCTTGTACCCGGATTGTAGTCGGTAGCCAAAGCAACTGCAACGTTGGCATCGAGCAGCTTTCGGGCTGGCGGATAGTGGTCGTTTAAGAAAAAAGGGGCAGACGGCAGCAGCGTAGCAATGGTATCCGACGATCGCAAAGCCGCCAAATCATCGTCGTCCAATACCTCCAAGTGATCCACAGAAATCGCTTTGTGCCGCAGCGCAGCCGCTATCCCGCCCATGCAGTTGAACTGATTGACGTGGACTTTTGCTTTCAGATTGTACTTTGCTCCAGCTTCGAGTAGCTGATTCATCTCTGTCACAGAAAAGCCAATTTTTTCACAAAAAACGTCTATGTAGTCCGCCAAACCTTCGGCGGCGATATTGGGTAGCATCTCATTGATAATCAAGGAGATATAAGCATTTCTATCGGCTTTGAAAAGCGTCGGGACGGCGTGCGCACCCAAAAAAGTAGATTTGATACTGATGCCCGCGCTTTCGCGCAGCCGTCTGATGACGCGCAGCATTTTGAGTTCGCTGGCTACCGTAAGTCCGTAGCCACTTTTTATTTCGAGGGCGGCAGTGCCGAACCCGATGACTTCGGAGAGGCGTTTTTGAGCTTGTTGGAACAGATTTTCTTCCGACATTTCTTCGAGTCGGCGGGCGGAATGAAGGATTCCGCCGCCTTTTTTGGCGATTTCTTCGTAGGTAGTTCCGTTGATTCTATCCTCAAATTCGTTTTCGCGAGTAGCGGCAAACACGAGGTGTGTGTGGGAGTCACAAAAGCTCGGCAGCACGAGCCGCCCAGTCGCATCTAATTGATTGTCAATGTGTTGCGGACAATTTTCCATGCTCCCAAAACTATGAATAGTGTCATTTTCTAACAAAATCCAAGCGTTTTCGATAGAGTTGAGTTGCTTCATTTGCGAGCCGAGAACCTTTTTTTGGGGATTGGTTTCGGTCAGGACGAGCGATTTTATATTGCGGAGCAAGAACATACCGAATAATTATTTGCCGTTGATGAGTTCGTGAACGAAAGAGAGGTTTCTGCCGCCGTCGAAAATAGCTTCTACAGGAATATTCAAACCGTCCAAAACGTGACAGTGCAAAATTCCGTTGTTGGTCTTGTGGTGGAGTTCGTATTCGCGTTGGTCTTTCTTCAAGAGAAATTGCGAGATTTGCTTGCTGCTGGGTTCGATAATCCAATATTCCGCTACGCCGTGCGCAGCATAATCAACGTGTTTGACAAAAAAATCAATGTGTTGGGATTCGGGAGTAGCTATCTCAACCACAAAATCGGGCGCAGGAAATCGCGTTTGGAGCGGTAAAAATTGGCGCGCTTTTTCTTTTCCGAAGAAAGATAATTCTGGTAAATAGTCGTTTCGTGACAGCGAAATCATCGAATTTTCGCCTATTGCGCCCAGATTATTTTCACTCACAAAGGTTTCTAAAATGCGGTGTAGATTTTCGAGCGGCAGACTATTTTTGAGTTTCAAGATGCCTATTTTCACGATTTCGCCGTTGATAAACTCCAAAAGTTCGTCGCTGCTTTCTATGTCTTCATAAAATTTTTGACGCACTATTTTTTCGGCTTCTAATATTTCTTGCAGTTCGTCCATCATCAACTGCAAGGTTGGCGACTCGAACATAGGGCGGATTACTGGGTGTGTATATTTCATAGACGTTTCTTTTGTCCAAAGGTAGTTTTCTAAATCGAAAAATGCAAAAAAAAGAATATTTTTTTGAAGAATAAAAATATTTTTTTTTAATTTTTTAATGGGCTAAAACATTGAAAATCAACCTATAACGCCACAAAATTAACTAAAAACACATAAAAATATAATTTATTAAAGGCTGTTATTCAGTCGAATGGAGAAAATGGCACGACTTTGGGAGTGTTATATATAGGATTATTTTAATATTATAAAAAAGTAATATTTAGCTCCAACCACAGCTTAACAAGTTTATCCCAAAGCAGCGAAAACAGTATATCTGTGCGTTGTAACAAAGTAAATTTGTCGGTTGGAGTCGAAATACTGTTTGTTTTTTCAATATATAAAATAATTCTGCTTGTTTTTCTCAAAAATTTCGACTTTGTTAGCTACCTTTGTATTCCGTTAGGGTACAAAAAGCGGTTCTTGCCTCAATCGTCCCATTGAGTAGAGCTGAATTGGCGGAGTTAGAAACCAAAAACCGAAGGATTTTTTAGTTAAAATTCTTAAATCTGAACCAAATTGCTTCAATAGAGCGAGTTGGTAAAGGTGTAAATAGCTTATAGACCATGACCAAAAATGTCTTATTTTTTGTAACTTTCTGGTTACTTGCCGTTTGTGCCGCTCCAGCACAGCCGTTGAGTCTTATTATGCCTACCAAAAAAGTCAGCCGCTATGCGGTGTTCGACGCACCAATCCGAGCTACAGGATTCAAAGCCATTCAAAGCCTACAGTTCACTATGAAGTGGAACAGCAGCGTAATTTCTCTCGTCAATATCAATAGCCCCAGCGATTCGTTGTTGGGGTTGGGACTGGGAGATAGTTTTGGCTACATAGACACTATCAACGGCACGCTTACTTTTAATTGGTACAATGTTCGGCGCGGCGGGTTCAAGATACCAGACACTGCTACGCTGTTCAAGCTGCGATTCTATGCGAAAGGAAGTCCCGATGCAGTTTCCAATATGTTGTTTTCCAATATTCCCACGTTTGTAGAGGTGTCGGATTCTAACTCTTCAGTGTTCACACCTACTATTATAAACGGTATTATTGTCATCAAAGGACCCGTCGCTACGGAGGAAATAAGCGACGACAATACTGATTTTGAGTTGCTCAATGTATTTCCCAATCCTATCGGAAGCGACAAAAAAACGGTCGTACAGTTGAAAGCATTTAGGAATACCGACCTGAATTGGTCGCTTTTCGATGTGAATGGCAAGCTGTTAGCCCACAATATACAAAAATTGGAAACAGGTGTTTTGAATACCATAGAATTGGACTGTTTGCAAAAAAAAGCCATTCCGAGTGGAGAATATTATTTGCAAATAAAAACCGAGCGGCAGCTTAAAACACTACCACTTACCCGATTATAGACCAAAAATATATTATAATAACTATAAATTTTTTTTAACAAAAGATAAAAACAAAAAGTCCCGAAACTTTTTTTTACATCTCAAACCTCTATTTCCTATGAATAGAATTACAAAAATCCTACTTACAACATTAGGAATGTTGCTGACGATAGCTTATTCGTCCAGCGCGCAAAACGTCGCGTTCTCCTACTCGCCCAAAGTCATCACAGGCAACGTAGGCGATACGGTCAATATCCGAGTCATCGTGAAGAATTTTAACGGAGTGTCCAGCTTCCAATATACACATTCTTGGGATACGACCAAGCTAAAATTTGTCCGCTTTATTGCGTCCGACCCTAATCCGTTGGGACTGATAGCACAGAGCAATTTAGTGGCACTTCCTTTTTCTTTGCCAAACAAATATGCGGTCACTACAAATTGGCAAGATGTAGGCAACGGCTTGGCGGGAGGTGTAACCTTGGCGGCAAACGACTCTATCCTTTATGGCATGACGTTCAGAATATTATCCACGGACTCTTGGCTCAACTATTACGACCAACCTACTTTTATGGAGATATATCGTTCTGAACTAATAGTTCCGCCCGCTTCGCCTACCCACCAAAGTGTTCAGACGTACCCTGATTTTACAAATATCGGAAGTGGTACTTTCTGCAAGATAAGATCTACTGCATTGGCAGTACCCGCTACTTGCACAGGTAGTACGCCTAATAGTAATGCTTCCATCAAACTTACAGGAGTGGCAATAACCTCTGCACGAGCGACTTTTTCGGGGCAGCCTTATTCTTCAGCTAATTGTTTTACGACTACTCCAGTTGCCGGGTGTGGCACGATAGCGTCGGGTAATGTAACTCTGACTAATACGTTACCCAATCCTGCTGTGCCAACTCAATATACAGTGCGGTTGTATCGTGCGCAGCTCTGTTTCAAAGATACCGTTGTGACGCTCAACCCTGCTACCTGCTCGGGAACGGCGTGTCCGACGACTTCTTACAGTGCTTCGACTACGCCCGCCACTTGCACAGGAACTACTGCGAACAGCGATGCAAGAATTTGTATTACCAATATCAATGCAGGAGCTACCGCCAAAGCGAGTTTTTCGGTAGGGGCGACCTACACGGGACCTGCTTTTGCTAACGCTCCGAATATCCCGAATGACAGCTGTGTGGCTATCAATTTAGCCAATCCAGCCACCGCTACGACCTATACCGTCCGCGTATTTCGAGATGCGATGTGCTTCAAAGATACGACCGTAACACTCAACCCAGTGAACTGCGGAAATACCTGTACGCCTCCATCTTTTACAGTAAATGCAACATCAGCAACCTGTGCAGCCGGAACGACAGCCAACTCGAACGCAAGTTTACAGCTTTTCGGCTATACATTAAGTGCGAACTTGCGAGTTGCTTACTCCGTAGGGACAACTTATTCAGGACCAATGTATTCGGCTGCCACCGCTGTACCCTCCACTAATTTTGTTGTTGTTAGCAATCTATCGAATCCCGCCTCGGCGACTTCTTACACGGTGCGTCTTTTTACGTCCGCTACTTGTTTTTCGGATAGAACCGTTGTGCTACAGCCCACTGTTTGCGGCGGTCCGAACTCGCCTATGATTGTAACCGTAGTGAATGATTCGGCTGCTCCGTGTGGCATCAAGTGTGTAGATGTAAAGGTTTCAAATTTTAATAATATTGCAGGATTTCAATTTAACCTAAAATGGAACCCCGCAAAGCTAAAATTCTCAAGCATTCAGCTTCCATCTATGGGCGATACACTGCCCAATTATACTTTGGGTAATTTCGGTACCGTACCTTCATTAGTTGATACGGGTCGCCTTACTACCAGTTTTGATTACCAACAAGGGGCGACCGTACCCAACGGTACGACCATTTTTAGGGTGTGTTTTTTAGTAAAAGGGAACGGTGGCGATACGGCTAAAATAGACGTAAGGAGCTTTTCGGATTCTGGGATAGAAGCCTACAATATTAACGGTGCTATCGGCATTACTCCGCAACCCGGTACGTTCAAAATCACGGGTACTGGAAGTGGAAGTGCTTGCAGCACGGGATTGAGTATTTTCGCTTCGGCGGAGTCTGCGGTGCAAGGAGATTTAGTTTGTGTAAAAGTAAAAGCTAATAATTTTAATGCAGTGACAAGTTTGCAGTATGCTATGAAATGGAATTCAAGCATTATAAAATTTCAGAGAGTGAATGTTGTCGCCTTGACTGGTTTAGGACAACTAACAGTGGATACAGTAGGTGGAATTGCGAAATTGATATGGAGCGACCAAAGCCCAACGGCGCAAGGATTGACTCTACCCAACGGTACTACACTTTACGAAGTTTGCTACAAAATATTGGGTTCACCTGGACAAAGTAGCAATGTCACCTTTGATGCCTTACCGCCCGGAACACCGGGAACTCCTGCTATAGGTTTTCCTATTGAGATTACAGGCAATGTCCCTAATATTTTTCCATATAGTTTAATAAATGGAAAAGTGACTGTCATTAACAACAGCAATACTGGATTTCAGATAAAAGGCGATACTGTTACAGTTTCACCGAATGGGACGGTTTGTGTTCCAATTCGTGTTAGAGATTTTATCAATATGGTTTCTATGTCTTACACGATGACGTGGGATACTAATATTATAAAGTTGGATACCTTTATAGTATCTGGCAATGGCAATCCGATTGGTTTAAGTCCTGTCTATGGAATAGATTTTGGATCTAAAGCACAAGCAAAAAGAGGAAGATTGGGGCTTGTTTGGACTGCTGCCGACGGTGTAAATGGTAAAACTGTTCCCAACGGGACAATGATATACCAACTTTGCTTCAAAGTAGTTGGTAATTTGGGTTCTTCTACGCCGATATTATTTGTCAATAGTACCACAGAGGTAGTCATATCCTTGTCAAATAACATCACAGATATTACCTCCCAGTTTTCATCTGCGCCCGGTTTGGTGTCAGTGACTGCTGTGCCGCTTCCCCTTGCCGCCACTTCGAGTGTCACCAATCTTGCTTGCAACGCAGTCAGCACAGGAGTTATTACTTTGAATATCACAGGCGGCAGAACGCCTTATACTTTTGATTGGGCAGACTTGGCGGGCAGCAGCGACCCACAAAATCGCAGCAACTTGGCTGCGGGAACGTACTCCGTTACCGTTACAGATGCTTTGTCCGACCAAAAAATACTAACAGGCATCGTCGTGACACAGCCTAATCCGATTCTGACAGGTGCTGTCCTTACACCGTCCAACGGAAGTACAGGCGCTATCACGCTCAATGTGACTGGCGGCACGTCGCCATTTACTTATGACTGGCAAGACTTGACCACCGCCCCCGAACCAGCCAACCGCACAGGATTGGCAGTAGGGACTTATACGGTCACGATTACAGACGGAAACGGCTGCAAAAAAGATACTTCTTATCGCATCGTGCCGGGCATTACGATTGTTACTGACAGCGTCGTGAGCGCAGCTTGCTTCGGCACGGCTACTGGTGCAATCTACATCTCCATAGCAGGAAGTGGAACTCCACCTTACAGATACGACTGGTCGGATTTGGCAGGCAGCAATGATCCACAAGACCGCACAGGACTCGCAGCAGGCACTTATACGGTCACTGTAATCGATGTTTCAGGCGGCGGCGTGTCACAGACTTTTACCGTCACCGAGCCAACTCCAGTAGTCATAACCGTGACTGGAACTACTCAAACGCCCAACGGTACGGTCAATATTACGGTGGCAGGCGGTACTCCGCCTTACACCTATCAGTGGACGGGACCTGTGGGATTTGCGGGTTCGACAGCCCAAAACTTGACTGGACTCAATAAAGCAGGTACTTACACCGTCACTGTCCGCGACGCGAAAGGCTGCATCAAGACCGCTCCGGCGGTGGTTGCGCAGGGAACATTGCCTATCAATATTGCTGCGCAAGTGGACAGCGTAAGTTGTTTCGGAGCGGCAACAGGTAGAATCATTCAAACCGTCACCGATGGCTGCGCGCCTTTCTCCTACGCTTGGAGCGTAGCGGGCGTGACCACCAAAGACCTAATAGGAGTAGTGGCTGGAAATTATTCCTGCACCATTACCGATGTCTGCGGACAGTCAGAAGTCAGAGCTTATACTATTTATTCCAAAGCCTCGGCGGCGTTGGTGGTCAGCCTCAACAGCATCGTCTGCGAGTCGGGCGGCGCAAATGGAAATGGTAACAAAGACGGAAAAATTTACCTCAACCAACCAACAGGCGGCACAACTCCGTACAGCTACAACTGGCAAGACCTCGGACCAAACGACCCAATGCAAGGCTCACGCGACCGAATTAATAATATAGACGCAGCAAAATACACGGTCATTGTCACCGATAAAAATGGTTGCTCGGTAGTGTCAGATACATTTACAGTGCCATTCTGTCCTTTTCCTTTGAATATCAAAAACATCGTCACCAAACCAGTGAATTGTTTTGGTGGAAATGACGGACAAGTAAAATTTGATATTGAGGGCGGACACCCAGTTTACAGCATCTCGTGGGGCGCAGCTCCCAACCAAAATATTACCAGTATTGACGGCAATGTGGCAATAACAGACTTGGCAGGAGGCACTTACGCTTTTACGGTTACTTTCAACTACAAAGGTGCTACGCAAACTTTGGTAAAAACTATCACGGTCGCACAACCTACGTTGGCGCTCAAAATTGATACCGCTATTATTGGTTGCGCACAAAATAACATCATTCCGTGCAACGGAAGTATTGATATTTCGGTGAGCGGCGGAACGTTTCCGTATAGCTACAACTGGGACAACGGAACAACCGCCCAAGACCTTATCACTTGCCCGGGCGTTCACAAAGTGACCGTTACTGACATCAGAGGTTGTATTTTATTAAGCAGTGCTTATACAGTTGGGACTTGTATTCCACTGACCGTCACAGGCATTGTTTCAAACGTAAAATGTTCCAACGGAACAGATGGTGCTATTAACATAACAGTCAATGGCGGTTCGGGAACTTACACTACCAAATGGGACAACGGAGCGGTAACAGAAGACCTTAGCGGTTTGGCAGTAGGAATCTATAAAGTTACGGTTTACGATGCTGCCAATCCCAATGCGCTCGGAGTGGCTACTTTTACAGTTGGTCTGAACTCTACGCTCAATGTGGCGGTATCTGTGTTCGGTACTTCTGCAAGTGTAGCGGTGACGGGTGGCGTAGGCAATCCTAATAATTACACTTATAAGTGGAGTATCGCGTCGCTGCCCGATACAAGTTTTGTGACTGGACTTTCAACCGGAATTTACAGCGTTACGGTTGTGGATAGTTTGGGTTGCTCGAAGACCGCCGTGTTCACGGTAGATGCGAGCTTGACGGCGACAGTCAATATATTAAAAAATATCACTTGTTTTGGTGATTGCGACGGACGAGCTGAAATCGCAAATGTAGTCGGCGGAGCTACTCCATACATTTACAACTGGGACAACGGCAGCACAGGTAATGGCTTTTGCGCAGGCAACCACACAGTAACTGTCACCGATGCAGCAGGGAGAAAAGTCGTACAAACCTTTACGATAGCTGGACCTTCGGACTCTCTGCGGGTGAGCGTGCAGACTACCAATGTGACGGTGGCTGGCGGTGCAGACGGCACGGCGGCAGCTTTCGTGAGTGGCGGCACAGCACCGTTCAGTTATCAATGGAATGACCTTGCGAATACGAAAACGCCTTTGGTAGTCAATTTGCCAGTCGGTGATTTAGCGATTATAGTGAAAGATAAAAACGGTTGCAGTGCTATCGCTATCGGAAAGGTGGGCGGTATCGGCAGTGAGTGCTTTGAAAGTATGAAAGTCTTTACGCCCAACAATGACGGGCTGAATGATAAATTCCTCATCAATCTCTGTGACGGCGCAAAAAATCTGACCTTCCAAATTTTCAATCGCTGGGGACAATTAGTCCATGAAGCCAGAACTGCTCCAAACGGCGTTTGGGAAGCGTGGGACGGCAAAGACCAGAGCGGTACAGACTTGCCAGAGGGCGGCTATTTTTACGTTTTAGACGTGGTGGTAGCTGGAAAAACACAACAATACAAAGGCTCTATCACACTTTTGCGCTAAACCAAATAAATAAATGTGTGAAAATAAATTACTTATTTTTTCTCATTTCAAATAAAAAATCATCTCATCAGGAACAAATAATTTTACACGAAATTATTTGTTCCTGAACTTTCCCAACTATAAAATTTTCAATATCCTAAAAATGAAAAAATTAACAATTATACTTTCTTTGGTAGCTGCTTTCGCAGCCACCGCCTACGCCCAAGACGAGGCGATACTCTCTCATTATTTGTTCAATCCGACACTCATCAATCCGGGTGCGACGGGTTTCTCCGAAAACCACAACGTTTTTGCGCATTTCAGAAATGGCTGGACTGGTTTTCCGGACGCGCCCAAAACTTATGCTATCTCATACAACGGACCGATGAACAATAATCTGGGCTTGGGCGCAATGGTTTTTTCTGAAAATATCGCCCAACTCAATCGTATTCGGGGACAACTTTCGTACTCATTTCGCTACAAATTGGGCGACGACTTCAAAATGGGTATCGGACTTTCGACCCAAATCCAACAAACTCGCCTGCTCGCCCAAACCAACAACACGTTGCTCAACGTCAATGACTTGGTAGTGCAGCGCATGATGGACGGAGTAAAGACATTCGACGCTTCGATAGGAGTTTTTGGGTCTTTGAGCGATAAGTTTTACTTTGGAGTTTCGCTGCCGGGATTGGTCAGCGCGCGCTTGAGCAAGGTGGCAGGCTCGAAAGCGGATAGCAATACGGTGTTCAGCACGTTCCAAATCATAGCGGGCTACAAATACGCTTTGGGCGACATTACTTTGGAGCCAGTTTTGATGGTTGGTCAGGTGCGCACTGCGCCGTTTCAGGCGGATTTGAGCCTTCGTGCGTCTTTTCTCAACGAAGTATTTATGGCAGGATTGGTCTATAAAGCCTACGACAAAGGCGCGGTGGGCGTGCTGTTGGGTACCAAATTCAATGGATTTCGATTGATATATTCTTACGATTATTCGCTCCAAAAATTCCAAGAGTACAACTCTGGCGGACATGAGTTCACGGTGGGCTACGAATTTAGTAGGTCAGACAAAAAATTTGACCGACAAAAAAAATACAGAAATTAAAAAAAATTGGTATTGTTTTTGCAAAGTCATAAATGTCAAGAAGTGACAAGATATTAAAAGCCGCCTTGTGCGATGCTTGGGAATGAAGAAGAATAAAGTATTCAAATTTTTTAAAAAAAATGGGTAATTTATTTCGGTCACATTCCTCAAAGATGGTTTTTGGGATGGCCTCTCTCTTCATAAGCTAAGAGGGGGGCTTCCTTTTTTTTAGACCATATTGTTGTCGTAAGCCAACTTCAAAATGGCTGGCGTGTTATTGACGTTGAGTTTGCGCATGATGTTTTTGCGGTGTACCGCCACCGTCTGGTCGCTGATAAATAGCTCTTTACCGATTTCTTTATTCCCTTTCGCTTTCCCGATGAGTTCTAAAATCTGCACTTCGCGAGCGGTGAGGCGGGATTTTTTGATAAAAGTTGCTTTCGCCTGCTGCGGATTATTTTTAGAAACTTCTACCGATTCGGTCGCGCTGCTGTGTCGGTAAGTCCTGCCCAAAAGCACTTCATTGATTGCGAAAATACAATCCTTTGCTCCGCAATATTTACTCAAAAAAGAAGTTACACCGTACCGAGCTGCGTCCTGTTGGAGCGTTGGACTGAACTCCTCGGAAGTCGGCAATGCGATTATTTTTGCGCCATTGAGCTGCGACTGGATATTAGAAAGTGCTTTGGTGATGTCGGTTTTTTCGCCAAGTCGGAGGTTGAGCATCAACAAATCTGGCTGGTGCCGCTTAAAAATCTCTACCAAGTCCTCGCTGTTTTCGACCATTCCTATCACCCGAAATTCGTAGTCGCACGTGCTTTGAGCCAGCAGACTTTTCAGTCCGTCGGTCAGTAAACGTCGGTCGTCGGCGATGACAATTTTGATATTTTTTTTCATGGATAAATACAATCTTTGGGAACTTTCCTATTTCGAGCGGTAAAAATAACTATATTTTGTTTTATTTGCAAAAAAGCACCATACAAAGTATCAATAATGCGTAAATTTGGGTAAGAATGATGAAAAAATGGGTTGTAGTTTGAAATGTATGAAAGAGAATAGTGCTATATTAACAGCTTTTGTACCGCTTTCACTGCGTTTTGCAATCAATTACTAATAATTTGATGCACTAATTCACACAAAAAATGACAAACTAAAAATCAACTTGTTGAAAAAATTCAATCTATCTAAATATGGCAAGCACATTTTCTCAAATATATATTCAGATTGTTTTTGCTGTGAAAGGCAGAGAGAGCCTCATTCAGCCCGATTGGGAAAATGAACTGTATAAATACATCACGGGAATAGTACAAAACAAAGGGCAAAAAATGCTCGCTATCAATGGAATGCCCGACCATATCCACTTGTTTGTCGGTATGAAACCAACTTGCTGCTTATCCGATTTGGTAAGGGAGGTAAAAAAGTCAAGCAATGGTTTTATTAATGAAAAGCAATTTACGCCACACAAATTTCAATGGCAGGAAGGGTTCGGCGCGTTTTCATACAGCCATTCCGCATTGGATAATGTGATAAAATACATCAATAACCAAAAAGAGTACCACAAAAAACAAATATTTCGAGAGGAATACAACGATTTTTTAACAAAATTTCAAATTGATTACAAAGATGAATACTTGTTTGATTGGATTGAATAACAATCCGAACCCAACGGGTTCAAATATTTATAGATTCGCGTGGATTGAATAACAATCCGAACCCAACGGGTTCAAATATTTATAGATTCGCGCATTTGTAACATTGACAAGAACCCAACGGGTTCAAATATTTATAACGGCGAAAGACACGACGTAAATACGACCCTGAAGGGGTCGCACACATACGGATACATCATTTTTTACAAATATTTTTTATATAAATATTTTATCCCTTGGGGATAATCGTGCTGAACCCAACGGGTTCAAATATTTATAACGGCGAAAGACACGACGCAAATACGACCCTGAAGGGGTCGCACACATACGGATACATTATTTTTTACAAACATCATTTTTTACAAAATTTTTTCTATGAATATTTTATCACTTTGGGATAACTGTGCTGAACCCAACGGGTTCAAATATTTATAACGGCGAAACTTTACACTACTTTTAAGAAAAAAAACACCGACCACTTATTACCAAATAAAAATTTATGCTAAAAATATACATCAACGAAACTCCGCTGCTTTTGATGGACGAAAAAGAAGGCAGAACACGGATTTTGGACAGCACGAGCGACCGCCAAATGACGGCGCGCTACCTCAAAAAATCAAAAACCCTGCTTCAATATGTGGATATGCTCGAAAAAGGCGGCAACAAACATTTGGACTCTGTGGGCATTTATTCTGATGATTTTTCGCTGCTGGTCAGCGATTTTTATGCTCTTTTTAAACTAATCGAGGCGGCAGGCGGCTTGGTACAAAACGAAAAAAAAGAAACCCTTTTTATTTTTCGGCGCGGCTGGTGGGACTTGCCCAAAGGAAAATTAGATGCCGGCGAAACGCCAGCGCAAGCGGCAATCCGCGAAGTGCAGGAAGAAACTGGCTTGCAGCAGGTCGAGTTGGGCGCGGAACTCGTGACTACTTTCCACGTGTACAAGGAAGGTAAAAAACGTATTTTGAAGAAAACGTATTGGTACGAAATGCAAACGTCTGATGTTGAGTTGATTCCGCAGGCGGAAGAAGACATCGAAAAAGCTGAATGGATAAGCGTCGAGGATTTTTTGGCTACGCCCAAAAAAGTGTATGCCAATATTTTGGAGGTTTTGGAGGCTCGAACCTATTAAAATTTATCTCATTTTCGACCAAAACGCTCATATAAAAGACCAATTTTTTACCCAAAAAGCCAAAAGTTGTCGTACTTTTGACCAAATTATTTTACAACCAAATTCAACAATGAAATCAAATATTTTAATCGCAATCGGAGCGGCAGCCGTTTTTTGCCTCCAAAGTTGCAACAGCAATCAAAAAACTACGTCTAAAAATTCAGATGCTGCCGACAAAACGACGCGCAGCAAATTTTTAGACCCTTCTTTCATGGATACTACGGTGAAAGCGGGCGATAATTTTTGGCTCTACGCCAACGGAGCGTGGAACAAAACGGTCGTCATCGAACCGACCGAAAGCGGCGTGGGAGCGTTCAATGACCTTCGCAAACACAACCGCGAAGTAATGAAAAATATTTGCGAAGCAGCCTCCAATAGCAAGGCGGCGGCTGGCACGGTGGAGCAAAAAGTAGGCGATTTGTACGCAAGCGGAATGGATACCGCAGCCATCGAACAGCTTGGCTATCAGCCACTTACGCCAGTATTGACCGAAATAAACGCCCTCGCCGACAACAAAGCGGTGTTTGCATTTATCAACAAACATCATGCGATGGGCGACGGAACGCTGTTCAATTTTTATGTCGCTCCAGATGATAAAAACGCAGCCATTAACACCTGCATTTTTTCTCAAAGCGGACTCGGACTGCCCGAAAAAGATTATTACTTCTCCAAAGAAGCGAAAATCGTGGAGCAACGCAAGGCATACTCGGAATATATCGCAAAATTATTCCAACTTACGGGCGATGATGCGGCAAAAGCTGCCACCAATGCTGCCTCCGTGTTGGCGTTGGAAACCAAGTTGGCAAGCGGACATTTTGGAAACGTAGAACTTCGCGACCCCAACAAAAATTATCACAAAATGAATAAAGCAGGTCTGAAAAAACTATCCCCAAATTTGGACTGGGACGCTGCTTTTGTGACATTGAAAATTACGCTGGATTCTTTCGTAGTCAAGCAACCGACTTTTGTGCAGACCTTCGGAAAAGCTCTCGCGACCGAAAAAGTAGATAGCTGGAAACAATACCTGCGCTTTCACGAAATATCGGGCGCATCGTCCTTGTTGAGCAAAGAATTTGACGAAGCGCATTTCGATTTTTACAGCCGTACTTTGAGCGGTCAGTTGGCTCAAAAGCCACGCAGCGAAAGGGTTGCGCTCTTGGTCGATGGCTTGTTTGGAGAGGCACTCGGACAGCTTTATGTGAAGCAATATTTTACCGATGCTGCCAAAAAAAGAATGATGGATTTGGTCAATAATTTGCAACAAACGTACAGCAAACGCATCGCTCAGCTCGACTGGATGAGCGACGCTACGAAGGTGAAAGCACAAGAAAAATTAGCTACTTTTATCAAAAAAATTGGTTTTCCTGACAAGTGGAAAGAGTACAATATAGAAGTCAAACGCAATGATTATTTTGGAAATATGATGCGCAGCAACCAGTTGGAAAACGACCGAAACTTGGTAAAACAGGGCAAGCCCGTAGATAAAACCGAGTGGGAAATGACTCCGCCGACCATCAACGCTTATTACAATCCGCTTTTCAACGAAATCGTGTTTCCGGCGGGGATTTTGCAGTTTCCATTTTTCGACCTCAACGCCGACGACGCTATCAATTACGGCGGTATCGGAATGGTCATCGGTCACGAAATAACGCACGGATTCGACGACGAAGGTTCGCAATACGACAAAGACGGAAACCTAAAAAACTGGTGGACGAAAGAAGACGAAACAAAATTCAAGGCAAAAACGGCGGCGGTTTCCAAGCAATACAGCGGATTCACGGTGCTTGACAGCGTCCATGTGAATGGCGATTTGACTTTGGGCGAAAATATTGCCGACTTGGGCGGCGTTACGATTGCTTTTGAAGCGTTCAAAAACACAGAGCAAGGTAAGAAAAATGCAAAAATAGACGGATTCACCGCCGAGCAACGTTTCTTTTTGAGTTTGGCGCAAGTCTGGCGCATGAAAAACAAAGATGCTACTATTTTGCAGCGCATCAAAACCGACCCGCACAGTCCGTCTATGTGGCGCGTGAATGGTCCGTTGGAAAATTTTCCGCCATTTTATGCCGCTTTCGGAGTGAAAGAAGGCGACAAAATGTACAAATCAGAAGCCGACCGAATTAAAATTTGGTAATCGTAGAAAGCAGGTGTTGGTTATGAACTGGGTAAACTATCTGAATTATTTATTCATAAAATAGATTTTCTAACAAACAAACTAAATATTATTAAGATGACAACAGGACAGATTGTAGCATTAACAACAAGTATACTTATAAATCTCGGATTAGGTGCATTTATAGTGGTGAATTTATCCATAAACAAAGCCGGACGTAAATAAAGCGGACGAAAAATTGCAAACACAAGAACTAAACAAAACTATTAACAAAAAGCCTCAAAAAGGAGAAGATAAAGCAGCTACCCACGTCATAAGAAAAGAACTTGGCGAAGAAGGTTTCGAGGTATTAATAATGAATAACGGGGAACGACTGACTCCAATGGACGAAATCAATGTAGTAGGACATGAGCTTAACGGCAAAATTTGGTATACAGATACAAAAAATAGATATCTATCTGATAATGAAGCGCAAGCAAGAATGTCGGGTAAGATTGTCGATGAATAATTAGAGTATTTTACTTTTGACTAATTTTTGAGCTTCTATTGTAAAAAAAATAACAATTGGATTGACACAAGTTCTATCCGCTCGAAGTGAACCATCAGCACAAAAAACTGTTCATAAAATTAGTTTATTTTAGCTAACTTTGCAGTCGTGTTATCTTAAAGTTTAAGTTTTATGAAAAAAATCCATTTAATCGGTGTTATCGTCATCGCTGTTGCAGTCGCCGTGTTGATGTCTGCGGCGGGCGACGTGGCGACGTATTCAAATTTTGAAGATGCCAAAAAATCGGGCGAAAAAGTAAAGGTCGTCGGCGTGCTTTGCAAGGACAAACCGATGGAATATGACCCCAAAATTGACCCTAATCGCTTCAGTTTTTATGTAAAAGACCCAAAAGGAGAGGAGCGAAAAGTGATTCTGCTGGCTGCCAAGCCGCAAGATTTTGAACTTTCTGAACAGATAGTTGTGACAGGCAAAATTCAAGAAACTGAATTTGTTGCGTCCGATTTACTGATGAAATGTCCCTCGAAATACAAGGACGAAGAAGTGTATGTTAAAGGAGAGCGGAAGTCTTAATCGTAAAAAAAATACAACCTATTTTCAAAAAATTCCATAACATGAGGTTGCTTGATGTTATGGAATTTTTTTATTTTAATCATAAACTGTTGATTATCAATGAATAAAATCGAATACATCGGCGAACATTTGTTGCCCGGTCAGATTGGACATTTTCTAATTGTCTTGGCTTTTGTGGCGGCTTTGCTCGCTGTGTTTGCCTTTTGGAAAGCCACCCAAACCGACGGCAGTGCAGAAAGTAGAAGCTGGCTTTACATCGGACGCATCTCTTTTGTGACACAAGGTGTGGGTATTGTCACAGTAATGGGAATTATTTTTCATATTATGACCCAAAAATACTATGAGTACCAGTACGTCCAACTTCACACCAACGACGAATTGCCTTTTCGGTACATTTTTGCGGCGTTCTGGGAAGGGCAGGAGGGTAGCTTTCTGCTTTGGACTTTTTGGCATATTGTGTTGGGAATCATACTGTTATACAAAGCAAAAAGTTGGGAAGCACCAGTTTTAGCGACTTTGTCTGCCATACAAGTCATTTTGATTTCGATGATTTTGGGTGTTTATTTTGGGGATATAAAAATCGGAAGCAATCCGCTCATGCTTTTGAGAGATGTCACAGAAGCACCAATTTTTAGTAAATCTAACTACGTCAGCCTCATCAAAGGAAATGGACTCAACCCGTTGCTCCAAAACTACTGGATGACTATCCACCCGCCTACGCTTTTCTTGGGTTTTGCGTCCACGTCTATTCCTTTTTGCTTCGCAATCGCTGCGCTTTGGACGAACCGCCACCGCGATTTTTTGACAAAAGTAATGCCTTGGGCGTTGTTTTCTGCTGCGATTTTAGGCACTGGTATTCTGATGGGAGGCGCGTGGGCGTACGAGGCGTTGAGTTTTGGTGGCTATTGGGCTTGGGATCCCGTCGAAAATATGTCGCTCGTCCCTTGGCTTATTTTATTGGCAGGAATTCATACGAATTTGATAGCAAAAGTGACAGGGCATAGTTACAAAAGTACCTATATTTACTATATGCTGACTTTTATTTTGATACTTTACTCAACGTTTTTGACGCGGAGCGGAATTTTGGGGGACACGTCCGTTCACGCTTTCACGGAGATGGGATTGGAGTGGCAATTAGTAATTTTTATTTTTGTTTTTTCACTGCTCGGCATTTCTTTATTTTTTGTTAAAAATAAAGAAATACCCGTGATTGCGAAAGAAGAAAGTGCGGACTCTAAAGAATTTTGGATGTTTATTGGAACTTTGGTACTGCTTTTTTCGGCGGTTTTAATCACTTTTACGACTTCTATTCCTGTTTACAACAAAGTTGGGAAAGCGTTGGGTTTTGCACCAAATTTTAGTTCTCCGATAGATGCGGTCGGACATTACAACAAATATCAGCTTTGGATTGGCGTTTTTATGGGCTTGCTGTCTGGGTTTTCACAGTATTTGCGGTTCAAGGAAACTAAATTTGCTAATCACTGGAAGAAATTTTTGCAGCACACAGGGATAGCAGTACTTATATCCGCAATATTGACTTTTGTGACATCGTACTGGATACAATTATTTGCTTGGCAATACTGGATACTCGCTTTTACAGGTATTTTTACGATTGTCACAAATACCGACTATATTTATAATTTTTTGAGGTTCAATATGAAGGCTGCTGGCTCTGCTTTTTCGCACATAGGTTTCGGACTTATGATAGTCGGCATCATGGCATCGGGACTGAATAAAATGTTTATCTCTACCAACCGATTTGCGCAAGAAGGGCTGATAGAAGGCTTTACAGAAGAGGACTACAAAAAGAATATTGTGCTGCTGAAGGGCAAACCTATGCTCATGTCAGGCTACGAAGTGACCTACGAAAAAGACAGTATTTGGGGGCATAATCGAGAGTTTAAAGTCAATTATAAGAAAAAAACACCTACTGGAGAAACGGTCGAAGAGTTCAATTTGTTCCCAAATATTCTGTATGATAAGGAGTTCAAAAAAATCGCTGCGTCCAATCCTTCGACCAAACATTATGTCGAAAAAGATATTTTTACGCACGTTTCTTCTCTTCCAAAAGCAGAATTAGACATGGATTATGCGAAGCAAATTGAGGACAGTTTGAAGTATGTTTTTAAAGAAATATTGCTCGGAGAAACATACAAAACGAATAAATACTCTGTCACAATAGACTCAATATTACGAAATCCAAGCAATAAAGATTATAAGCCAGAAGTCAATGATTTAGCGGTCGGAGTGATGGCAACAGTCGAAGATTCAGCAAAAACTCACAAAGAACGCGTTACAACAATGTTGATGCTTCGCGGAGCAGATTTGTACACTTTTCCGGCTACTGTGACAGATTTGAAATTAAAAATAAAGTTAGACGAAAAAATGTTCGAGCGGACTTTTACCCCCGAAGGGTCTTTGAATTATCAAGAGTATACTTTTTCGCAAGGTCAGGCACAAAAGGTTGGAGATACAGAAATAATTTTTGAGAATTTTGACAAAAATCCTCAAAATGTGAACTATAAAAAAGAAGAAAAAGACGTTGCCGTAGGCGCAATGCTGTCCGTCAAAAAAGCAAACCAAACCTATCGCGCCGAGCCAATCTACATAATCCGTGGCAACGAACCTTATAATTTGAAGTCTGAAATTGGTGAGTTGGGCTTGCATTTTAGGTTCGCAGGCATAGACCCAAAGTCGCAAACTGTGACATTGGCAATCGCACAATCCGCGCCAAAAAATCCAAAAATTCCGCTTCAAATAGCAGACAACCACGATTCGTCGGAGTTTATAGTTATGGAGGCGATTTTGTTTCCGGGTATCAATTTATTCTGGCTCGGAACTGTTTTGATGATGTCTGGTTTGGCGTTGAGCATGGTTCGCAGAATCAAACCGACGCTATGAAAATCACGCTAATCGGTGCAGGAAATCTTGCGTGGCATCTTGGGGTTCGGCTCCACGAAGTAGGGCTTGACGTGGTAGAAGTTTTTAGCAGGGAAGAAGAAAAATCTATTAATCTGTCGAAAGCGATTGACTGTAAATATGTCACAGATTTGCAGTTAATTAATAAAACATCGGACATATACATTATCGCTGTTCCCGATTCGGCTATTGCGGAAGTGGCGGAAATATTGTCAAAAAATATCCCCCAAGCGGCGTTGGTCGTGCATACATCTGGCGCAACGCCGAGCGTGACGACTTTGGGTACTTTTTTTCAAAATTATGGAGTTTTGTACCCGTTGCAGTCTTTCACGAAATTGCAAAAACCAAATTTTTTAGAAATACCTATCTGTATTTTTGCCAATACCGAAATAAAGTTAAAATTAATTGAAATAATTTCACATAAAATTTCGGATAAAGTTTTTTATATCAACGACCAAAAAAGAGCTATTTTGCACTTGTCGGCAGTTTTTGTCAATAATTTTACCAATCATTTGTTCCAAATCGCGGAGCAGCTGCTCGAAAAAGAAGAAATTTCTTTTGATTTACTGAAACCGCTCATCACAGAAACAGTCCGAAAAATAGAACTTCAAAAACCACTTTTGCTCCAAACTGGACCCGCCAAGCGACGAGATTTTGAAACTATACTACGTCACGAAGAACTTCTAAAAAATAATAATTATTTAGAATATTTACAAATATATAAAAGCGTCACAGAAAGCATTTTAGGCAACACACGCTAATTTTGAAAAATGTTTTTACCCATTTATGGTAAATAGACGCATGAATTTTTTATTTTTGCGGTAGCATAAAAGTCTATCACTAAAACTACTATTTAATTTGTCGGACAGCATCGTCATTATTCCAACTTACAACGAAAAAGAGAACGTTGCAAAAATGCTCGAGGCTGTGTTTTCGCTCTCCAAACCATTTCATGTCTTGATTGTAGATGACGGTTCTCCTGACGGGACAGCGGATATAGTCCGTCACAATCAAGCAAAATTTCCAAATTCATTATTTTTACTCGAAAGAAAAGGCAAACTTGGCTTGGGAACTGCCTATATTGCTGGCTTTCAGTGGGGTTTGGAGCGAGATTACGACTACTTTTTTGAGATGGATGCCGACTTTTCGCACAGTCCCAACGACTTGCTCAAACTATACGAAGCCTGCCACGACCAACACGCCGATATGTCGGTAGGTTCTCGGTATGTGAAAGGTGGAAAACTCGTAAATTGGCCCCTCGACCGCATCGCGCTTTCCTATGGAGCGTCGCTTTATGTCCGTCTTATTACCTTGATGCCAGTCAAAGACCCTACGGCTGGCTTCGTCTGCTATACGCGTAAGTTGTTGAAAACCATTGACTTACAAAAAATTCGCTTCGTTGGCTACGCCTTTCAGATAGAAATGAAGTTCGCCAGCCGAATGTTGGGTTTCAAGATTCAAGAAGTGCCGATTACTTTTACCGAACGGGTAGAAGGTGTTTCCAAAATGTCAAAAAATATCATTCGCGAAGCGATTGTTGGCGTTCTTCAGATGCGATGGAAGAGTTTTTTTGAAAGCTATCGGAAGAATGAAGCACTCTAAAACACGGCATAAAAAGTCACAAATACCGTAAATTTTTGCATTTTTTGATATTTTTTTGAAAATATATATCCTCAAATACAATTTTTTTTATATTTTTTTGCCATTTTTGCAAAATATTATTGGGAAATACGAAATTATTTTGTACCTTTGCAAACTAATGAATAAATTTGAAGCTTTGGGCTTAAGCCCTAACATAGTCGCTGCTCTGACAGCCAAAGGTTTTGACACGCCTACTCCCATTCAGGAACAAACTATTCCGATACTTTTAAGCGGCAAACGCGACGTGATTGGGCAAGCCCAAACAGGTACCGGCAAAACCGCCGCCTTCGGACTGCCAATCCTCGAAACAATCCAAGCGCACCAACCCAACGTGCAGGCATTGATTATGACTCCGACTCGCGAGCTTGCGGTGCAGGTGCGAGACGAAATAAAATCGATAGCCGGCAACCGCGACCTAAAAATCATGACTATATATGGCGGCACTCCGATTTCGGCAGAGCTGCGTGCGTTGCGCGAGGGCGCAGACATTGTGGTCGGGACTCCCGGACGGATTATTGACCACCTCAAACGGAAGTCGCTCGTAGTTTCGGAACTCAAGTTTATGGTCTTGGACGAAGCGGACGAAATGCTCAATATGGGTTTTTACGACGATATTGAAGAAATTTTGACCTACACCAATGCCGAAAAACAAATGCTTTTGTTCAGTGCCACGATGCCCGACCGCATTTTGACGCTGGCGAAAAAATATATGCGTCCCGGCTATCAGGTCGTGACTATCAAAAAACAAGCGGTAACAACTGACCTCACGGAGCAGATTTTTTATGAAGTCCGCGACACCGACAAGTTTGAGGTGCTGTGCAGAGTGATTGACAAAGCTCCCGCTTTTTATGGCTTGGTTTTTTGCAACACGAAGGCTGAAGTGGACGCTATCACGGCGAAACTGAACGAGCGCGGGATTCGGTCGGAGGCGTTGCACGGCGATATTTTGCAGTCGCAGCGAGAAAAAGTATTGAATAAATTTAGAAAAAAATTAGCGACTGTCCTCATTGCTACCGACGTGGCGGCGCGTGGCATTGACGTTTCTAATGTCACACACGTCGTCAATTTTGATATTCCGCAAGACCCCGAGATTTACGTTCACCGCATCGGGCGTACGGGTCGCGCTGGCAACACAGGTATTGCGATTAGTTTCGTTTCTCCCGCTAAACTGCGCAAGCTGCAATTCATCGAAAGAATGACCAAAACGCAGGTAAAACGCGAAAAAATACCAACTATTCAGGACGTAATCAATGCGAAAAGAGAGCGTTTGCAGACCCAAATCGAAGAAATCATCGAGTCGGGTAGCTTTGAAACTTACTTGCCGATTGCTCAAAAACTGTTAGCCAAGCACTCGCCAGAGTCCGTTGCGGCAGCTTTGATGCACTATTCGTTTGGGCAACAGACGGAGGAAGATTTGTACTCCGAAATCAGTACGCCGCCCACTGGCGCGCGCCGCGACCGCGAAAGCAGCCGCTTTGCAGACCACAATAATGGCGAAGAAGTCACGCTTTTTGTCGCAGTCGGTAGAAACGACGGCTTAAACCCACGCAAATTGGTGGAAATGATTTTTGACAAATCGCGTGTTTATGGTCGCAACATCAACAACATTCAGATATTCAACAAACATTCGCTGATTTCTGTGCCGCCGCAAGCTGCCAACACTATTTTGGAGGCTTTTGCGCCACGCCGCAACCACCCGCCGTTGATTCGTATGGACAAGGGAATGAACTAAAAATAATAATTTAAGAATATATCTAAAATAAAAAAGTGTGTCTTTCAGAATAATATTCTGAAAGACACACTTTTTTATTTAGCTATTGTACCGATCAAAAAAATCCTTTACTTTTGCCGAAATTATGTTTTTTCACACAATAAAGCGACTTTTTGAAGCGTTTTGTTACAAAATATCTGTAAAAAATGAAATATAGCCAAACCATCAAAACGATTGTTGTCTGTTTTTGCGCCCTCGCCCTTTTCGGCTCTTTGAGTTCTTGCAATAAAGGCGTAGGTTGCCCCTCAAATTTTTCACTCAAAACTATCATTGCGATAGCAAAATAATTTTCAATGAATTGGAATATTTTAGATAAAGTCGAGCAGTTGGACGCTATCCGCCACCGCTCGCATGAAATTCCGTGCCTAATTTTTAAGCACAGCACCACCTGCGTCATCAGCGTGACCGCCAAGCAGCGCATGGAAAGCGATTGGGACTTCAAAGCCGACGAAATAGAAGCCTATTACCTCGATTTGTTGCAGTTGCGTCCCATTTCTAACGCAATAGCGAGCGATTTTGGGGTGCATCACGAGTCGCCGCAGGTGCTGCTTATCCGCAACGGCGAGTGTATTTACGATGCGTCCCACCTCGATATTCAAGTTTCCGAGATTCGGGAATACTTGGAGGGCGTAGCAAATTAGGCTTTGCGGAGGTTTGTTAGTTTCGCTTATAAACGAAAAAAATAGGTTCTATTCACTCCGTGAATAGAACCTATTTTGTTTTTAGAAACTGTCAATTTTTTAGAAATAACCCAAAATTATATTTTTTGACATATATTTTCAAGGATAGTTTTACTCGAATCAAATGTCTTTTCAGACGTGCCTTGTAGAAATTCAAGTTTTTGCAAAAATATCGTCTGGCGAAGCGAAAACTGTTTGAAGTCTGGCGGAGCCGACGAGTATTTTTC
>JAYUHK010000078.1:0-9946 GCA_043767025.1 Saprospiraceae bacterium | reverse complement strand
TCGGGAGTACCAAGTCGGTAAAAAAACAAAAAAAGCAGCAAAGCATGGACAGCAAAACTGACCACGCCGGCTTTGGTTCTATTGTCTTGATTTTCTTCTTGATTTTTCATAAATTTTTACTTTTTACCAATGTTGCTCGAAGCGTTTTAAATTAGCTCATTTGAGTGTAAGTTATTTCACTTAGATAGATGACATTTATTATTCGACGTATTTCGTTGATTTTCAATAGTTTATGATGACTCAAAATTAAAAACTAAAAACTTACAACTACTTAATTTTTTAGGCTTTTGCCACTTTTTTCTTGACAAAAAATAAAAAAAAGGACTGTTCGTGACATCGGTAGATTATATATTTCGATATTCCTTGTTCGGTATTCGATATTTGTTATTCCTTATTCCCTACTTTTTTGCTTGGGTCGCCAATATCATTTTTACTTTCAGTTTTTCGCCGACTCCCAACACATCTACCATGTCCTGTACTTTGAGCGAATTATCGAGACGAAGGACGACCGTTGGGTCAGACACTTTCTGCAATTCGCGCTTCAAAACTGGCTCTAATTGCGCCAAACTGATGGGCGCGCCGTTGTTATTGACAAAATATTCTTTCTTTTCATTGACCGAAAGGACAATCGGTTGTTTGTTCATGCTTTGCGTCTTTTTGGACGTAGGGAGCATGAGTTTTATCACATTCGGATTGACGAGTGTAGATATAATGAGAAAAAATAAAAGCAAAAAGAACATAATATCGTTCAGGGATTCTGTGGCGACTTCTGCTCCTTCGCTGTGTTTTCTGCGTAGATTCATATTCTATTTTTATTAAAAATATTAAAAAAATATCTAATTTTGTGACATTTTACTTGGACGGTGCGTGCAGCACGTCTATCAAGTCCATCGCACTTTTTTCCATCTGCGATACCACTCTATCAATCAACATAGAGAGTAAATAATAACCCAAAAAGGCAATAATTCCAACCATCAAGCCGCCGGCAGACGTAATCATTTTTTGGTACAAACCGCCCGAAATCGTGCCAATACTCAAATTGTCGGTCAAAGAAATGTCATAAAAAATCTTGATAACGCCCATAATCGTACCCACAAAACCGAACATCGGCGCAAGTTTGGCTATCAAACTCAAATAGCCGAGTTTTTTTTCCATGTAGCCGACTTCTAATTTGCCAACGCTTTCCATCGCCTTTTCTATATCCCCAATCGGCTGCCCGATGCGCGAAATGCCTTTTTCCAACATTCGAGCCACTGGCGCATCGACGCTCTGGCAAAGCGCGCGCGCACCATTGATATTTCCGGTTTGGACATTGTATTTTACATTGTTCATAAAACTGGCATCTAAATTGGCGTAGCGGCGGATAGAAAGGTATCTTTCCACAAAAATATAGACCGCAATGATGGACAAAACCAAGAGAATCAGCACAATTACTGCGCCCACACCACTCGACAATATGACCTCGAAAATACTTTTGCTGGCGACTTCTGCCGCATCTTCATTGACTAATTGTGTTTTTTGGAACAAAAGAAGCATACTCATAGAACAAATATTTGTTGATTTTAATAGATTATTTCAAACTTAACGAAACTCGGCATCGTTTTAGTACAAGTAAAAGGTAGAACAAGCATTATTGGGCAAAAAATTTGCCAAAAAAATGTTTTTTGGTAGTTCTGCGCCTTTGGAAACTACGAATGTATTAGAGTATTTTTATATTTGCACTATATTTGTCAAAAAATAGTTATCCACAGTGTTCAAAAGACATCTAAAACGTTGATAATCAATTTTTTAGATGATTACATTTCTTTTGCTAAAAATTATTTCTCCAAATATTTTATGAAAATTAATAACGAAACCAAAGTTGGAATTTTAGCCATCGCAAGCATTTTGATTTTAGTGTGGGGCTATAAATTTTTGCGAGGGCAAAATATCCTCGTTTCTTCCACCACCCTTTATGTTGAGTATGCCAACGCCTCGCAAATCAAGATTTCCGCGCCCGTTCTGATTCACGGATTGGAGGTGGGCGTGATAAAAAATGTAGAGCTGGAACCCAAAAAGCAACAAAGTGTGTTAGTGACGCTCAAGATGAACAAAGGCATTTATGTTCCAAAAAATACGATTGCCTATATTTTTAGCCAAAGTCTGACAGAGGGAAAAGCCGTAGAGCTGGTGTTCGATAAGCCCTGCAACGGTGCGGATTGCGCAGCAGACGGCGACTTTTTGCAAGGGCGCACCAAGGGCATGATTGCCTCCATGATGGGCGAGCCGGACGAGCTGGCGCGCTACACGGACGTGCTAAAAAACGGCATGACGGGCGTGCTGGATAGTTTGGACAAGCAACTCAGTGGCAACGAAAAAAATAGCATCGCCATCAGCTTGCGCGATTTGCAGGCGATTATCGCAAATCTTAAAAATGTGACAGGGCAACTGAACAGTGTTTTGGGTGCGTCGGCGGGCAGCTTGAAGGCTACGATGAACAATTTGCAGTCTATTTCGGGCAATATTCAGGGCAGCAATGCGCAAGTAAAAGAGTTGATAAGCAACGCGGCGGCGTTCAGCCAGCAACTCAAAGCGATGGATTTGGCGACGACGAGCAAAAATGCCAACGCGGCGATTGCTACGTTGGACGCTACGCTCAAAAATACGGAAAAAACGGTCGCAACACTCGATAAAGTAGTGAAAAAAATTGACTCTGGCGACGGCACACTTGGGCAACTCATCAACGACAAAAAACTCTACAACAACCTCGAAGGGCTGACGCGCGATTTTTCGAGGACGAATAAAAATTTGGATTTTTTGCTTCAAGATTTTCGCCTCAACCCGAAACGCTACATCAATGTTAGTGTTTTTGGGAAGTCACAAAAAGAGTATAAAAAACCCGAAACTGACCCCGCTTTTGACGGCAGCGCGAGGGATAGTTTGAAATAATCTTCGATAAAAATTGTGGCTTTCCGCTCGCACATAAGAAGTCTGGATATGACTATTCGCAATACTTTCCAATATTTCACGCAAGAGCTTTCAGCAATTTACGACGAAAGTGAAGCTCGCAGCATCGCACAAATAGTGCTGGAAGATGCGTTTGGCGTGCGCAATTTCCTTTCGGAAGAAATATTTTTGGAAAATAAAAAGCTGTCACAAATTCAAGAAAAGCTACTAAACTTTGAGCCAGTCCAATACGTTCTTGGCGAGGCGGATTTTTTCGGCTTGAAGTTCAAAGTGACTCCCAATGTTTTGATTCCAAGACCCGAAACCGAGGAATTGGTAGATTTGGTGCTGAAAAAAATAAGTAAAATGAACTTTGCGCACTCGATTGCGCTGCTCGATATTGGGACGGGAAGCGGCTGTATTGCGGTCACGATTGCGTCCAAAAATAAAAAAATAAGCGTCCATGCGATTGACGTAAGCGAGCGTGCGTTAGACGTTGCCAAAGAAAATGCTCGCAGGCAGAAAGCAACTGTACAATTTTCATTATTGGATATTTTAGACGAAAATAAATGGTCGCAACTGCCTGATTTTCAAGTAGTTGTGAGTAATCCGCCCTATATTCCGCAAGCGGAAAAGACACTCATGGCAGCCAATGTCTTGGATTTTGAGCCGCACTTGGCTTTATTCGTCGCAGACGAAAATCCTCTGATATTTTATAAAAAAATCACACAATTTGCAGAAAAAAAACTGACGCAAGGCGGGTTTTTATTTTTTGAATGTAACGAACACAGTGCGCAGCAAGTCGCGCAAATCATTGACAATCAGTTTTTTACAAATATAATAATTCATCAAGATATAAGCGGTAAGAACCGAATGTTGGAAGCAACTCGGCTGTAAAAAAAACCAGTTCTAACCGCCCGCTTTCTTCGTATTTTTGTAGCCCGCAGCAGTCAAAATCAACAAAATTTTGTCGCGGTGATTGCCTTGAATAATTATTTCGCCGTCTTTTGCCGAGCCGCCTACGCCGCATTTTGTTTTCAACATTTTGCCGAGCGTTTCCAAATCTTCATTAGTCCCCACGAAGCCTTTTACGAGCGTAGCGTCCTTGCCTCCCCTGTTTTTTGTTTCCAAAAAAACTCTAAGTACCTGTTTATCAGCAGCTAACGTGTCCGCTTCAGCTTCATTTTCGTATTCATACTGAAAGTCGGGATTGGTGGAATAAACCGTGCCGACGCGTTCTTTTTTATTTTTCATAAGTTCCTGCACTTAAATAGATGACATTTAATATTCGACATAATTCGTTGATTTTCAATAGTTTATGATGACTCAAAATTAAAAACTAAAAATTAAAACTAAAAACTATTTACTTTTTTTAATTTATTCAGAGCGTCAAAAAATCTACTACTTTGGCGATAACTTCGGGGTTTTTGACCAATCGAAAATGCCCAAAACCACGCGTGGCGAACAAATAAATATGTTCCCAACGAGCGGCAATGGCTTCGGCGTTCCGAAAGGGCACCACATCGTCCTCGCGGTCGTGAATCAGCAGTGTGTGCGACACGTTTATTTTTCCCAAAGTCTGTATCAAATCCGAGTTTGCGAGCGGCATTTGGATACGGTTTTCGCCCAATTTTTTCAGTTCGGAAGCCACTGCGCTCGGAGCGGCGATGAGTTGGACGTAATTCTCAAACATTTTTTCCACGCTGGCGGGCGCGGCGATGAGAACCAACTTTTTTATCCGAACAGAAGGCGCGATATACGCCATCGAATAAGCAACCGCGCTGCCCCCAAACGAGTGCGCCACGACTCCCTCCACCTCGCCGATATTTTGAAAAATCGCTTTTATCGCACCCGCAAAATTGAGTAAATGCGTGCGTTTTCCGCCCGAATCACCGTGCGCAGGACCGTCAAAAGTGACAACCCGAAAGCCTTTTGCGAGCAAATCCGGGACAAAACTTCGGAGCGCAGTGCCGCGCGACTCCCAGCCGTGTATGAGTAAAATCGTAGGTTGCGCGGCGTTGCCCCACTCGTAGCATTTGAGAAAAATACCTCCAAAAAGCAGCTCAAATACCCGTGCGCGCTCGATAATATCGTCGGATTGGCGATGCTTGGCGCGAAGGCGCGGCGTAGAAAAAATGCGAAAAGCCAACTTCGCTGCCATACTCGGAAATACGCGCCCGACCGTCCGAAATCCTATTCGCAGCAGGCGCAAACGAAAATTGAAGGCTTGTGGGGCGGCGACTGGCGGTGGATTCATTTTATTTTTTTTGCAAATTTAGCGAAAAAAGCAACTATATTTGTGAAAAAAAATATGAATACTATTTTTCTTCATACGGGAAGCAATGTCGGCGACCGCGAAAAAAATTTAGCGCAAGCGCGACAGCGAATAGCTACCAAAATCGGCACAATTATCTCACAATCAGCTATTTACGAAACGGCGGCGTGGGGAAACACCGAGCAAGCGGATTTTTTGAACCAAGCTATCGGAGTGACGACCGATTTGAGTCCGCAGGTTTTACTGACGGCGGTTTTGGACATCGAAAATGCGATGGGTCGCACCCGTGACGCTGCGCAACGCTGGCAGCCGCGCGTGATTGATATAGATATTTTACTGTATGAAAATGAGATAATCGAAGAAGAAAATTTGGTTGTTCCGCACCCAGAGCTGCACAAACGAAATTTTGTACTGGTTCCGTTGATGGAAATAGCATCAGAAGTCCTGCATCCAGTCTTGCGGCTGCCGATAGAAGAATTGTACTTCCAAAGCACCGACGAGAGCGAAGTTATACTTTTAGAATAAAAAATATTGAAATATTTTCATATTTTTGCGCTTGATGCCGAAGCATTCGGAATTTTAATCTTATGAATCCACACCATTTTATCGCTATAGAGGGCAACATTGGAGCGGGAAAAACAACGCTTTGCCAAAAGCTCGCAACTCACTGGGACGCGCGATTGGTGTTGGAGCAGTTCGACGACAATCCATTTTTGCCTTACTTTTATGAGAATCAGGAACGCTACGCTTTCTCTGTGGAGTTGTTTTTTATGACCGAAAGACACAAACAACTTCAAGAAACCCTGTCACAACAAGACTTATTTCAGACAAATACTATTTCGGATTATTTTTTCGTAAAAACCTTATTATTCGCAAAAAATAACCTTTCACACGAGGAGTACAGGCTTTTTCAGCGGCTTTTTAATGTCTTGAACGCAAGTTTTCCCAAACCTGAATTATTAGTGTATCTGCACCGTCCCGTCGAAAAATTATTAGAGAATATCCGCAGTCGAGGTCGAAGCTACGAGCAAGATATTTCGCCCCAATACCTGACAAACATTCAGCAAGCGTATTTTGACTACTTCAAAACACCGTCCAATTTGCCCATTCTGTTGTTGGATATTTCTAATTCTGACATTCAAGACCCTGTCACATTCAACAAAATTATTGATATTTTACAAAAAAAATACACGAGCGGCATACATACCATTTATTTGGAAAATGAACCTAATTTAGCAAATATTTCTTAACCAATACAACTTTAATTATGGATTTTCACCTGTTGATTTCAAACATTACCAATCCGACTTTGCTGTTTTTTATACTCGGCATCGTGGCTACGGTCATCAAAAGCGATTTAGAAATACCTGAATCTACGAGTAAATTCATCTCCATTTACTTACTTTTTTCCATTGGGTTCAAGGGCGGGCAGGAGCTGGCTCACAGCACTTTTGGGAGCGAAATTTTCTTTTCGCTGCTTTTTGGCTTGCTAATCGCCTCATTGATACCAGTTTATACATTTTTTATCCTCAAAAGGAAGCTCAATGCAAGTGATGCAGGCGCGGTGGCAGCAACCTACGGCTCTGTGAGTGCAGTGACTTTCGTTTCGGCGGCATCTTTTTTGGAGGCGCAGCAGGTAACTTTTGGCGGTCACATGGTGGCGGTGATGGCACTTATGGAAGCTCCAGCTATCATCATTGGTGTGATTTTGATGCGCCGATACGACCGCGAAGCGAGCAGTGGCGGGCTAAAACACATCATACAACACTCGTTCAGCAATGGCAGCGTGCTTCTTATTTTGGGTAGTTTGGTCATCGGTTTGATTGCCGACACCAAGCAAGCGGAAGGAATTAAGCCCTTCACGACCGAAATATTTAAGGGATTTTTGGCTATTTTTCTTTTAGAAATGGGCATGGTGACAGCCAAACGCTTGGCTGCTTTCTGGAAATACGGTGCTTTTATGACACTTTTCGCGCTCATCGTCCCGGCGGTCAATGGCTGTGTGGTCGCCTTTGCAAGCCATTTAGTCACAAATGACGTAGGAAATAGATTTATTTTTGCGATTCTTGCCGCCAGTGCGTCTTATATTGCGGTGCCTGCGGCAATGCGTTTGGCAGCCCCGAAAGCCGATCCGGGTTTGTATATTCCGATGGCTTTGGGTATCACATTTCCGTTCAATATTACCGTCGGAATGCCTTTGTACTACATTATAGTCCAAAATTTTTAGAACCCTAAAAATGTCACATTTTCGCTACTTTTCAACTTTATACAAGCACCAAATGCGAGTGCGAGCCAGCCAGTTGTTGTAGTTCAAATAAGTGAGCCAAGTGGGAACAGAGCGGTAGGTAAGTTGGAACTTGCCTGCCGTCAGAAGTGTGTCTGCGGGCGGACTGAAATTTTCTTGAAACAAGAAAACACTTTGACTTTCGGTAGAATATATATTTATTTTTTCATTTTGTGACAAGATTTTTACTTCTGTATTTGGATGACGATAGTGGTGTATCACCAAATGAATAATGTCAAAAGGGCTTTCTGTGGTAGAAAGAATCAGTGTTTTTTTCGCTTCCGATTGAGCATAAATCTCGTGGTAAAAATTTTCTAATTCGATGCAGGGCTTGAAAGTAAAGACCGAAAGAAGCAAAAAATTAGGTATAACGCAAAAAGTAATCAGCCACTTTCTGTAAACTAATATTTTTTTATATAAATCGTTGTAAGTCAGCGCAATACAACAAATGACAGGAATAAATCCTGACATTGGGAACAAAAATCGCAACTCTTTGTGCGCAATCAAACAGTGCGCAACAAAGAAGAAAAATGTCACAAAAACAAAGATATTTTTATAAAATTTGTAAGTCGCCCAAGCGCACAAACCGATTATCAACAAACTCATCGGCGGGATAGCAGAGAGGAATATTTGTAGAAAATAGTCCCACCAAGGCGATGTACTGAAGCCAGCCGCAATACCGTCTAAAATGTTGGATTTGAAGTAGTTATAAGGTGTAAAAACCCAATTTCCGTAAAACCATCGGTCTAAACACACGCCCAAAAACAGTGATACAGAACCCACTGAAAGCAAAACTAAGTACAATTTTAGCTCTAATCTGCGGACGAATAGCAGCCAGCAGCCCACTCCAACCAGTGCAAAACCTATCTGAAACCGACACCAAAAGGAAATACCGAAGCAAAATGCTCCATAACAAAATGCTCGAATTTCATTTTTTTGTTCAGAAAATATCAGAAAAATGCCAAAGGTAAGAAAGACCGCAGACCAATTTTCGGAGCTGAATCGGACGTGTTGCCATGTCAAAAACCATAAAAAACACGTCAGCCACAAAAATATACTTTCTATTTCGCTCCGAGCTATCATTTTTTTTCCTACTTGATAGGTCAAAACACTCGCCCACCAAGCCAGTCCTGCCGACAAAACACGGAGCAACAACGTGACGACAAACGGATTGGTTATTTTGAAAAAAGTAAAGATTTGTGACAAAAAATAAACAATCGTTGGCTGCAAACAACTTCGGATTTGGGAAGTAAATTCCCAAGGCATTTCGGAGGCAGGCGCGTTGCCCAACTTCCATGCTGCAAACTCATGTATCTGAAAATATTCGTCGGGGTGAAACCAGCCAGAACTAAAAAAAGCCGTCACCAAATGCAACAAAAAGCTGATAATGAACACTTTACGTTCTGCGCTGGTCAATGCGTTCCACATACGATAATTGGCGTTGAAGGGTTGGAGATTTTGGACGAACACAAAAAAAGCCCAGCAATCGCTGGGCTTTTTCTTTTTTACAGTACCGAAGGTGGGACTCGAACCCACACAAGTGTGAACTTATTGGTGTTTGAGACCAACGCGTCTACCATTCCGCCACTTCGGCTGATAGCTACTTTTCTAAAGCGGTGCAAAGCTAAACAAACGTTCTCTCATACGCAAGAGATAACGCTTTTTTAAATAATATTTTTTTATTTCCGTGAGGTCGTCGCCTACTTTATAGCTGATTATCAGAGGTTTAACTGCTAAAAATAAATTTGATTCCGCAGTAGAAATTTCGGTTTCGAGTGCTGACTTTGCGATTTCGGAGGGATTTTCTTCCAAATCTTCCAACATTTCGTTCCAATCCATCATTTCCATCAAAAAATCCTGCGGCAACGCCTCGTTTCCTTTTTCCTCAAAATTACCAAAAATACTCAAAATATATTTCATTCGAGTATTTTCATCGCTCAAAATTCGGTATGCTTCATTGATTTGAGTGGATTTTTCGAGGACTTTCTCTCGCTCTTCGCTGCTGGCGTCGGTGTGAAAATCAGGGTGAAATCTTCTGCTCAACTCGTAAAAAGTACGCTTCAACGGCGCACTTTCTACTCCAAATGTAACGGGAATTTCAAACAATTCAAAATAATTCATAAATCAAATTTAAGTCTATTTTCGGGCTTTTTGCTGCCGCAAAGGTCGGAAAAGTAAAGTTTTTTTTATTCCCTCTGTTTTTTTTTATTTCAATAAAAATTTGGGAATGAAGGAAAAATAAGGTACTTAATTTTTTCCAATCAATTCAATCAATAACAAGCCATTTTTGAGGCGCAACGCAGGGCGTTGTAACGAAAAAATAACGCAGTGATTGGTTGTAATTTAGCAGAAAAAAACGAGTAGTTTATTTTAGATAAGTTCTTACACTTAAATAGATGACATTTAATATTCGACATAATTCGTTGATTTTCAAAAGTTTATGATGACTCAAAATTAAAAAC
>JAYUHK010000077.1:0-2580 GCA_043767025.1 Saprospiraceae bacterium | reverse complement strand
GCCGACGGGATTTTTAAGCAAAAACTTTAGAATTTATACAGAGCACTTGATTTTTTTGGTTACTTTTTTTATCAAGAAAAAAAGTGACAAAAACCAAGTAAATTACCACAAAATCAAGCCTAAATGAGCCAATTTAAAATCCATGCGTAACATGAGTTAGGAATTAGGAACGCGTCTAAAACAAACTACTTATTTTTCTTCATTCCTTAATAAAAGCCTGAATACCTTAATTGCTTCGCAAATTCTTTTTTACCAAATCAAAGCTGCGAAGAATAAAAACTGAAATATTAACAAAGCTACTGCAACTTTGTTCTTTATTTTTCCCTGAAAAAGATTGAAAATAAGTAAAAAACCAAACGAAATAACGCCCCAAGCGTAGTAATTTTGAGCGGGGACAAAACTATTTTTCCACTGCCAAAAGTCGTATCGCATCGCAATCGGCTCTATGAGAACGTCCAAACTGACCGTCGCGGCGGCTCCGATGACCGATTTGAGGATTATGTGCCACCGCTCAAACCCGTGATTGACCAAAACTCCCGTGCAATAAATCGTGCTTACCCAGTTGATTGCCATTGCCAACGGAACGCTTCGGTATTGCCAGCCGAGGGTTCGCCCATAGTGATAATCGCCAAAAAGCGCGCCCGTTGTGACACCATAAACCTCCAACGCCCAGCCGCCGACGGCTACAAAAATCAAAGTGAGCAGCGTAGCGACCGACCAATTTGGGTGATGAAGCAGCACTATGGCGAGGCAAATCAACAAATTGACGGGCGTGAGCAGCACAAAATCGGGGTGCCAAGCGCAGTAAATGCCGAGCCAGCCGACGACGTGCAGCACCGCCAAAATAAAAATAGAGAGTTGAGTGTTTTTCATTGCCATATACAAAAGGTAGAACGTCAGAAGCTGGCTTTTCGTTGTGAAATATTTTCTTCGATGAGTTCAGATACGATTTTTGCGGACAGCAGGCAGAGCGGGATTCCGCCGCCAGGGTGAACGCTACCGCCACAAAAGTACAAATTTTTGACGGTTTTGGAGCGATTGGAGTGCCGCAAAAAAGCTGCCATTCGGTCGTTGGAACTCGTGCCGTAGAGCGCGCCGAGATGGGACGAGGTGCGGCTTTCGATGCTGCGCGGGTCGAGCGTGCTTTCGTTTTCGATGAGTGACTCGAGGTCTATTTTTAGGATTTTGGACAGTTTTTGGATAATTTTACCTCTAATTTTTGCGGTCATTTCGTCCCAATTTTGTCCCGAATTGTGTGGCACATTGACCATTACGAACCAGTTTTCGCAGCCGTCGGGTGCGTCGGCAGGGCAGTATTTTTTAGTGATATTGACATAGACGGTTGGGTCTTCGCTCACTTCGCCGCGCTCCAAGCAGTCAAATTCGTGGCGATAATCGTTGCTAAAAAAAATATTGTGCAAGTCGAGTTGGGCAAATTCTGCCTTTATTCCCCAATAAAAAATAAGTGCGGAAGTAGATTTCGCTTGCGAAAGTGTTTTTTCGGGGTGCGGCTCGTGCGGCAGCAGTTTTTTGTAGGTATAAAAAACGTCCATATTACTTACCACCAAGTCATAATCAATGGTTTTTCCTTCGGAAACGATGCCCGTGACGGTCGAATTTTCGACAACTATTTCATCAATTTTTTGATTGAATTGGAAAATAACGCCTTTCCTTTTTGCCAACTCGAACAAGCTCCGCGAAATATCAAACATTCCCCGACGGGGAATAAATGCGCCAAAACCGTACTCAAAGTGTGGGATAATATTCAGAATCCCCGACGCGCGGTACGGATTGGAGCCGTTGTAAGTGGCGTATCGATTGAACAGTTGGACGAGTTTGGGGTGGCGAAGCAGCCGCTCGTTGGTGGCGTTCATGGTACTAAAAATGTCCAAAGTATGGCTGCGGCGGACGGCTTTCCAGACTTTTTGGTTGAGCCAAGTGGAGATTTTTTGCAAAGAATTTTCCAAAAAAATCGTGCCGCTCAAATGGTATTTGCGCTCGCTTTCTGCCAACGTCTGGAGAACACTTTCTGCCGACACGCCGAGTTGAGTTTCCACCTCGTCCGCAAATTTTGTTTTGTCGGCGAAAGCTCGGAGCGATGTTTGGTCGTCCCAAAAGTAATGACAAAGTGTGTCAAGTCGTTGATAATCAAAATGTTGTGTGATGTCTTCGCCTGCGGCTTCAAAAACGGACGCTACATAATGCGGCATCGTAAAGAGCGACGGACCTGCATCAAAACGGTATTTTCCTTGCCAAAATTCTGACAATTTCCCACCGAAATAGCTGTTAGCCTCATAGACGGTCACGCTGTCGCCGCGCGCCGAAAGTCGTGCCGCCGTAGCCAATCCGCCAACTCCTGCTCCAATAATTGCTATTCTCATGGTCGAAAAACTATCGTTTATTTAAGGAACATTTCTAAAATAAATTACTCACTGATGTTACGCAGAATATTTTGACTGGCTCATTTGAGCTTAATTTTTTTAGCTATTTACTTGGTTTTTGTCACTTTTTTTCTTGATAAAAAAAGTAACCAAAAAAATCAAGTGCTCTGTATAAATTCTAAAGTTTTTGCCTAAAAAT
>JAYUHK010000076.1:0-37144 GCA_043767025.1 Saprospiraceae bacterium | reverse complement strand
GTTTATTTTAGATAAGTTCTTACACTTAAATAGATGACATTTAATATTCGACATAATTCGTTGATTTTCAAAAGTTTATGATGACTCAAAATTAAAAACTAAAAACTTATAACTACTTACATTCCTTACAACACATTCAACAAAAAATCTGGACACAAGCCCAATATTATTAGCACCGCTACGCTCAATACGAGCAGCACTCTATGCTCCAAAGCCAAAGCCAAAGTTTTACTGCTTTCAGGGTCTTTAAAAAACATGGCGCGCAATATTCTAAAATAATAATAAATTCCTATCAGCGAACCGACTATCGCTACCAGTACCAACCAAATATAATTTTGTTGAAAAACTGTCACAAACATCAGGTATTTTGCAAAAAAACCAGCCAACGGAGGTATGCCCGCCATAGAAAGCAGCGCAACGGTCATCGCAATGGTTGCCAATGGATTGCGGCGCAGCAGTCCGTTGAAAATACCCAAATCTTCCTCGCCACCACTGTCCGCACTGACCAAATAAAGCACCAAAAATGCTGCCAAACTCGCCGTCGAATACGCCGCAGCGTAATACAGCACCGCACTGTCGGATAGTTGCTGTTGGATAGTCAGAATACTCATCAACATAAATCCAGCATGGGAAATACTCGAATACGCCAACATTCTTTTGGTATTGGACTGATAAACCGCTAAAATATTTCCTAAAAGCAGCGTAAGCGAAATAAGTACGCAGAGCATTACGGACATTTGTGACTCCAAACCCGTAAAAGCCATTTTGAAAAGTCTATAAAAAGCCGCGAAAGCCGCAGTCTTTACGATAGTCGCCATGAAGGCGGTAATCAGCGTCGGCGCACCTTGATACACGTCGGGAGTCCAGAAATGAAAAGGCGCAGCCGAAACTTTAAAGGACATTCCGACCAAAATCAGTACCATTCCAGTATTCAACAAAGCATTGGGTTGGACATTATTGGCTGTCACAAATTGAGCAATTTTCATTAAATCAAAAGTTCCCGTAGCTCCGTAAATAAGCGTGATACCAAACAACAAAAAGCCCGACGCAAAAGCCCCCAAAAGGAAATATTTAAACGCCGCTTCGTTGCTGGCGAGGTCGTCTTTGCGGCTGCCCGCCAGCACATAAAGCGGTATGGACAGAATCTCTATACCGATAAAAAGCATGACCAGATTGGTGAACGAAGTGAGAACAAAACAGCCGACCAGACAGAACATAATGAGCGCGTAGTGGTCTGTGAAACTCGTTTTTTGGACAAAATACTGGCGCGACATCATAAACCAAAACAAAGCACTCAACGAAATAACCGCCGTAAAAGCAAGGCTGTAGTGGTCTGCTAACTGCATTCCGAAGATATTTTCGTTCAGATTCCAGTCTATAACGCAGCAGCCAAAAGTAGCTGCCAAACCCAACATGGTAAGCGGAAACAGAAATTTTTTGAAGTCAAAAATCTCCGCAAGTAGCGCAATCACGCCTGTAAAAGTAAGTATCAAAAGTTCTTTCATAAGATATTGTAATAGATGCCGTCGAGTTTTTTTTTTGTGAGAACTGCGTCGTTGTTTATTTTATTCTTCGTCCGCTTGATTAAATTCTAATTTGCTTTGTAATATAATTTCGTCCATTATGTTACTCAAATATCCCTGTTTTACAGCATTGTTAAATCGTCGGTTGAGTATATGAATATTTATAACTTCCTCAATACAAGCCATATATTTTTCAACGATTGCTTTAATTGAATAGGTTTTGTTGGCATTATCTTGGATTTTCTTTTTCAAAAGTTCTACTTCCTCGTCAGACTTGATGACAAAAGTTATCGGATATTTCTGAATTTTGTTAATGTCTAAAAAGTATTTTTTGAAGTCTAATGTTTCAGTTACTTGAAAAAATCTGCCTAATGGTTTCATTACAAAATCAATTCCACCGTCATTTGCGTTGGTTCGTCCTGTTTTGTACAGTTTCAAATTCTCTGTGTTCAGTTTATCTATTTCATAACCCCAAATAATTTGCTGGTCGTGATAATGAAATTTGAGAATAGAATAACTCACAATTTCAAAAAGTCTGGCATCAACATTTGGCGCAAGAAGTCCAATAATAAAAGATTCCACTTCTTTTGGTGAAGTATTTTCGATGTCTTGCAATGCCCCACAAGATTTCACAAAACGCTGAAAAGCATCTTGTTTTGTCTTCGTGTATTCATTGATAATTTCAATAATGGAACTTGCAATATTGAAATCGGCTTTGCCGATTTTTATTTTCAACAAGTTTTCATTTATCCAATATCTATTCGTTGCTTGGTCGCGCAAAATTGGTTTAAATTCAGAGGTCGGAAAATATTTTTCAAATTCTGAATTCATACGATTATTCAAGGCGTGATTTTGCAACTTGCTACCAAAAGGCAATGCTCTTTGTCGTGCCAAAAGTTTGTTGAATAAAGCACCTTCGTACTTTGAATAGTCGCCTTTTGTATCAAAATTGTTAGCAATATAATCTTCAATAATCACATAGATTGCGTAAAGATTTGCAAAACTTGACCTTGCTTTTGAGCCGCGACCTGCTGAACGAGTTTTCTCGTTGATATACTGAATAAGTTGGCTTTTCTCAAAAATATCGTCTGCATTTTTTGAGAACTTTTGCTCTAAAATTTCCTTAATATTTGCTGTGAATAGATGTTCCATTAGGCTCAAATAAGGTTAAATTTTGTTGAGTTGCGATTTTTTTGGTTTCAAAAGTTCGTATTTCTTTTATCAATTTTTCGCCTTTAAATTCTTCGGCTAATTGCAATCTTCTCAAACCAATTTTTACATATTCGTCTTGCAATTCAATACCAATGGAATTTCTATTGAGTTCTTTTGCGACATAACAAGTCGTAAATGTTCCTGAAAATGGGTCTAAAACCAAATCGCCTTCGTTAGAACTTGCCTTAATTATTCTCTCTAAAAGTAAAACAGGTTTTTGTGTTGGGTGATTTTCGTATTCGTCCATTCTGTAACGGACTCGGGCAAATTCCCAAACATTTCCCGGTACTTTTTCAGCATTATAAATCGTCGGAATGGCTTTGCGATAGTCAATCAATTTTCGTTTTGCGCCTGTTTTGGCTTCCACTAAAATGTCGTTAGTGTTAAATGTATAATTGTTTTTGTCTTTGACGCAAAACAAAATTGGCTCATACATTGAGCCATAATAGTTTTTTGCTTGTACGCCCGAACTGTCATAACTCCAAACCAACCTTGAAAGAATAGTTAGTTTTTTACGCAAGTGAATGTCAAAATAAGGCATAAATTGCGTTGCCGTCATCACATAAAAACTCCCGTTGGGTTTAAGTTTTTGAATACACAAGTCGAGCCATTCATAGCACCATTCCAAATAACTTTCTTCGGTGTCCCACTTTTCAATGTCGCCGCTAAAAATTTTTCCAATATTGTACGGAGGGTCAGCAAAAATCAAGTCAATAGAACTGTCTGGAAGCGTCTTTAACGCCTCCAAAACATCTCCAAAAATGACTTTATGATTACCACTTCCTAAAATTTCCATTCGGTTATCGGATATATTTCAAACACACAATTTTTTTATATTTAGACCTTCCTAAATTCCTGCACTTAAGTAGATGACATTTAACACTCGACATAATTCGTTGGTTTTCAATAGTTTATGATGACTCAAAATTAAAAACTAAAAAACTTATAACTACTTAACTCAGCCCCGCTTTGTATTTTTGCATAATAAGCTGCACGGCAGGCTCCGTTATTTGCAAAATAATATTCGGGAAAATGCCGAAAAACAAAATGAGGGCGGCAAGCAGCACCAAAGTCGTCTTTTCGACCACCGTGAGCGGTGCAAAACTCGCACTTTGCGCGCTCGTTTCGCCGAGCATCACAGTTTGGTAGCTTCGCAACATATAAACTGCTCCCAAAATGATGGTCAGACCCGCAAAAAGCGCGCACGAGGCTTGAAATTGGAACAAACTATTGAGCAACAAAAATTCGCCGACAAAACCGTTGGTTAGCGGCAACGCCACGCTGCCCAACAAAATGACGAGAAATAAAACCGCAAAGTCAGGCGCAAGGCTGCGAATACCCCCCAAACGGCGCATCTCGGCTGCTCCGGTGCGATTAGAAATAATATCGCAAACGAAAAAAAGACCGACTACATTGATGCCATGACTGAACATTTGTACCAAACTTCCCTGCAAACCGATGGTTTTGGTGGTCATTATTCCTGCGGCAATGAGCCCGACGTGCGCAATGGACGAATATGCGATGAGGCGTTTCATATCTTTTTGGAAAATGGCGATGCACGAAGCGTACACGATACCGAAAATAGCGAGCGTCACCACCGTATCCGACCAGTAATAAACGCCACGCGGCACCAACGGAATGAGCCACCTGATGAGTCCGTAAGTCCCCATTTTGAGCATAATGCCGGAGAGCAGCATAGTGCCTTGCGTGGGGGCGACGGCGTAGGTGTCGGGCTGCCAAGTATGAAACGGGAAGACGGGCATTTTGATTCCGAAGGCAATAAACATTCCCCCAAAGACCCAATTTTGCTCGTGTTCGGCGAGGTTTTTACCTGCGTCGTAGAGTGCGTTGATGTCGAAACTGTGGTTGGCGGGCGTATGCAGATAGACATAAATGAGAGCCGCCAGCATCAGTAAGCTGCCCGAAAGCGTGTAAAGAAAAAATTTGAACGTAATTTTAGAGCGATTTTCGCCGCCCCAAAGCAGGCAAATAAAATAGATTGGGAGCAGCGCAAGTTCCCAAAAAGTATAAAATAAAAAGCCGTCAAGAGCCGTAAAAACTCCGATGAGTGCCATTTGCATCGCCAGCACCAAGAAGTAAAAGGCGTGCGGGCGGGCATAATTTTTGTCGAAAGAAGAATAAATAATAAACGGTACGAGCAGATTGGTGAGCAGTACCATGAGCAGGCTGATGCCGTCCAACCCTGCGTGAAACTGGATGCCGAGCGAGCGAATCCAAGGCAGATTGACGCTCCACAAATCCATTGCGCCGCCAGAAGCAGCCGACTGGTAGGCTGCGACGCTGAGTCCCAACTCAATAATAGAAGCTGCCAAAGCGATTTTTTTGACGGCTTCGGCTTTGGCGAGCAAGGCAACGAAGGCTGCAAAGAGTGGGAAGAAAATTAATACAAAAAGTAACATATAATATTTTTTCTCTAATGTTGGTAGATTTTGCCGTTTTATTTTGAACAGTGGTTTTTGCAAGAAATTATAATTATAAAATCATTTGTGACTTTATAAACCAACCTATGCTCCTCGTTGATTCTCCGCGACCAACACCCTGCTAAATCTCCTTTGAGCGGCTCGGGCTTTCCGAAAGAAGTCGGAGTAAATTGCAGCGACCTCATCTATAATCTTCCAAATTTACTGCTATGAGGTCACTGTTTTGAGCTTCTTGTAGCGATTTTAGAATTATTTTCTTTTGTTCAGGGTGGCTCAAAAGATACTTTGTAGTATCTTTTTTCTGGCTTTTGACACGGACTATTACACTTTCATTCTGAAACATCTGTTTCAACGCAAGTAGCCATTTTTCATCTAATTCGTCAGCATTGAGGCGGAAAGTAGTTTCCATGCGGTCTAATTTTTTTTATTTTTTTTAAAAAAGCCAATTCAGCACGAACATGACGAGCAAACCAACGACCATCGCAAAGACATAAAACCCAAGATTGCCCGTTTGTATGTTTTTGCTCTGAATACTCGACCACTTGACTATTTTTCCGATTCCATTCACAGAGCCATCTACTATTTTTTTGTCCAAAATCTCGCTGGATATTTCTGAAATCACTTGCAGTGGTTTGGTTATCAATGAATTATATATTTCGTCAATATAATATTTGTTGTACGCTAATTTTTTACCCGCCGACATCGGCGCGCCGTCTGCCACAGGCAGCGACTGGCGTTTGACATACACTTGATAAGCAATAAACGTGACCACTGCCACCATTGCTACCGCAACAGACATCAGCAAAAGCTCTGTGGAAAGTGATGCGTGAGCCGCCGACTCGTGCAAAACGGGAGCCAAAAAATGCGACAATCCGTGATGAATGCCCAGCAGCTCCCCCAACTCGTGCGGAAAACCCAAAAAACCACCCGCAATGGACAGCGCAGCTAAAATGGTAAGCGGAATGGTCATCGCAGGAGGCGACTCGTGAAGATGGTGTTCTTGCTCGTGCGTGCCACGAAAATTGCCGTAAAAAGTAAGAAAAAATAAGCGAAACATATAGAAACAAGTCATCGCCGACACCAACAAACCGAGTACCCAAAGTATAGGTTGATGCTCAAAAGCCGCTGCCAGAATTTCGTCTTTCGAGAAAAAACCAGCAAAAGGCGGAACACCCGAAATCGCCAAAGTTCCGATAAAAAATGTCGTATAAGTGACAGGAAGATATTTTTTCAGACCGCCCATGTTGCGCACGTCTTGCTCGCCACTCATGGCGTGGATTACGCTTCCTGCACCCAAAAACAGCAATGCTTTGAAAAAGGCGTGCGTCACAACGTGAAAAACCGCCGCCGTATAAGCCCCAACGCCCAAAGCGACGAACATTAACCCAAGTTGGCTGACCGTCGAGTAGGCTAAAACTTTTTTAATATCGGTCTGAAACAAAGCAATCGTAGCGGCTACAAGCGCGGTCGCTATGCCGACCGCAGCTACAACTGTTTGGGCAGTTGGTGACAGGCTAAAAATAGCATTGGAGCGAGCAATCATATAGATGCCAGCCGTCACCATCGTAGCGGCGTGAATGAGTGCGGATACGGGAGTTGGTCCAGCCATTGCATCTGGAAGCCAAGTATATAAAGGGATTTGCGCACTTTTTCCCATCGCCCCTACGAACAAAAGAAGTGCTATTGCGGTCAGGGTAGTCGAGTCTGAAAGTGGCGATATTTTAGAAAATACTTCGGAATATGTGACAGAGCCAAAAGTAGTAAAAATCAAAAAAATACCCAACAAATAGCCCAAATCGCCGATGCGATTCATAATGAATGCCTTTTTGGCGGCGTTGCTATAATCAATATTTTTGAACCAAAAGCCGATGAGAAGATACGAACACAAACCAACGCCTTCCCAGCCGACGAACATTACGAGATAATTATCGCCCAAAACAAGCAGCAGCATAAAGAATACGAATAGGTTGAGATAAGCAAAAAACCGAGCAAACCCATCGTCGTCGTGCATATAACTCACTGAATACCAATGAATTAGGAAACCAATTCCCGTGATAACCAAAAGAAAAATAGACGATAGTGGGTCTATGAGAAAGGAGAAATTCACGGCAAAGTCACCCGCTTTTATCCACTGAAACAGTGCGACGGTCGAGCCGTGTTCGGCGTGTAATTGCCCAAAAAACAAAGCTACGGAAACAAAAAACGAGGCTAATATACTTCCGCAAGCCAAAGCCGAGACCAAATTTTTTGACATTTTTTTTCCCAACAAGCCGATTATTACAAAACTAACAAGCGGAAAAAACGGTACTAACCAAACAAAATTCTCCATATTATTTTTCTTTCTTGTCTTTTAAAAGCAAGTTTTAATTTTTTATACGTTTTCTAAACTTTCTAAAGCATCGGCTAAATCAAAACTCAATACATCGCTCCACGAGGTGTTGCTGTAAGATATATCCTTGCCTTTTGAATATTTTAACCAACTTTTTTTCTTATAATTATACACAAATCCCTCTTCTATTCCGTATTTTCTATATTCTATCAAATTTTTTAGTTTTTCAAAATCATCTGCTTCTCCGTTTGTCTTACATACTTCGATGATGATTTTTGTCTGCTCTGCTTCATTATCGTAGAGCGAAACGTCTGGGACTGCGCTTGATTTTGTGTCGTCAAGCATGGTTTCTACGAAGGGTTCGAGATTGATTTTCCCTTCAAAATATAATTTGGCTAAAACGAAAAAAAGTTGCCCAATCACTCTCTGATGTTCGCGTGGCGCATTGACTCCCATTGCTATTTCTTGAATGTCGTAAAGCATAATTTGACTTTTTTACCACTTTAATTTGTTCAAAGCGTCAATATCGGTAGAGCGCGTGTTGCGATAAATCATCATCAGGATTGCCAAGCCTACCGCGACCTCCGCCGCCGCAACCGCCATGATAAAAAATACAAAAACTTGTCCGTTGGTATCTGACCACTGCCGCGAAAAAGCGACCAACAACAAATTTACTGCGTTGAGCATCAACTCAATACACATAAAAATTATAATCGCATTGCGCCGAAACATAACGCCCAAAACACCAATGCTGAAAAGCAACGAACTCAAAATCAAATAATGATTGATAGAAATTCCAGATATTATTTCCATTATTATTGGTTTCTTGTTAGATATTTTTTTTAAAAAAATTAGTTCAGTTCTCTTTTTCCCAAAAAAACCGCTCCGACCATCGCCGCCAAAAACAATACAGATGACACCTCAAATGGAAGCAAAAACTCCCCAAATAATGTTTTGCCCAAGTTTTCTATCAAGCCGATATTATTATTGGAGGCGACATTTTGTGACATGGCTTGCGCGCCTTGCAGCGACCCGATTAAGGTAAGCATTACTAATCCGCCCGCCACTACAGCCGCTACTTTGGTCAGCATCGGTTTGTGTGGTTCGGTTTCTTTGTTGAGGTTGAGCATCATTATGACATACAAAAACAACACCATTATAGCTCCTGCATAGACGATAATGTGGACGATGCCCAAAAACTGCGCGTTGAGCAAAAAATAATGTCCCGCAATGGCGAAAAATGTGACAATCAAATAAAGGACGCTGTGGACAGGACTTTTGGAAAAGACAACCAAAATCGAAGTCATTATTGCTACAAATGACAAAAAGTAAAATAAATATTGTGCTACCATAAAGATTTTTTAAACCGCTTATTTTTCGCAAATGTAAGAAAAATTTTAATCAAATATTTCTAATGTCCGCCACTTTTCGATGCGTGCTCGAGTGCTTCGCGTTCTGCAACGCTCAAATTGTGACCTTGATGTTTGTCGGTTTTGAACTCTGCTACGTCGCTCGTCTGGCGGACGGCGACATTGACTGCATTGAAATACGGCTCTACGAGCTTGTCTTTTCCATAAATAAACCCGCTCCGACGGAAATCGGACTGCACGATTCGGTCCGTCAAAAAGATTGCTTCTTTCGGACAAGCCTCCTCGCACAAGCCACAATAAATGCAGCGCAGCATATTTATCTCATAGATGGCGGCGTATTTTTCTTCACGGTAGAGTTTTTCTTCGCCTTTTTCGCGCTCCTCCGACACCATCGTGATGGCTTCCGCAGGGCAAGCGACGGCACAAAGACCACAGGCGGTGCAGCGTTCTGCTCCGTTTTCGTCCCGTTTGAGGACGTGTTGCCCTCGATAGACAGGTGCGATGTCGCGTTTTTGCTCGGGATATTTGATGGTCGCCGATTTCTTAAACAAGTGCTTGAACGTGACACTCAATCCACCCACGATGGCAGGTAGATACAGCCGCTCGGCGAGCGACATTTCTTTTTTTGATACGATTCTACTTCTATTGGTCAGCATATTTTTATATTGTTACTTTTTTTTTGATTTTAATTCAGAAACGCGCCTGAAATTAATTACTTATTTTTTTCGCTCCTTAATTTTTTCAACAAAAAACTTGGTTCGCGGTCAGACATCAGACATAATTTAAGTCGTTCTTAATGCTGTTCCAATAGTATTCTTTGAGCGTATTTTGTGAAACCAAATCTACTTTTTTTCCTAAAAAATCACTCAAATCTTGCGAAAGCCAAATAAATTCCATTCCGACAGGCTCTCTGAACGTCACTAAAATATCTACATCACTTTGGGCGGTCGCTTCGTCGCGTCCCACAGAGCCGAAAACAGCCAGTTCTTGAATCGGATATTTTTGAAACAGTTGTGATTTTTTATTCCTTAAAATCTGCATTACCACCCCTAATTTTGCTTCTATCAATTTTTCTTTTTTCGTCCTATTGGTCAGCATATTTTTATATTGTTACTTTTTTTTGATTTTATTGCATTTTTTTTTACAAAAAATATTCGACTTTTACTGCAACTGTCCCGTCGCCCACATGACCAAACCAGTGACAACAATATTAGCGATGGAAAGTGGAAAAAGTATTTTCCAACCCAAATTCATCAACTGGTCGTAGCGGAAGCGCGGGATTGTCCAGCGAATCCACATAAAAAAGAAGATAAAAAAGAATACTTTCCCAAAAAATACGATGGTTTGGAGGATACTCAGCCAGTTGCCGTCTATCCCCAAGCTGTGCTGGAAAGGAAAATTGTAGCCGCCCCAATAAAGCGACGTGATGAGTGCCGACGAAATAAACATATTAATGTACTCCGCAAAGAGGTAAAAACCGAGTTTCATCGAGCTGTATTCGGTGTGGTAGCCGCCTACGAGTTCGGTTTCGCACTCTGGGAGGTCGAAGGGTGCGCGATTGGTTTCGGCGAAAGCGCAAATCAAGAAAATCAGAAAACCGATGGGTTGATAGACGACGTTGGCGTAGCCCAAGTCTTGCTGGCGGACGATTTCGCCCAAGCTCAACGTCCCAGTCATCATCACGACGGCGACGATGCTCAAGCCCATCGCTATTTCGTAGCTAATCATCTGCGAGCTGGCGCGAAGTGCGCCCAACAGGGCATATTTGTTGTTGGAAGCCCAGCCGCCAATCATAATCCCGTAAACGCCAAAAGAAACGACGGCGAACATATATAGCACGCCGATGTTGATGTCTGTGATTTGGAGCGGAAAAATAATGCCGTTGATGTTCAAATCGCCGCCCCAAGGAATGACTGCTCCCGTCATGCAGGCGGTCAACATAGCGAGGCTCGGACCGAGAATGAACAAAAACTTGTTGGATACAGTCGGGATAATTTCCTCTTTCATAAACATTTTTACGCCGTCGGCGATGGGCTGCGCCAAGCCAAAAGGTCCCGCACGGTCAGGACCGATGCGGTCTTGCATGAAAGCTGCCACTTTGCGCTCGCCGTAGGTAGCGTAGGCGGCTATGCCGAGCGACACTAAAAAAATAACCAGCACCAAAAGTGCTTTGTACAAAAGAAAAACTGTCATTTTATGATATTTTTTTAATTTTTTTTATTCCTCAAAAATATTGTCTTCGGGAACGCGTCTAAAATAAACTACTCATTTTTTCTGCTAAATTACAAACAATCACTGCGTTATTTTCTCGTTTCAACGCTCTGCGTTGCGCCTCAAAAATGCCTTGTTATTGTTTGAATTTATTTGAAAAACCTGAATATCTTATTTTTTCTTCATTGCTTAAATATTTTTATAATCTCCAAAGATAAGTCTTCTTGCTCTGATTTGTCGTAAATATCCAACAAATAAAGCGTATTATCTTGCAACAAAAAGTAGGTTATCACTCTTGCGCCGCCCGATTTTCCGCGTCCTTTGGACGAAATAGCCAGCCGTATTTTGTAGCAATTTTCAGTAATTCGGTCGCCCAATGTTGGGTTTTCTTTCAATAATTTGACCAACTCCTCCATGTCTTGCCGAATAGACGGGTACTTTTTCGCCAATCGTTTGATACGCCGTTGGAAGTTTTGAATCGGCTTAATGGTGAACATGTTGTTCTTCTTTTTTCCATTCCTCCGAAAATTTTTCCCAAGTCGGCAACTCAATTTTTCCTGCTCTGTGAAGTTTTACTTCCTCCAAAGCGGAGCGAAAACCTTCAATCAGTCGTGCCTTGTCACGGTTTTTCTTTGATTTTTTAGTTTTCTTTGACCTTTTGATTTTCACACCTTCTATGCTCGCCAAAGCCGCCAACACTGCGTCCTGTTTGGATTCTGCCATTTTGATAGTCAGTTGCATTTTCTTAAATTTTTTAGGTTTCTAATATTTTTTCTATTTCTTGTCGCAGGATTGGTAAATGTCTTACGATAATACTCCAAATAACATCATTCGAGATTTCGTCATAGCCGTGAATAATTTTATTTCTGACATTGACTATTTTTCGTGCGTGCGTGACGGGAAAATTCGCTTCTACCTTCAAAATCCTGTGAAGTGCCTCTCCAATAATCTCTAAATTTCTCTCTACTGCACGACGAGTTTTAAGGTCTTTTTCAAAAATTTGAAATCTTTTTTCGTTTTCTGTAAAATAACTATCTATCTCATTTACAGCATTTAAAATATCACAGAGCCACATAATAATTTTTCTATCCATACACCAACTGTTTTGTTGCATCTACAGCTCGACGAAAATATGGATTTTTGATAGCTTTATCCTCTTGCAAGTCTATTTTTCGTCCAAATATTTTTTCTAAACTATCCGTAAAATCAAAATAGTTATCTGCATAATAGGCTAAATCAATATTTTCTTGAAAAATTACTAAAAAATCTACATCACTATCATCACTAAATTTTTCTGTCAGCGCAGACCCAAAAAGGTACAACTTTGATACATAATATTGGCGACAAACTTGCTCAAGCGCGTCCCGATTGTCATGGATTAAAGGATTTTTCATACTCTCATTGCTAATGATTGAAACTTTTTTTGATTCCCAATAAAATACTCAAGCCTTCTTTAAGAATGTATCTAAAATAAACTACTTATTTTTTCCTCATTCCTTACACGTTATTTGGGTTGAGTGCGCCTTCACCCAACTCGACTTTTACGCCGTGGGGCAGACCTATTTTTTGTCGGCTTTCGGTGGCTTGCAGCACGTTTGTTTCGTAGTGTCCTGCTCCGATGACGGAGTTGCGGGCTACTTTGCTCGGCTTTTCTATCGTCCAGTCACTGCCTTCTTTTTTGTCGTAGCGACAGGTGTTGCAGATAAATTCTTCTACCTCGCCGAACTGGTCTTTGCGAGCCGTCACCCGCAGCACTTCGTCGCCCTTGAACCACACGCGCGCTTTTCCGCTGCACGTCGGGCAGTCGCGGTGCGCATCGACGGGTTTGGTGTACCAAACACGGCTTTTGAAGCGGAAAGTCCTATCCGTCAAAGCTCCGACTGGACAGACATCTATCACATTGCCCGAAAAATCGTTCTCAATCGCATTTTGGATATACGTCGAAATTTCGGATACGTCGCCGCGATTCATCACGCCGTGCACTCGTCCGTCGGTAAGTTGGTCGGCAACTTTTACGCAGCGATAGCAAAGAATGCAGCGCGTCATGTGAAGTTTGATGTGGTCGCCGATGTCAATTTTTTCAAATGTGCGGCGTTCAAATTCGTATCGGGTGGCTGCTTTTCCGTGTTCGTACGCCAAATCTTGGAGGTGACATTCGCCTGCTTGGTCGCACACGGGGCAGTCTAAAGGGTGATTGAGCAACAAAAACTCGACGACTCCGGCGCGCGCTTCGAGCAAGTCAGGAGCGGTTTTGTTGCGCACCACCATTCCGTCCATGACCGTTGTGCGACAACTGGCGACGGGTTTGGGCATCGGGCGTGGGTCTTTGGCGGAGCCTTGCTCTACCTTGACGATGCAGGTGCGGCAGTAGCCGCCGCTCGTTTTGAGTTTGGTGTAGTAGCACATGGCGGGCGGCGCAACGTTGCCCAAGCCGCTTGCCTCTATTTGTCGAGCGGCTTGCAAGATGCTTGTCCCTTCGGGTACTTCAATCTGTATGTCGTCAATGGTTACTAATGGCATAAAATAATATATATTTCTAAAAATTAATTTTTTTTAAATATTTTTACAGAACTATTTGTAGTTATATAATATTGTAACTAATTGATTAGCAATTACTTGTAAGTAGTTATAAGTTTTTAGTTTTTAATTTTGAGTCATCATAAACTATTGAAAATCAACGAATTATGTCAAATATTAAATGTCATCTATTTAAGTGTAAGAACTTAAAAATAAAAACTAATCATTAAAAAATAATCACGTTATCAATCAACCCCATTTCTGTCTGTTGAAGTCCAACTGGTCACGAGGCTTGAAAATTCGGAAAACGTGAATTCTGACGGAATCCACAATTTTTCGGCACACAAATCAGGTAATATTCCCAAAAATTCTTCGTATTCTTTTGCAATAATACTCGGACTTGGGACAATGGACATCGTTTTTTCTGTTAAAAAATTACGAATACATTTGATTACTTTTTCTACGCTGTCTTCGTGCGCCTGAATGTCTTGCCCCGACAAATCAGAGATAAATTGTTTGAACCTAAATTTATTACTTTCAAAAATCAAATACTTTTTCGCTTGATGTGTTTTTGACCCAAACCGTCGGCAACCTATAAAAATACCCAACTCCAATGGCATATTGAAGCGCGGCAAAGGCTCGGTTTCGTTGACATTCACTCGCGACAAGTCGTGTATCGCATATTTACTTTCTTCGATTAACTGTAATATATTTTCAATTCTTATCGTATCGGAATCATCTCCAAACTCTTTTGAACACCGCAAAATAAAACCGCATCTTGTGACAGTAAACAAAATTGCATTGAACAAATCTTGATAATTAGCATCAAATGGGCAATTAATGAATACATTTTGAGCGTAGTCAATATTTTTCCCTTTCATTTTTTCGCCATTATTTTATTTCGTACCGCTATGACCGCCTCCTCTGCTTGCTGCGCAACTATTTTACTAATATTTGGGTTGGCTTTTATGTTAGAGCGTTCTTTACGAATCCCTTTGAACGGTTTGCCGTCACTTTTTACTTCCAAAAACTGACCTGTGGTTGAATCTCGTTTAATGTAATGACCGGTCGCGGGATTGAACACTTGGGAGTGGTTTTTGACTGCTCCGTTGCGGCTGCTATTTCCAGTACTTTTTGCCATTTTGTGTATAAATTTTATAGCCTAAAAAATTTTACTCCTCCAACAAACTAACAATACTTGTTTTCAAGTTCGGTAAATATTTGATGACTACCGCCCAAATGAGTTCGTTGTCTATCGCGTCGTAGGCGTGAATAGTCCTGTTCCGAAGCCCCACGATTTTTGCGGCATCAGAAATTTTTAATTCAGGATTGATTTTTGACAACTTATTTACGGCTTCGCCTATAATTTCTAACTCTCTTTCGACGGCTCTGCGCAACAGCTCTTGCTTCTGAAAAACGTTAAAATCCTTTTTTTCGCTTATATATTCGTCAATCGAAAGAATGGAAATCAGAATATCATTGAGCAATTTTTTTTATTTCTTCATTCAAGCTATAAATCAAAATTTTATTCTCACTTACAGATTTAATAAAGTACGGATTGCTCATATATTTTTCAGTTACCAAATCTACTGGTCGTTTGAGTAACTGCTCCAAACTTTCTACAAAATCGAAATAATTTTCCGCATAATTTTCCAAAGGTATCTGACAAAATTGCACCAAAAAATCTACATCGCTCTCTTTTTTGAACGTACCTTTTGTCGCCGAGCCAAATACACTCAACGAGTCCACTGCACAGCGCGCGCAAATATCCTTTATTTTGGGGATTTTCTTGCGAATAAACGTATGTAAATTGTGTTCAAGCAATAATTTATACATTTTAGGTGCTGAAAATTTTTTTTGCCACCTTTGCCAAAATTCTTACGCTACCAACTGCGCTTTGAGGCGAAAATAATGCTTCACATCTTCGATATTTGCGGGGTTTGTGACATAGTCCTCAAACTCTTTTCTGAAATGTCGTATCGCACTCGCTACGGGCCACGCAGCTGCATCGCCGAGCGGACAAATCGTTTTTCCTTCTATTTTCGACTGAATATCCCACAGTAAATCAACGTCTGCAAGACTGCCTTTTCCCGCTAATATTTTTCTCAAAATCTTCTCCATCCAACCCGTTCCTTCTCGACATGGGCTGCACTGTCCGCAACTTTCGTGGTGGTAGAAACGAGTAAAATTGAATAAATTTTTGACGATGCTCGTCGTTTCGTCCATCACGATAAATCCGCCCGAACCCAACATCGTCCCCGTCGCAAATCCGCCGTCGGCAAGGCTTTCGTAGCTCATCAAGCGCGGCTCGCCACTCGCCAATTTGAGTATCAATTCGGCAGGCAAAATCGGCACCGACGAACCCCCAGCGACGACCGCTTTCAGCTTCCGTCCGCCTCGAATACCGCCGCAATATTGGTCAGAATAAATAAATTCCTCTACTGGAACGCCCATTTCTATCTCATAAACGCCCGGCTTATTGATGTGTCCGCTCGCCGAAATCAATTTAGTTCCCGTAGATCTTCCGATGCCGATTTTAGCATATTCGTCGCCTCCCATCTCCACGATTGGCACTACTGCGGCGATGGTTTCTACGTTATTGACCACCGTTGGGCAGCCGTAAAGTCCAGCAATAGCTGGAAAAGGCGGCTTGATACGCGGATTTCCACGCTTGCCTTCGAGGCTTTCGAGCAACGCAGTTTCTTCGCCACAAATGTAAGCTCCTGCGCCTATCTGAATGTAGCAATCGTGGTCAAAGCCGCTGCCCAAAATATTTTTGCCGAGCAATCCCGCCGAATATGCTTCTTCGAGAGCCTGCTCTACGATGCGAGCTACGAAAAAATATTCGCCCCGAATGTAGATATAAGACGTGCGCGCGCCGAGCGCAAAACTACTCAAAACCATACCTTCGATGAGCAAATGCGGGATTCGCTCCATGAGGTATCGGTCTTTGAAAGTACCGGGTTCGGACTCGTCGGCGTTGCAAACTACGTAGCGCGGCACGCCCTCGGGTTTCGCCAAAAATGACCATTTCATACCCGTTGGGAAGCCTGCTCCGCCACGACCACGCAAGCCAGATTTTTTGACTTCTTCAACTATCGTTTCGGGCGGCATCGTTTTTAATGCTTTTTCCAACACGGTGTAGCCGCCGTTTTCTCGATAGGTTTTGAGGAAACGAATTCCTGCGACGTGGTCGTTTTTAAGTAATATTTTCTTTGACATAAATCAGTATATTTAACGCTATATAATTTTATTTAAGTTCTTACACTTAAATAGATGACATTTATTATTCCACATAATTCGTTGATTTTCAACAGCTTATGACGACTCAAAATTAAAAACTAAAAACTTATAACTACTTAATCAATTTAATTGGGTTCAAAATGTTTGCAATCTTCAAAAATAAATAAAAAAATTCCTAATATTTGTGACAATTCTGAAAGCAAGTAAGTTTTTGTGTCCAAATGAACAATTTTATCGGTCAATTTGAAGAACCGCCATTGCAGTCCGTCGGTCGCGCAGCCATAAGTGTAAGGAAAAAAAATTCCTCTTTGGGCGTTAAAACGCTGTATTCCAATGGATTGTGCGATACTTTGCGCAGTGCCATATTCCATATCCTCTTTTTTTGCTTCGACTACACTAAAAATCGGTGCTTCAATCACTTCCAACGCCTTGCTGCCGAGCGACATGAGGTAGTCGCACTCCCCTTTTAGTCCATTCTCGGCATCTACCTCCAAATCGTGTCCCGAATAGAGCGTGATTTGGTAGTTATTCAGCTCCACTACTTCTGTCAAAACTGGCGACACCAAACGCTCCGAGCGTTCTTTTTCTGACGTGAAACCAATTTTTTTTCCTCTTTCCAACACCGCAAGCAACACTTGTGACGGCTCGACGGGCGCAATATTCGCCCCAAAAAGTTCGTGGCGCTGAATACTTAAACCAAATTTCGTCACGACTTGCTGCATTTTTTTAAAATTGCTATACGGCATTTTATTTTATTTTAAAAAACTCCTTTGTAAATTTCTTGCAGCGAAATAGCAGCTTCCACGCTTTTGAAAGCCATCAAGTCGGTCATCAACTCGTAATATTCGCCCACCAACCAGTCGCCTTGCGAATTGCGAAAATAAGACTTCACAAACGCTGCGTCTTGACTTACCAACACATATTCCTGCAGACTTTCGATGTGGCGATAACCCTTGAATTTTGCTTCTTTGTCCAGTCGCTCTGTCGAGTTCGATAAGACTTCTACAATCAAATGCGGATTAGTCAAAGTATCTAAATAGCTGTCCTCCAGCATTTTAGGCTCTCCTTTGATAAGCACTAAATCGGGATAAAAATAATTTCCCAGAGGGTCATTCACTCGTAAGTCGCTTTGTGCAACATAAAACCCCTTATCTCGGAGTATCATTTGTAAAAGATAATTTAGGTTGGAGCATATTATATTATGCGCCCATTTTGCTCCAGCCATATCAAAATTTTTTAGAAAAAACAGTTCGCTGCGCTCGTGTTTCGGCTTCGAGCGTTCCCACGTCAAGTAGTCGGCGGCGATGCCCAAAGGTGCGGCGGCAGTAGTCGTTGATGGCATAAAAAATAAGTTTTTATTTTAAAACATTATCAGTCATATAAGTTGGACGCGTGTCACATTTTTGATATTTTTCGATTAAATCATCTACTTTTTCGAGCGTCAAAAACTCGTGAAAGTCTCCACCGACTTGCATCATCGGAGCGTAGCCACAAGCTCCAAGACATTCGACCGTTTTGAGGGTAAATTGTCCGTCGGCACTTGTTTCGCCGTCTTTGATGTGTAGTTTTTGCTCAATGTGGCGCACCACATCTTCGGCTCCCATGAGCCAGCAGGAGCTGGTGCGGCAGACTTCCAAGACACATTTTCCGACCGCGCGAAGGTTGAACATCGAATAAAAAGACGCTACTTCGTACACCTCAATCGGCTGGATATGAAGCAGCTCGGCTACATAATCCATCGTAGGCGCGCTCAACCAACCGTCGAACTCGGCTTGTGCGAGATGCAATATCGGAATCAAAGCCGACTTGTGTTTGCCTTCTGGATAGCGAGCGATTATTTTATTCGCCGTCGCCAATGTATCGGCAGAAAACTGTATATTTTTTTGATTTTCAGTCATTTATATAATAAAAATATGATTGATTAAATTTATAGCTCCAACGATTTGGGCAACATCAAAAGAAATGGTACACATCGCTCCATTTTTAGAGCGTAATAATTGTAGCCGATGTGTATTTTTTCATAATATTCTGAACGGTGTGCAGCGTAATATTTTTCACTATGGACCGACCAAGCATTTGCCCCTAACTTTTGAGCCAAAAACCATTTCTCCAAAAGCCGCCCCGCTCGCCCGTTACCGTCCATAAAAGGGTGTATTTTTTCAAATACTAAATGAATCATGGAGGCGTAATAAAATATTTTTTCTGGCGGCAAATCTTGACTCAACAATTCGTCGATGTCAGAAAATAATTTTAAAAACTCCTCTTTTACAAATTCTGGCTCGACCGCCATATATTCAACTTTTCCGCCACTAAATATTCCAACTTGTTGATTTCTTAATTTTCCTTTCTGATTTTTTAGTGTCAAAACCGTGTTGCTCAACAGCTTGTGAGTTTCCAAAAAATTAGTCTGATTCAACTTGTTTTTCATTCCGAAGTGGTAGGCGGAAATCAAATCGTCAATTTCTATCATTTCTTTTGGTTTTGATTGTATCTTAAACTTTTTATTTTTCAAGTACGTATCAATGTCAATACTATTGCCTTCTATATTAGAAGAATACGCCGCGGACGATTGTATCTCGTATTCAAAGTCATTTTGCACATAAAAATCCTTTGCTGTCAAGCGATGCAATATTTTTGACCAATTTCCTTCCAATTTTGCGGAATATTCCTCTAAATATTCTGACGAAATTAATTTTGAATGATTTATCATAGAAAGCGGTAGTACAGAAACATTGTATTGAAAAAATCAAACCACAGTTTTGACCCAATTCGACTAAACTCTCGTTACCACCTACGCGTCCAACTCGCCTGCGATGACGTTCATGCTGCTCATCGTTAGGATAGCGTCCGAAAGCATCGAGCCTTTTATCATCTCGGCGTAGGCTTGGTAATAAATGAAGCACGGACGGCGAAAATGCAAGCGAAACGGTGTCCTGCCGCCGTCGCTGACCAAGTAAAAACCCAGCTCGCCGTTGCCGCCTTCTACGGCGTGATAGACTTCGCCTTTCGGCACATCGGTTTCGCCCATCACTATTTTGAAGTGATAAATCAACGCCTCCATTTTGGAATAAACGTCTTCTTTGGGCGGCAAATAAAACTCCGGCACGTCGGCGTGGAAAGCGCCATCGGGCAGCTTGCGGACGGCTTGCTCGATGATGCGAAGGCTCTGCCACATTTCTTCCATACGGACGTTGAAGCGGTCGTAAGTATCGCCCGAAGTACCTATCGGAATATCAAATTCAAAATCCTCGTAGCTGCTGTACGGGTTCATCACGCGCACGTCGTAATCCACGCCCGCAGCACGAAGATTGGGACCCGTAAAGCCGTAAGATAAGGCTTTTTCGGCGGTAATGCCGCCCACATCTACCGTTCTATCCACAAAAATACGGTTGCGGGTCAACATTCCCTCAAACTCTTTTAGAGCGGCGGGAAAGTCCTCCATAAACTTCTTGAGCTTCGCCCACGCAGAGTCTGGAAAATCACGCTCCATGCCGCCGATGCGTCCGATATTGGTCGTCAGGCGCGCGCCACAAATTTCCTCAAAAATTTCATAAATTTTTTCACGCCACTGGAACATATACAAAAAACCAGTCATCGCACCTGTATCTACCGCTATCACGGTGTCGCAGACGATGTGGTCGGCGATGCGCGAAAGCTCCATAATAATCACTCGAAGGTATTGCGCCCGCTTGGGCACTTCGCAAGCTATCAGTTTTTCGACCGTCATGTGCCAGCCCATGTTGTTGATGGGCGACGAACAGTAGTTGAGCCTGTCTGTGATGGGCGTGATTTGGTTGTACGGGCGGCGTTCCGCCAGTTTCTCGAATGCGCGATGGATATAGCCGATAGTCGGCTCGGACGAAACGATGATTTCGCCGTCCATTTTGAGGACGTTCTGAAAAATCCCGTGCGTAGCGGGGTGCGTAGGACCGAGATTGAGAATAGAATATTCTTTTTCGGCAAGATTTTGTACCAATGTGTTGGCTGCTATTTCACTCATTATTTATGCTACTTTTAAATCAAAATATTGTTTGGTAATATTAATTTTTAGGGTTTTTAACGCCTTAAAAATATCAAATATTTCATTTTTCCCCGCATTGTGTCCGATGCTGACGGCGTATTCTTTTCCTTTCAAAATCATAAAAAACCAAAATCTGCCTATCACGTAGCAACCGTAAATCGGAAAACCATGTGGTAGATTCCGCTCCTGCGCCACTAACATTGCAGCCAAGCACTGCCCGCCGGGGTCGCCGTCGGAGCCGCTTTCTTTCTTGTATTCGTGCAAGCAAAAGTAAGGCATTTCGGGGTCTTGCCGCCCAGCAGCTACCATCAAATCAGGCAGTCCGTTGAGCGTTTCGCCATTTATGACACCCTGCAAAGTTCGATTGGCGAATGCGCTAAAATGCTCCGTTTCAAAATTTACGGTAGTCACCAAAGGTCCGATGAATTTGAATTTTAGTTCTTCTTCGTTCCAGTCGTCCATTCTATCCGCCGAAATTTGGAGTAAATATTCTACAAACATTTTTTCTTGCGGCTCTATTGTGACACCAGAATTGAACCAATCCTCCAAATCGGGCAGCGTTTTGAGCCTTCGCAGTCCGAAGGTTCGCTCCAATCTTTGTTTGGTCCAATCACTGAATTTGCTCATTTTTTATATTTTTTTTACCTTCCGAAAAAGCTATCTTCCTTGTCGTGGCGCGTCGCGTCTTCGAGCGGAAATTCTTTGCGAAGCGGAAAATAGTTCATTTCGTCCATATTTAGGATTCGGCGCAAGTCGGGGTGTCCCTTGAATTGGATACCGAAAAAATCATATTCTTGTCGTTCCATCCAGTTGGCGGTCGGAAAAATATCAGATACCGTTGGTATTTCCAAATTTTCTTTGGGCATAAAAGTCCGAAGCCGAATCCGCCAATTTTGTGAAAGATTGTGCATTTGGTACATCATACTGAACTCCGCACCTGCGTTGTCGGGCGTATGCAGCGCGCAAAGCGTGGTAAGAAACGAAAAAGCGAGCGTTTCGTCTTCTTTGAGAAAGCGCAGCGTGTCGTGAATAATTGCTTTTTGGACGATAAAAACAGGAAAGTCATAATGAATTTCTGTTTTCACGAGTCCGTCTGCAAATTTTTCTTGCAATTTTTTCTGCACCAATTCTGTTAATTCGTTGGTTGTCATTTATTTATAAAATATTTTTTTTAATCTTCTTCAAAAATATCCGCCAAATTGATGGTCAAATCTGGAAAAATAGCGGTGTGAAGAGTGTCGCCAAAAGTCAAAAATTTTCCGTTGGTGACGTATTTATTTTGCTCGTTGAGTGCGTATATTATTACTGTCTGTTCGGACGGATGCACGACCCAATATTCCTTTACTTTGCTCTGTTCGTACAGCTCATATTTTTCTTTCAAATCCTTCCGCGACGTGCTTTTCGATAAAATCTCAACCACCAAATCTGGTGCGCCGTTGCAGCCGCGAGCGTCTATAATATCGGGATTGCAAATCACACACAAGTCGGGCTGGACGACATCGTAGATTTTTTGGTTGTCCAAGTTTTGTCCCGATTCGCGCGGCAAACGAACATCAAACGGCGCAGAAAATAACTGACAAGCCGACTTTTCGAGATAAACGCCGATTTTCAGAGTAAGCCGCATAGACACTTTTTGGTGGCGCGTGTCTGGCGCAGCCATTTTAAAAATTCGCCCTGCAATAATTTCAACCCTTTCCTCAAATTTCCACATCAAATAATCAGCGTAGGAGTATATCCCATTGATATCCAACTGATTAAATGTTTGCATAATTTTAAATTATTTCAATTTATTGATGATTGTGACAGCGTCCTCGAAGCCTTCTTTGATTAATTTTACTTTTTTTACGCCCCGATAATATCCGTACAAATGCAAAATATCATACGCACTTTTGAAATTGGTCAGCAATTTTTTATCCAACTTCGCCAACTCCGACTGGTAATAGCTCACGTCTATGTTTTTCTTCGGTTTGGGACGGTCTTTCAACAAAAAATATCCGTCCAACGCTTTCAGAACACCCAAGTATGCAATCCCGCACGCAGAACGCATATATTTATCGTCCGAATAATAACCGTCTTCGGGCTGCGCTTTGCTCAACGTTTCATTGGCGTTTTCGATGTAGCGCATCGCCTCATCGTAATAACTTTTTTTGAATAATTCTTGCTCCTCAATACTCATAAGTAATTGATTTTCAATTATTTCAATTTATTGATAATTGTGACAGCGTCCTCAAATCCTTCTTTCAATACATCTGACGATTTTGTACCCCGATAATATCCGTACAAATGTAAAATATCATACGCATTGTTGAAGTAATGCAAGAGTTTTTTATCAAATTTTGCCAACTCTGACTGGTAATAAGTAACGTCGGCGTGACGCTTGGGTTTCGTTCTTTCTTTCAGTTGAAAAATACCGTCCAACGCCTTCAAAACACCCAAATATGCGATTCCACACGCAGATTTTACATATTTTTCGTCCAACAAAAACTTGCCTTCGCGAGGGCTTTTACTCAACGTTTCGTTGGCGTTTTCGATGTAGCGCATCGCCTCATCGTAATAACTTTTTTTGAATAATTCTTGCTCCTCAATACTCATAAGTAATTGATTTTCAATTAAGTTCTTACACTTAAATAGATGACATTTAATATTCGACATAATTCGTTGATTTTCAACAGTTTATGACGACTCAAAATTAAAAACTAAAAACTTATAACTACTTATTTCAATTTATTGATGATTGTGACAGCGTCTTCAAAATTTTATTTCGGTACGTCTGTCGGCGCAGCATCAATCATAATTTTAAATACCGTCTATTTTACTTACTTTATTTTGGCTTATAGTTGTACCAATATTCTCTTGGCGTTACAATTTTAGTTTGTTTATAAGTCGGAAAAATAAAATCTGTGGTATTTCCCGTAATTACAAAATCGGCATTACATTCATCTGCAAGTTCTAAAATCATATTATCGTCGTCGTCAGAAATAAGTTCAATCGTAATTGTAGGATAATATTTTACTGCTTTGGCTTCAATGTCTGCAAGTAAAGTTTCTGCACGAGCAAAAAAATCTTGGAATTTTGCAAACTTTATCCTTGTTAAAACCTCATAATATTCAGCCATTAATTCTTCTGAAACACAAAGTTGAAATTTCTCATCAATGAACAGTTCGTTAATTATGAAGTATGGATAGTTTCGCTGAATAAGACTTGAAACGATAACATTAGTATCAATGACGATTTTTTGCATCTTTTCTTACCGCTTTTACTTCGTCAGAAATTTCGTCCATTGTCATTTTTGACAAACCGTATTTATTGGCAAGTTCAACGCATTTATCAAGGTTTTGACGCATCAATTCCTTGCTCACAAGCTCTATAAAGTCTGTAAAACTTAATTGTTCTTGTTTAAGTCCAAATTTCTTATATTCTATATCCGAAATTGAAACGTTTAAGGTTCTCATTGTTCAGGTTATTTATGCGTAAAATAAAAAAATTATTTTCTACTCAATGCCGTATTTCGTGAGCATTTGTTTGTATTGCGGCTCATCTCGGCGGCGACGTTCTTCGGTTTCCACGAGCGACTGAATCTGCAAAATGCCGTCAATAATTTGCTCGGGACGCGGCGGGCAGCCGGGAACATACACGTCCACAGGAATGATGCGGTCGATGCCTTGCAGGACGCTGTAAGTGTCGAAAATACCGCCCGTAGAGGCGCAAGCTCCTACCGAAAGCACCCATTTTGGCTCTGCCATCTGCTCATAGACTTGGCGCAAAATGGGTCCCATTTTTTTAGAAATCGTACCCATTACCATCAGTAAATCCGCCTGACGGGGCGAAAAACTCAACCGCTCGGAACCAAATCGAGCCAAATCGTAATGCGAAGCCATAGTCGCCATAAACTCTATGCCGCAGCAAGAGGTCGCAAACGGGAGGGGCCAGAGCGAATTTTTGCGCGCCAATCCAACCGCTTTGTCGAGCGAAGTAGCAAAAAAACCCTGTCCTTCGTGTCCCTCGGGACGAATATCGGGGTTGATGTCTATATTATTTTTCATAATAATTTTTAATTAATTTTTCTAAAAAATAGAAATTTTGTGACAAAAATTTACTCCCATTTCAGAGCACCTTTTTTGATAATATAAAAGAAGCCAACCAGCAAAAAGCCCGTAAAAGTGAACATTTCGAACATACCAAGCGCGCCTAATTTTTTGAAATTGACTGCCCAAGGATACATAAAAATTACCTCTACGTCAAACAAAACAAACAAAATAGCCACCAAAAAGTATTTTACACTGAACGGTACCCACGCATTGCCTTGCACGTCAATCCCACACTCGAAGGTTTCGAGCTTGGTTTTTGATTTTTTTTGCGGACCCATCCAGTGCGTCACGCCCATCACCAAGCCCACAAAGCCAGCCGCTACCACGAACATCATCAGTATCGGCACATAATCCATCGCCGTATTTTGCATAATTTTTTATTTTATTGACCAATATAACATTTATATCTCGAGCGCAAAGTTAATACATTATGGTAGGAACTAAAAGCCATTTGATAACAATAAAACAAAGAAAGTGTTTTTTGTCCTATTTTTTTGGCTCGCGAAGGTCGGAAAAGCCACAAAAAAGTAGTTTGAAATTATTTTTAAAATAAAAATAAAAAATTATTTGTTTATTAACATTATTTGTTTTACCTTTGCAGTATCAAAAACAAAAATGCTTTTTCATCTATTTTCCAACTCTATAAAAAATTAAAACAATGATAGGTAAAGACAGGACAGACCTCAATAAAAGATTCGTGGAAGTATTCAAACTGCTCGAAGCACGTGGCGATGTAGTGATGAACGACCGCGCAGGAAAAGGCATGGGCGACTTTGCGGAGCAAATTCTGGGCAACAAAAGTTACGGACATATCGTGCGCGCTTTCCTCAATCCCGACGATAAGCGAGTGATTGATTATCACCACGTCCAGCCACTTTGCAAGCAATATGGCGTGAACGAAACGTTTATGATGTACGGAATGGGTACGCCTTTTGGTCTAAATCTTCCAGCTTCCGACGTGAGTTTGGAGAGCGATACATCGGGCAAAGCCAATATATTGTTCACTTCTGTGCAGGCTTTTGCGGGAGCGGCGGTGGACGCTGGAAGTTTTGCGAGCGAAGACTTCGAGCTTTTCTCTATTCCGGGTATGGCGGGCAGCGGATTGGTCGCTTTTCCGATTGTGGGGAACAGTATGGAACCCGTCATTATGAATTACGACATCGTGATTTGTAGAGAAATAAATGGCGTGAATGACATCAAAGATAACGATATATATGCCGTCAAAAACAACGGTGCCGTGTGGGTGAAGTACGTCCAGAAGATACACGCCAACCCCAAAAAGAAGCGAGTCACACACCTGAAATTGATTTCAGCCAACTACCTCGAGCACGACCCGTTTGAGGAAGAAGTGAACGAATATACGAAACTTTATAAGGTGACACGCCGCATCAGCGATATGTAAAAGCCCGTGATTGGACACCAAACTATGACTTTTTTTGATTTTTTACGAATTTTTAATCCATTAAGGTAGAGAAAAAAACTACTTTTTGTTTTTTTCTCTACCTCCTTACTCTATTTACTTGCTATGGCAACACAAACGAAGTTTGCTCATAAAGCTGCTGCATTGGGCAAAAAGCCCCCACAAAGCAGCCAAGAAATGCCCGGTTTAGGCAGTTCACTGATTGCATATTGCGTAGAAGGCGAAAGTATGCTCCCCACCATTCGCCCCGGCGACATAGTCCTCTGCACCGTCGCCAACGATAGCGATATTTTGGAAAATGAAATATACACCGTCTGTACCGAAATGGGCGTTTGGGTGAAAAGAATCCAAAAATGCTTGGATAGGTTCGGAAACTGTACCCACCTGAAATTAATTTCGGACAATCATACGCTTTTTGAGCCATTTACGGTCGCCGTACAAGAAATCGTGAAGATTCTGAAAGTCAGCAAAAAATTAACTGCTTTTGAATTGTGAAGAAAATCACAGAAAATACATCACATCGCAAAAAAATGTAATATTTGGCACAATAATTGAAACGTTAAGTTTGTTCTACGGAAGTAATTTAGTGGAACAATCAATTTTAAGATTTTCCTTCATAAAAAAGCTACGGACGCAGTAGGTTTTTCATAACATACGGAGGAGAGAATACACAACACATTACCCGAAGCCTAAAAACCGATTTTAGCCGCTTCGGGCTTTTTTTTTTTTAAATTTTCTTAAAATTTTATCCCAAAAAAATGGCGCAGCACAACGAACTTGGCAAATTGGGCGAGCAGTTGGCAGCAGATTTTTTGGAAAAAAAAGGCTACGTTATTTTAGAAAAAAGCTGGCGGTGGAGCAGAGCGGAAATAGACCTCATCGCCGAACAAAATTCCGTGATGGTGTTCGTGGAAGTAAAAACTCGAAGTAGCGTGTTTTTTGGCGCACCCGAAGAATTTTTTACCCCAAAAAAAGAAAAATTCATGTCGCACGCCGCCGAATTGTATTGCGAAAAAGCCCAACACGATGGCGAAATTCGCTTCGACCTCATCGCGGTCGTCATCCTACCCCACCAAACACCAAGCATACAGCACTTTGAAGACGTTTTTTTCCCCGGCTGGGGCAACGAAATATGAAAAATAAATTCAAACATATTTTGATAATAAAAAAAATAGTTCTACCTTTGCAGGAAATTTAAAAACCATATATTTAGATACATGAAAAAAGACATCCACCCATCAGCATACCGCACCGTAGTGTTCAAAGATTTCTCTTGCGATGAATCATTTTTGACCCGCTCTTGCGCAGTATCCAAAGAAAAAGTAATGTGGGAAGACGGCAACGAATATCCACTCATCAAGTTGGAAATATCAAGCTACTCACACCCATTTTTTACTGGAAAAATGAAATTCGTAGACACCGCAGGTCGGATTGATAAGTTCAACAAAAAATTCTCGAAGTTTGCAAAAACCGAAGCCTAATTTTTTTGTTGAAAAAAAAGTCCCGCCAAACTCGTTTTGATGGGACTTTTTTTTGGAAAAAATTGCGCTCCTGTGATGTAACCAATAAAAAAACGCGCCTCTACCGATGAAAAATATTATCCTATTCGACAACGAAACCCGCAACCAACTGTTGCCACTTACCTACACGCGCCCGATTGGGGAGCTGCTGGTCGGCATCGTTACGCTGCGCGAAAAATGGGAGCGCAAGTTGGGCGGCAAAGTTTCTTACATCACGCAGGAATATCTGGTGGATAAATTTCCCATCAACATCAAAGAAGACAACTACGTAATCGACGGCTCAATAGTGCCGACCGATGAACTTTGTGCGCAAATCAACGAATTGGAAGACAACCAAGCTCTGCTCCAAGACGGCGAACTCATCGCCGCCCGCATGGACGAAGAGCAGTTTGAGAAAATGCTCAACAACGAGGAAATATCGGAGCTGCAAGGCATCGAAACTACCCTGCTCCACAACGTCCGCAAAATCACACACCTCTGGGACTTGTTCGTCCTCAACGCCGAAGCCATCGAACAAGACTTTGCGATGCTGACCAAAAAACGCGTTTCGCAGCCTTTGAGTGACAGCAACCGCGTGATTGGCAACGAAAAATTAATCTTCCTCGAAGAAGGCGCGAAAGTGGAGTGCAGCATCTTGAACACCAACAACGGACCTATTTACATCGGGAAAAACGCAGAAATCATGGAAGGCTCCGCTATCCGTGGACCGTTTGCGATGGGCGAAGGCTCGACGATAAAAATGATGTCAAAAATATACGGTGCTACCTCGCTCGGACCCGACTGTAAAGTAGGCGGCGAAGTCAGCAACTCCATTTTGATAGGACACTCCAATAAGGCACACGACGGATTTTTGGGCAATTCTATCCTCGGCGAATGGTGCAACATCGGAGCAGACTCCAACAATTCAAACCTAAAAAACAACTACGACGAGGTAAAACTTTGGAGCTACACGACCGATAATTTTGCCGCAACCGGCTTGCAGTTTTGCGGGCTTATCATGGGCGACCACTCCAAATGCGGCATCAACACGATGTTCAACACAGGGACAGTGGTGGGCGTGTCAGCAAATATTTTTGGCGCAGGCTTCCCACGCAATTTTATTCCCTCCTTCTCGTGGGGCGGCGCGGCTGGCTTTACCACCTACGCACTCGACAAAGCAGCAGACTCCGCACAACGAGTTTTTGAGCGCAGAAAAATAACTTTCGATGTAGTAGAGAAAGCAATTTTAGAAAATATCTTTAAGTATTCCGCCAAATATCGGAATTGGGAAAAACCTAAAACGGCTGAATGAAGCAGCCGCTTTGGAAAAAAATTCTTTCCTATTTCCACGAATTTCACATCGAAAATACGAGCAGCCCCTTCAATCCGACGCTCGACGTGTGCCTTCGGAGCGGTCGATATTTGCTCAAAACTCCCAACGTCATCTACTCTTTTGGCGACCTTTACGACAATTTTTTTAAAGCTTTTGAGCAAATAAATTTGGGCAAAAACGAACCCAAAAGCGTCCTATTGCTCGGCTTCGGTCTGGGCAGTATTCCGTATATGTTGGAAAAAAAATTTCACAAAAAATACGCTTATACCGCCGTCGAGATTGACGAAGTGGTAATTCATTTAGCCAAAAAATATGTGACCGACGAGCTGCGCTCCCCAATAGAGTTCGTCTGCGCGGACGCTGCGCAATATGTGTCGCAAAGCGGTCGCAAATTCGATATGATTTGTATGGACGTTTTTTTGGACCACCTCGTGCCGAGCCAAATGGAGCAAACGTTGTTTTTGGAGGGACTCGCCAAGCGACTGCAACCTCAAACAGGCATTTTACTTTACAATCGTCTGACTGCCACCGATGTAGAAAAAAGATATACCCAACATTTTTTTCAAAAAATATTCCAACAAACATTCCCAGAAGCAACATTTTTGGACGTGGACGGCAACTGGATTCTGACCAACCGTCCCCTACGGGCATAAAAAAAGCCGCCTTACTTTTAAGGCGGCATGGAATAGACTTCTATACGAAAACCAACAGTTTGGATATGAAATAGAGTAATTTACAAACTGATTTTTTTAACTTACTACCTTTTTTTGCTGACACGGTAGTTTTCTCATCATTAATAGTACGTTGTGTTTAGAAAGCCGTGCGGAATCTGCCGCACGCTTGAGTCATCTGAAGCCCTTTTGGTTGCCTACTTTTCCGTCAAAAATCAACTCGCAATCCAATAATTGTTGGATTTCGATGAGGATATTTCGGGTTGGTACGGCTCTGTCGTTTTCGATATTCGTCATATTCTCTACAGTAAGTCCGGTCGAAGAAGCCAAAGTGGCTGCTAACATTTTCTTTTTCAGGCGTGCCGCCCGAATCTGCGCCCCCAAACTCGGTATGTTTGGGGCAGTCGGCTCGCCGATTACTTTTTGCGCCTGCGTCGGTCGGTTATTTTTTTCAAAATTAGAACTCGACGACGCTTGAGGAGCGAGAAAAAAACCGCCCGCTACGAGCGAAATAAAAAGTAAGTGTGTAAATTTTTCCATAATAAAATAGTGTTTTGATTTCAGTTTTTTAAAAAAAATATTGGGAATTGTTGCAATTTTATACAATTAAGTAGTTATGAGTTTTTAGTTTTTAATTTTGAGTCATTATAAATTATTGAAAATCAGCTAATTATGTCGAATATTAAAATGCTATCTATTTAAGTGTAGTTAAAAAAACAGTTTTACAACCTGATGCAATAGACATCAAACTTTTGTAAAAAAATATATGGTACATCGCGTCCGACCCCGAAGGGGTCGCAGATATAAGGCATTTGTCTTTTATAAACATTTAATCCCTGCGGGATTTTTAAACGACGGTAATTATGCACAAGTAATTAAGAACTTATATATGATTTAAAGCATCGTAACTAATTGATTATCAGTTACCTGTGCGACTAAAAACCAATCACTTCTTGTCGTTATTTGTCCAACTCAAAAAGTTTGAATTTCTCGATAATGTCAATCAATTTTTCGTGGTAATCGGCATCGCTTGCATAGCCAGCCTCTTTGAGTCCGCGCGCCCAACTCTTGTAATCTCGCCCAAAACGTTGCAAAGACGCATACCGTCCGGAGGCGATGAGCTTGCTGTGTTCGCGCCAGCTTTGCCAAGGACTGTCAAATTTTCTGAAAAAATCCTTGTGGTTGTCGTCCGTAAAGTTGGTGCAATGTCCTTTTTTGCAGTTGTGCGAAAAACATTTGATGCCAAAATGATTGTTGTTCTTTTTGGAAAGCACGCTGTTGCCGCTCCTGCTTTCGACCAACGCCTGCGCCATACACACGCTGGCGGGGATTCCAAACTGGCGCATCTCTTGCACGGCGACTTTCGAGAATTTTTGGATATAATCTTGCGCCTCCGCATCGTTCAGCATTGCCGCCGAAACGGGTGCGAAAGGGTTGGCGTCGCTGCTGCGTGGAGTCGCTTTTTCACGAAATCCAACGGACATCGCTTCGGCGGCAGGGCGGACTCGCTCGCTGCTGCGGTCATCTTTCCAAATTTCTTTTTTGTCACGACTGTTGTTGCTGCTCACTTGGATGCGAAAATCGCTTTTCATCGCCACAAAAGCCAACGCTGCCACCGCACCCAACTTCAAGGCTGGCGCGCCGAGCGTCACACCGCCCGTGACGTTGGATTTTGGAAAAAACTGGTAGCGAAGATACCGCAAGATTTTGGGCAACGAAATAACTAACTGCTGGAGCAACTGGAATACGATTGCCCCAAAATCTGCGAATGTAACCGTCGTATCGGTCGTCAGGCGGCGGTCGCTGCGCACCTGTTTGTGTGTAGTTTGGCTTTGTGATTTATTTTCTTGAAATAAATTTTTAGCTTGGGTGTCGGTAGTTTTTCTCATGTCGAAGTATGTTTGAATGTACGATTAAAATAAATTGTGTTAATTACTTTTGGTGATGCAAATATACAACAATTTGTTTTTTATTTCCAAATATTTTAAAACATTTTTTTTAATTTTTATTTTTGTAATATTTAAAATGCTGGTTATCAATATTTTAATTTAAAACAATTTTTATAAAAAAAATGAATTTGTTTTAAAATAAATTGTTTTAAGATTGACGCTCGCTTATTTCGCACCACAGCTCGAAGCGAAAATTCATGCGCTACCAAAAAAATAATATTCAATTAACACTGAATTTTGATTTTTCTACATCTATTGTGTAGTTTTGCACCTTTGAGATATATCGCTATCGACTAAAAAATTAGATACCAACTTTTCAATTCATATTATGATTATCAATAAGTTTTTTGCTTTTTTTGCTCCCCGCGACCGCAAGTTTTTTACACTCTTCAACAAAGCCTCCAGCAATATGGTGGACACCGCAAAAGTGCTGACCGAACTCCTCAACGCGCCGTTGGAAAAAAGAAGGGAATACATCAAAAAAATAGAAGACCTCGAACACGTTGGGGACGAAATCACCCACGAAATCTTTACCGAATTGAGTGCCAACTTCATTACGCCTTTTGATAGAGAAGATATTTTGCACCTCGCATCGGCGATGGACGATGTAGTGGATTATATTTTTGCGTCCTCCAAGCGGATTGACTTGTACAAAATCGGTGAGATAACTGACCCCATGCGCCGCTTGGCAGAAATCATCGAACAGTCCACCCAAGAACTCCACATCGCTCTGACTGACCTCAAAAGTTTGAACAACTATACGCGGATTCGGGAAGCTCTGGTGAAGGTAAATAGCCTCGAAAACAACGCCGACGACATATTTAATATGGCAATAGCCAACCTTTTTGAACACGAAAAAGACGCTATCACCGTCATCAAATACCAAGAAATCTACGCAAATCTGGAAACTGCGACCGACAAATGCGAAGATGTCGCCAACGCGATAGAATCTATTTTGATAAAAAATTCGTAAGGAATGAAGAAAAAATAAAGTACTCAATTTTTTCTAACCAATTCAATCAACAACAAGGCATTTTTGAGGCGCAACGCAGGGCGTTGAAACGAAAAAATAACGAAGTGATTGTTTATAATTTAGCAGAAAAAATAAGTAAGTAGTTATAAGTTTTTAGTTTTTAATTTTGAGTCATCATAAACTATTGAAAATCAACGAATTATGTCGAATAATAAATGTCATCTATTTAAGTATAAGAACTTATTTTATTTTAGACGCGTTCCCAATAGTCCAAAATTCAGATATTTATAGTTTTTTATTTTTATGGAATTACTTTACATCGTCATAGGCTTGGCATTGGTTTTTGATTACATCAACGGCTTTCACGATGCCGCCAACTCGATAGCCACCATCGTTTCTACGAAGGTACTTTCGCCCTTTCAGGCGGTCGTTTGGGCAGCATTTTTCAATTTTGTCGCTTTTTTTGTCTTCAAAGACCACGGCGTAGCCAACACCATCGCCAAGTCAGTCAATGCCGAATTTATTACGCTCCATGTCATCATGGCGGGATTGATAGCCGCTATTTTTTGGAACTTGCTCACTTGGTGGTACGGGATTCCGTCCAGCTCATCGCACACTTTGATAGGCGGTTTTGCGGGCGCAGCCATCGCAAACGGCGGTTTTTCAGCTCCCAAAATGGAAGTCATCGGAAAGATTGCCGCCTTTATCGTCCTCGCACCTATCATCGGTTTGGTTATTTCTTCCACGATTACCATTATTATCGTCCACATCAGCAAAAATGCAAGCCCTCGAAAAGCGGACAACTGGTTCCGACGACTCCAATTAGTGTCCTCCGCAGCATTCAGTCTTGGACACGGCGGCAACGACGCTCAAAAAGTAATGGGCATCATCGCCGCCGCACTCGTCGCCGCCGGAAAAATCCCAACCCTCAAAGAAATGCCCGATTGGGTGCCGTTAGCTTGCTACTCCGCCATCGCGCTCGGCACTATGTCGGGCGGCTGGAAAATCATCAAGACGATGGGTACGAAAATCACCAAAGTCACTCCCCTCGAAGGCGTGGCTGCCGAAACTGCGGGAGCTATTACCTTATTTATGACCGAACATTTCAAAATTCCGGTCAGCACCACGCATACTATCACAGGTGCTATCATTGGAGTCGGCGTGACGAAACGAATTTCGGCAGTTCGCTGGGGCGTAACGATAAGTTTGCTGTGGGCTTGGATACTCACAATCCCCGTTTCTGCTACGATTGGAGCATTAATATATTTTATTGTAAAAACTTTTTTATAAAAAAGTTGCACAGTAAAATATATAGTCATATCTTTGCGTTCCAAACTGGTAAATAGCTACATAGAAAGGTAGTAGCGAATTGTCTAAAACCCGTAAGGAGTTAGTTTTTAAAGGGTTCGATTCCCTTTTCGGGTGCGTTTTTTGGGGTTAGAAGAGTCGTGGCTGACGCCTGTTAGCTGCGGCTCTTTTTTTTTTGTTCCCACCCGACACCTTCCCCAAAAGGAAAGGAGAAAAGAAAAAAGTGACAAAAACCAAGTAAATAGCTACAAGGCTAAATTCAAAAAAGTCAATTTAAAATCCTTGCGTAACTAAAGTTACTAAAATGTTTCTCTAACATTTATCACTACATTCGCCCCAAAATCGTAACTTTGCCCATCAATCATTCAACTTTTTATAAGATGCTTTTTTTTACAAAAGAAAAAATACAGCTGTTCCAAAAATTAGGAACTTACCTTTCCTGCATGATTCTGTTCTCTTGCAACGGCAACAGCAATCCGCCACTTTTGGAAGAAAATCACTACAATATTATTCCCATTCCCGCCCGCCTTGTGCCGCAAACTGGACGATTTCTATTTTCTAACAACACTAAAATAAATTTTGATGTCGCTGACGACGCTCTCAAAATAGCTCTCAATCCATTGTTTCAAAAATTGGAACTTGCCGCAGGAATAGACCTTCGTAAAAATATCAGCCCAGCGCAGAGTGCAACTACCGAAAATTTTATTTCCGTACAGCTATCCACAAGCGACAAAATATCCGACGAAGGTTACAATCTGACAGTCGCCAAAAATCGCATCGAGATTCGAGCAAAAAAAGCGGCGGGCGTGTTTTATGCCGTCCAAACGCTGCTCCAACTCCTTCCCACCGCCATCGAAAGTCCCAGCCTCGCTGCCAAAAATAACGTCTGGTCACTGCCTTGCTGCGAAATAGAAGACGCACCTCGCTATCCTTATCGCGGGCTGCACCTCGACGTAGCTCGACATTTTTATGACATTACTTATGTCAAAAAATACTTGGACGTGATGGCGATGCACAAATTCAACACCTTTCATTGGCACCTGACGGACGACCAAGGCTGGCGCATCGAAATCAAAAAATATCCCAAACTTACCGAAGTCGGCGCGTGGCGCAAAGAAACTCTTATCGGAAAACACAGCGACCGACCGCGCCGCTTCGACGGGCAACGGTACGGCGGTTTTTATACCCAAGACGATGTCCGCGAAATCGTCCGCTACGCCAAAGAACGGTTCATCACCGTAATCCCCGAAATCGAAATGCCGGGACATTCGCAGGCAGCTTTGGCGGCTTATCCCGAGCTGGGCTGCAACCAACTTCCCGTAGAAGTGGCTACTCAATGGGGCGTTTTCAACGACGTTTTTTGCCCGACGGAAGCTACTTTTGATTTTTTGGAAAATGTTTTGACCGAAGTAATCGGCTTATTTCCAAGCACTTATATTCACGTCGGCGGCGATGAATGTCCGAAAAAAAGCTGGAACAACAGTCTTTTTTGTAAAAATCTAATGGCGCAAAAAGGACTAAAAAATGCAATGGAACTCCAAAGTTATTTTATCCAACACATCGAAAAATTTCTGAACTCGAAAGGGCGAAAACTTATCGGTTGGGACGAAATATTGGAAGGCGGACTCGCTCCCGACGCGACTGTGATGAGCTGGCGCGGTACCGAAGGCGGCATCGAAGCCGCTCGGCAAGGTCACGACGTAGTGATGAGTCCCGGCTCGCACTGCTATCTCGACCACCACCAATCACTTGCGCCCGACGAACCGTTGGCAATCGGAGGTTTTTTACCCCTCGAAAAAGCGTACAGCTTCGACCCAACGCCTCGTGAACTTACGCCTCAACAAGCTACGCACGTTTTGGGTGCGCAGGGAAATGTCTGGAGCGAATACCTTGACAGTTGGGAAAAACTCGAGTATTTTGCTTATCCGCGCGCGCTGGCGTTGGCAGAGGTGAACTGGTCGCCGATGGCGGTCAAAAATTACGATAACTTTGCAGACCGATTAGCCGCTCACTTGGAACGCTTTGATTTGCTGCATATCAACTACGCAAAACATCTTTTCGATGTCAATTTTTCGGTCAAAAATGACGCAAAAAATGGCGTTGCAGTAGCCGCCGAAAGCCGCGACAAAGCCGCCGAAGTTCGGTACACGACCGACGGCTCGGAGCCAAGCGAACTGTCACAAATTTACAAAAATCCGATAAAAATCGCCAATAATTGTACGCTCAAAGCAGCCGCTTTTAAGAACGGAAAACAAATGGGTAGAAGTTTGAGCAAAAAATTTAACCTCCACAAAGCGGCTGGAAAAACGTTTGGCGTGGCAACTCCGCCCCACGGAAACTACAACATGGGCGGTATTGCAGCACTTTCCAACGGTGTGAAAGGCAGCGACACGAGTTTTGGCGACAACGAATGGCTCGGCTGGTGGGGCGAAGATTTTGACGGGACGATAGATTTGGGACAGATAGAAAACCTCAATTCCGCTGCGCTGCGTTTCTACAACGACAACGACAATTGGATTTATTTGCCCCGCAATGTAGAGATTTTGGCTTCGAGCGACGGCACAAATTTTCTGACGGTCGGCACCGCGAAAGATATTTTCAAAAAATTTAGTGCTGAACTTGCACCGAGCATCGTCGTGCCCCTCGAAAACGTGAGCTGCCGCTACCTGAAATTCAAAGTGCAGCGATTTGGGAGAATCCCGACGGGTTTTGCAGGCGAAGGCAAAGAAGCGTGGCTTTTCGTAGATGAGATTTTGGTGCAGTAAAAATTGGTTTGGGCTGTAAATAGGTCGAAGGGTAGTTTTTTTGGTAAATTGTATAAAATGTCTAAATTTGCGATAGCAAATAAGAAAAAATATTTTGAAATGGAAATTAATTTAAAATATTTAACTGGTGTTACGCAAGGATATTAAATTGACTTTTTTGAATTTAGACTTGTAGCTATTTACTTGGTTTTTGTCACTTTTTTTCTTGATAAAAAAAGTAACCAAAAAAATCAAGTGCTCTGTATAAATTCTAAAGTTTTTGCCTAAAAAT
>JAYUHK010000075.1:0-8176 GCA_043767025.1 Saprospiraceae bacterium | reverse complement strand
ATGTCATCTATTTAAGTGTAAGAACTTAATTCTTTTTAAGTAAAAAAACAGTTTTACAACCTGATGCAATATGCATCAAACATTTATAGAAAAATATATAGTACATCGCGTCCGACCCCGAAGGGGTCGCTGATATAGGGCATTTATCTTTTTTAAACATTTACTCCCTTCGGGATTTTTAAACGAAAGTAATTATGCACAAGTACTTATAAACAAGTTGGGCGACAAAAAAAGTTTCTAATGACTCCTTTTTTTCGGGGTCGCCGACGCTTACGAACATCAATTCGGCGTTTTGAAGTACATATTTTTCATCGCCGCCGAAGCGTAAAGTACGCAAAGAATTTAGTAAAAGTCCAGCTTTCAGCATTTGCCAAGCCTCATTGGAGAAGCTCGTGAGGTCGGTAAGTTGGTAGTCGAAAGCGGGAATATAAGGCAGCAAAAATTCGTCCGTTTCTTTGAAATAATCCGCGAATGGTCTGTACCGCCAATGCCGTTTGGGGTCTGCGTTGTGATAGACAACAATCGGGACTACAGGCGTGAGCGGCAATTTATTGCGGTCACAATCCTCCCAAATTTCCAACATATATCGGAGCAGTTGGAGGTGCGGAAACTTCGGCACATAACTTTTATGCTCGAACAAAAAAGCTATTTTGATAGGTTTACTCGCTGCGCCGTAGCTACATTCCCAGACTACATCGGCGAAATATTCTTCGAGCTGGTCGGAAATATAAGAATTGTTAGAAATCGCAAGTGACTGAAAATCAATATTTTGTACCAATCCTTGCGCCAAAAACTGCTGAATATACTCTTCCACCACGTCTTATCGAGAAAAGGCGACTTTAAAAAATTCATCGTGCGGATTGGTGCTTGGCGACTTCATTACTTGCTGTTTTTTGTGTATTTCAAAGACAAATATACAAACATTTGTCTTTTCGCAATTATTTTTTCGTCTGTCAATACACAAACCTGCAAAAAACTTCAAACGAACCCTCTACGACTCCGCCACCCACCGACAGCAATCCGTGAAGTTTGTGGTGATGAGATGAAAAAAATGTGTAACTTTGTTAAAAAAATAACTTTTATGAAAAATATATATGCGTTTCTTGTCCTTTCTATCGCCCTCCAATGCCCTTATGAGGGCGGAGCAGCGGTCTATTACGCCCGCAATCTCTACCAACTCGCAAACGACAGCCTGTATTTTGACGACACGATTTGCGCAGGAGTACAGGAGCACGGAGGCGGCGATTCTTCCACAGGCAGCAATGTTTCGAGTACAATCACGATACAGCCCAACCCTGCAAGTGGAACTGCGAAAGTCGTATTTCCTTCGGAGCGACCACGCAACAGCGAGCAACGCATCGTGTTGAAACTCGTCAATCAGTTGGGTCAGCCTGTCTTAGAGCGCAGCTTGCAAGGCAATGAAACACAGTTTATTTTGGAGTTGCAGAGTCTGCCTAATGGTATTTATACCTGCTTTTTGGTAGAGGCTGCTACTACCCATAGCTGTAAATTATTAGTACAACATTAATTTTTTAACCCGATGGCTTTTGGCTCTGCGAGCCAAAAGCCATCTTTATATTTTATGCCATGAAAAAATTATTTTATATTGCTGTAACTCTATTTTTTAGTAACTTAAACAATATATATACGCAAACCAATAACAGTAAATACGACAATGCTTGGATTTTGGGTTACGAATATTCCAGCCCTATCCGATACGACAGCGGCGTAAAATTGTCATTTGACGGCGACACTGCAAAAATAGATACCTTTTATATGTTTGCCAGTTTAGGAGAAACGAATGCAAGTATTTGCGACCGACATGGCAACCTGCAATTTTATACTGAAGGAATTAGGTTATTTAATAAAGCCCATGACTTGATGCCCCACGGCGATACGCTATGTCCGGGTGGTATATATGAATATATCAAGAATGACTTTTTTGGTATAGACAAAGTACAAGGTGCTATATTTTTACCCTTTTCTTCGGATTCATCTATTTATAAGTTATTTCATTTAGAACTTGCACTACACAATATCTCTCCAGTTTTCGGACACAAGTTATATTGCACTACCTTGGATTCAAAACTCAATAATGGATTGGGAGCAATAATAACCAAAAGTAAGTTAGTTATTCAAGATTCTCTCACTCGCAACTGTATTACTGCCTGTCGTCATGCCAACGGAAAAGACTGGTGGTTATTGATACCCGGCATTTACAACCACAAGTATCATAAAGTGCTAATGACTCAAGATAGTATGTATCATTCTGTCCAAGTAATAGGCTCATTACCAAATAAAGGGGGGCAAGGGCAGGCTTGTTTTTCGCCCAACGGCTGTTATTATGCACTTTATCAAACTACCTACGATAGAGTAAATAGCCAATTATGTATTTATAATTTTAATAGAACCACCGGCGGGTTGAGTAATCCCATTCAAATACCTGTTTTGGATAGCTCGTATTTAGGCGGAGTAGCTATTTCGCCCAACTCTCGTTTTTTGTATGCCTCTTCGCTCTTTTTTGTCTATCAATTCGACCTTTGGGCAAGCGACGTAGCCGCCTCCAAAATTACCGTCGCCACCTACGACGGCTTTATTGACCCCCTGTGGTGGGGAGGCGGGACGGCATTCATGACAGCACAGCTCGCGCCCGACGGCAAAATATACATCAGCACACCTGGAAGCACCCACTATATCCACGTCATAGAGTATCCCGACCGCTTGGGCTTGGCTTGCGAGCTGCGACAGCACACCATCAGGATTCCTCGCTACTACGCAAGTGCGATGCCAAACTTTCCGAACTACCGCTTGGGCGCGCTGCAAGCTAGCGACAGCTGCCCCAGCCTCATCAGTGCCAGCAGCGATGCCCCAGCCGAAGCTCCGCTCGGGTTAGTAGTACAGCCCAACCCCACTACCGACCTCCTCCACATAGCTTACTATACAGAAAACACGACTGCCATCAGCGTCGCCATCAGCGACTACACAGGCAAAAAACTCCAGACTCTCTCCCTCGACTCCGCCATCGGCAGCCTCGACATCAACACCTCCGCTCTGCCCAACGGCTTGTACCTCTGCACCCTCTACGACTCCGCCACCCACCGACAGCAATCCGTGAAGTTTGTAGTGATGAGATGAGAGAGAAAGCGTGTGAGGTTGAACTGTTCAACCTCACACGCCCAACTCTGCCCGCACCGCACGAACCACTTCGAGCGTTGAAACAGCTAAGTCAGCAATTTTTTCGTCGTCCCAATTTGGGAACTGCGCCAAAATATTGCTAATTACTTCGCGCTCTTTTTGGCTCGCACCCTTTTCGATGCCTTTTTCGATACCCAAGTTCATGCCTTTCTCGATGCCTTTTTCGATGCCTTTTTTCTCGGCTTCTTGTATCAAATTATCATAAGAACTCATATTGGTAGTTTTTTTTACTGTTTGAATAATTTTATGCACATCAGAAAGGCTAAATTCGTTGTTTTTTAGAATATAAACAAGTTGGGCGACAAAAAAAGTTTCTAATGACTCCTTTTTTTCGGGGTCGCCGACGTTTACGAACATCAATTCGGCGTTTTGAAGTACATATTTTTCATCGCTGCCGAAGCGTAAAGTCCGCAAAAAATTTAGCAAAAGCCCTGCTTTCAGCGTCTGCCATACCTCTTTGGAGAAGCTCGTGAGGTCGGTAAGTTGATAGTCAAAAGCGGGAATGTGAGGCTGACATTCAAAGTTACCGACACCTTAAAGGTGTCGGTAAAGTCGTTCCATTATAAATTTCAATTTTGCAAAATTTCTTTGCGCCACGCTCGCCAACCGACGAGCGACATGAGCAGGTAAATAGCACTCAAAATAGCCGTGAGTTCGACTTGCCGATTGAGGTAAAGTAAAATGTAACAAAAATCAACGGCAACCCAAAAGAGCCAATTTTGGAGTATCTTTTGGGTCGCCATCCACGTCGCGATGATGCTGAAAGCAGTCAGAATAGCGTCTGCGTAAGGCAACGAACCACCCATACTGCTCCAAAATATCCCCAACGGAACACTGGCTAAAAATCCAACGGCTATCGCTGTGAGCATCTGCCGACCGCTCCACACCGTGATTTTAGAGTCGGCGGACTGCTTTTGTTCGTTCCATTTCCACCAACCATAGACGGACATTATGAGGTAAAAAATCTGAAGTGCCGCGTCCGAAAAGAGTTTTATTTCGCAGAATACAAAAAAATACAGCCCAACACTGATGCCGCCCCAAAGCCAGCACCAAACGTTTTGCCGAGCCGCCAACGCGACGTAGCCGACACCCGTAAAAAAAGCGAGCCACTGGACGATACCTTGCTCACGGACAGCTTGAAGTAGAGTTTCCATCTTGGCGCAATTATTTTTTTGGCAATAAAAAAACCCGACTGCATGGTGTGGCGGTCGGGTTTTTGATACTTTTTTGTCTTTATTTCACCAATTCGTATTTGAATTTTACTTCCTCCACGACGGGATAGTGCATAATTGGATCGGTATTTTTCAAGATAATTGTAATGTCAATCGTTTCGCTTGCGTCCTTGTCTTTGCTGTCAAAAATGGCATCAATTTTTCCGGTTTTGCCGGGCGCAATCGGCAGCCTCGTCCATTCCAAAGTGGTACATTCACACGCCGAGCAAAGCTCTATTTCGACCGTTTCGTCGCCTTTGTTCGTAAATGTAAAGCTGTGTTCGCGCTTTTCGCCTTTTTTTATTTTACCAAAATCCACCAATTTTTTGTCAAAATCCAACTTGACGGCTTTCGGCTTCGCGGAATCTCCTGTGTTTGAAAAATTTGGGTTCGGTCCGCCTTTTGGCTTTTTACCTTCGGTTGGTTTGCCCTCGACTTTCGTTTTCACAATTTTTTTAATCAAAATACTTGTCGGTCCCGACAAGATTTTAAATTCTGTACGGCGATTGAGGCGGTGCTGTTCGTCGGCACATTTTACGCCGTTTTTGCAGTCGTTCAAAATCTGCGTTTCGCCATATCCTACGGCTTGGATTCGGCTGTCCACAATTCCGTTTCCTACTAAATATTTTTTGGCGGACTCCGCGCGACGCTGCGAAAGTTCTAAATTGTACTTGTCATTTCCGCGCGCATCGGTGTGGGACGATAACTCAATGACCATGTCCGGATATTGCTTCATCAAAGTATCCAAATAGTTGAGGTCGCCCATCGCATCGGGAAGAATTTTATCATCGTCGTAGTCGTAGTAAATATTATTCAAGCGGATAGGTTGATTGGTAGAAACTACTTCTTCCGTTTCCTTCGGTGCAGGTGGTGGTGGCGGCGGTGGCGGCACAGGACGAAGCGTTATTTTTTTATCAATCGTGACGGTTTTTTTGATGTTCGTAGTATTGAACTGTACCGTATCTGGATAATATCCCGCTTTGGACGTGATGACCATGTAGGCTTTTTCGAGTCCCAACACATAGGCGAAAGCGTTGCTGGTTGGGTTGCTTTGGTTCTCGGTTTTGCCCGGCTTGCCGCCTTCCATTTCGATAAGTTGCATCGCGACTCCGTTGAGCGGCTTGCCTTTTTCAAAAGTCGTTCCCGCAAAATTGGCTTTGATTCTATCCACTGCGAAAGTGTAAATATCGTCGCAGCAAGTCTTACTTTTCAAAGATTTTCCGCCTACACGATTGGATACGAACAGACCATTGTAGCCATCTTTGTCGCTCGTGTAGTAAAGGTCGTCTGCGCCAGAGTTGTAGCCTTTGCCCATGTTGGTTGGTTTGCTCCACGTTGCGCCGTTCCAAGAGCTGAAATAAATATCGAAGCCGCCCAAACTCGGAAGTCCGTTGGAGCTAAAAAACAGTTTGCCGTCGCGGTAAAAAGGCGTAGCTTCGTCGTCGGGCGTATTGACGACCGTGCCGAGATTGACTGGCAAATCATACTTATCTTCGCCCTGATAGGTGGCATAATAAATGTCGAACCCGCCGTGACCGCCTTCCATGTCGGACACAAAAAACAGGACTTCTTTCCCAAAAAGCTCGCCCACCATTGGGTGTTTGGCGATGTATTTGCCGTTCACGCCTTCTACTTTGAGTGGTGGTGCCCAGCCGTCGGGCGTTTTTTTACTCATATAAATTTCGCTTTCGCCCAACACGTTGCCGCTCAAAATGCTGCGATTGAAGAACATTCTTTTGCCGTCAGGCGAAAAACTTGGGTTGCCCGTGTGAAAACCTTCGCGGTTGATTTCGGCACTCAACAGTTCGGCTTTGCTCCAGCCGCCGCCTGTGCTGCGGGACACGGTGTAGATTTTGGAATGATAATTTCCTTCTTTGCCGTCGAGTGTGACGGGTTTGTCGCCAGTGAGGGCTGCGAAATACATATCGTTGGCGTTGAGCAAAGCGGGCGAATAATCGGACGCAGGCGTATTGACATTGGCACCGGCGTTGGCTATTTTCATGTCGTTGGGCTCGAGGAGTTTGGTTGCTAATCGTGCGCCTTCGAGTTCTCGCTCGGCGATTTTTTTCAATTTTTCGTCCTGACTATCGGCGATGAATTGCTGGAGTTCTTCGACGGCTTCTGGATATTTGCCGTTCATTTTTTGCATTTTGGCATACATGAGCCTTGCTTCGGGGAACGGATTTTTGCGTATTTTGGAGGCGCGTCCGAACCATTTTTCGGCAGCTACATAGTCGCGCAGCTCAAAGTGAAGTTGAGCGATTTTGAAGCCCATTTCTTTTTCTTTGCGCTCATCGTAGCATTTTTCATACCACTCCAAAGCGTTGTAGTAGTCTTTGGCGGCTAATTTTTCTTCCGCTGTTTTGAGCATCGTTTCGTAGGTCGAGCGATTGAGTGGCTGTGCGTGAAGAGCAGCGGCGACGCTGCCCATCAAGCAAATTAGAATGAATAATTGTTTCATAGTTGATGAATGAAAAATATTATATTTATTTTTATATTAAAATCAGTTTTTTTATTAAATGTCGTAAGTTGTTGATGTTTCATTCAGGCATTATTATATTTTTATGTCCTTTCAAAAAAGCTCTCACAGCTTCTATATTCTCGAAGTGCATACCTGCTAAACCGTCCATCTGTGGCACATCGTCAGGGCTAAAACGCGCTATTATCGGAGCAAATCCGCCCTTTAAAACTTCATACGAACCAACATTGTCCAGCTTTAGCTGCTCTTTAATAGGCGATTGGACAGTTGATTTTTTACAAAAAAAGATTTGTCGTCCAGACTGAAAATGCCACTTTGGTTGTGCGTCAAAATAGTTTCTCCAGTCAAAAAAAGTATTTGTCGTCGAATCGTATTCTATGTCGGTGTAAATGATTTCGAGGCTGCCATTTTTTAAATTTCCTTTATAGACGTGAGAAATATTTATCTTAAAACTTAAATGTTCAAAATTTGCATTACCATTCAAAAAAAAGGTATTCTTACTGCCTTTCTCTATCTCGCCTTCAAAAATAAAATCTGCTTTATCTACCACCTTATGCGATTTTAGCAACTTGATAGAATCTGGAAAATCCCAAAACTCTCCTGCGTCATAAATATCGAATTCTGGTTGCTGTTGAGCAGTTGCTTGGTGGGGCAGTAGTAGGTTCAGTAATAACAAGATGCTGAATGACAATAAATTTTTTATTTGATGTTTTATATTAAAAGAGTTTTTATTTACCTAAAAAATTACCTCTGGCAAGTCATACAAAAATTCGGGTGCGAAGTCAGCACCATTCGTCCATTCAATCGTATTATGAATAATTTTAAAGTTAGAGAAATACCTTATCTCTAAAAGTGGCTCAAAAATTTTTCCCCACAAATGAGGTTTTAAATCCACTATTTTTTCCAATCCATCGCTGAAAGATATTTGAATATTATATTCTGATATGTGTTTCGCAGATGTTAGATATAACTGCGTTGCTATTGAAGTGGCATAATTAGTACCATTGGCTCGTGCATTTGAGCCAGCTCCCAATTCTTGATTAATTCTTCTTTGTGTAAAATATTCCATTTTTTAATCATTTTTACTGCCCGTGCTGGCATTTTTCCTTCAATAATTTCGTCATTTATCTGATGTTACGCAAGGATTTTAAATTGACTCATTTGAGATTGATTTTGTGGTCTTTTTCTTGTCTTTTGTCACTTTTTTCCTTGATGAAAAAAGTAACCAAAAAAATCAAGTGCTCTGTAGAAATTCTAAAGTTTTTGCTTAAAAATCCCGTCGGCGCGCGAA
>JAYUHK010000074.1:0-26689 GCA_043767025.1 Saprospiraceae bacterium | reverse complement strand
TTTTGACCGTATAAGGCGCGGTCAGCACCACAATCGTATAGACATCTTGCTCGAATTTGTAGTCCTTGCTGTTGCGCTGCAAGTCCACGAGCGATGCCAAAAAGTAGTGCAAAAATCGGTCAAAATTATAGTCGTATTCTATCCTTTGGATTTCTATCAGCACCCGCTTGTCTGCACTTTCGGCGTAAATATCGAGTTTAAAACGAATCGGCGACACGCGCCGCTCCAACTGTTTTTCGGTCTCTATTTTCGCATCGGGCATATCTACCCCTGTCACATCGCGGACAAAACTCCGAAAAACTTCGGGGTCAGTAAATACTTTTTTAAAATAAACTTCATTGTCCAAATTGACTAATCGCATGGCACAGTTTTTTAGTTTTTTCTATCAATACGCAATAATCGAAAAAAAAAATGAAAAAAATGAAAAAAAATGAGTTTTTTACCTAATTTTGAAAAGATTTAGTAACACTTCAAAAAAATTAATACCTATTTGTATGATAAACATTCCACGCAGCAGCCAATCTCGCGTCGTCATTATTGGCGGCGGATTTGCAGGGCTGTCTTTGGCTCGAAAATTGACACAAAACGTTGATTTTCAGGTAGTTTTGATTGACAAAAATAATTTTTATCAGTTTCAACCACTGTTTTATCAGGTCGCTATGGCGGGCTTGGAGCCAAGTTCTATCGTCTTTCCGTTCCGTAAAATTTTCCAAAAAAAGTCTAATATTTTTTTGCGCTTTACTACTGTTTTGAGCGTACAAAGTGCTGAAAATAAGATAGTTACAGAATTAGGAGAGCTGGAATACGACTATTTGGTAATCGCTACTGGTGTAGAAACCAATTTTTTTGGCAACGAACTCATTGCGCGCCATGCGATACCGATGAAAACCGTTTCGGAAGCTCTATTTTTGCGCAATGCGATTTTGGAGGATTACGAAAAAGCATTGGTGGCGGAGTCCGACGAACTGCGCCAATCGCTGTTAGATGTTGTCATTGTGGGCGGCGGTCCGACGGGAGTTGAGGTGGCTGGAGCGTTGGCAGAGATGAAAAAATATGTGTTGCCCAAAGATTATAGGGAGCTGAAAGCAGACGAAATTGATATTTATTTGGTGCAAGGCAGCAGCCGTCTGTTGGATTCGATGAGCGAAGAAGCGAGCCAGTCGGCGGAACATTTTTTGTCACAATTAAACGTAAAAATAATAAAAAATATGCGGGTTGTCAATTTTGATGGCGACACCGTGACGATGGAAGACGGCTCTACGATTCGGTGCAAAAAAGTAATTTGGGCGGCTGGCATTTGCGGCAATCCCCTACAAGGTCTGCCTCCCAACGCGCTCGTGCGGGGCAAACGAGTCAAAGTAAATGCCTATCACCAAGTGGAGGGTTTTGAAAATATTTACGCGCTTGGCGACATCGCTTACATGGAGTCTGATGCCAATAATCCCAACGGACACCCACAGTTGGCGCAAGCGGCTATCCAGCAAGCAAACAGCTTGGCAGCTAATTTTGTGAGGTCACAAAAGCACCAAAAACTTCAAGAATTTAAGTACAAAAATTTAGGCTCTATGGCAACTGTCGGGCGAAATTTGGCAGTCGTGGATTTGCCCAACTTTAAGTTTCAAGGCTTTTTTGCTTGGTTGGTTTGGTTGTTCGTGCATCTTTTTTCCATTTTGGGCATGAAAAATAAATTATTCATTTTTCTAAATTGGATTTCTAACTATGTCACTTACGACCAATCTTTGCGACTTTTGATAAAACCCAGAATCAAGCCTTAAGGAACGCGTCCAAAATAAGTTACTGTACTCTGACTTGTCTTTTGAGCCAAAACTGCGTTAGATTTTCGTTACGATGCACGGAGTCGCGCCTCAAATCTGCCTTGTTTTGACCCAAAATTTTGCGTCACAATATTTAGTACCTTATTTTCTCTTCATTCCTAATCGGCTCAATATTTCATGCAAATATTTTTTGTTTCGGTAAAAAAACGGAGTGCTTCGAGTCCGCCTTCTCTGCCCATTCCCGACTGCTTGCTGCCTCCGAAAGGTGTCCGCAAGTCCCGCAACATCCAGCAATTTACCCAAACGATGCCGAACTCCAACGCTGCCGAAAGGCGGTGGCTGCGTCCCAAATGTTGCGTCCAAACACTTGCTGCCAATCCGTAATTTGTCCCGTTGGCGAGTCGGAGTGCGTCGGCTTCGGTGTCAAAAGGTGCGATGCTCACGACTGGACCGAATATTTCTTCTTGATTGCTGCGGCAGCCGAGGGGTAAGCCTTCAAAGACCGTCGGCTCTAAAAAATATCCACCGCTCGACGGGATTATTTTGCCGCCGCAAAGTAGTTGTCCGCTTTCCGTCTGCGCCAAATCTATGTAATTTTTTACTTTTTGTAAATGTGCCAACGAAACAACCGCGCCCAAATCCGTTTCTTCGGAGTATGGATTTCCGGTTTTCAATTTTTTTACGCGTTCTACGAAAGCGTTTTTGAAGGCTTCGTAAATCGGTTTTTCTACATAGATTCGAGAGGCGCAAAGACAAATTTGACCGTTGTTGGAAAAAGAGGCGCGGACGATTTCGGCTACCGTTTTTTCAAAATCGCAGTCCGCAAAAATAAGTGCTGGATTTTTTCCACCCAGCTCCAACGACAATTTTTTGAACAATGGCGCGGCGCTGACTGCCAAGTGTCGCCCCGTCGCGGTGCCGCCCGTGAACGAGATTGCTTTGATGTCGATATGTTCGACGATGGATTGCCCAACTTTGCTGCCCAAACCCTGCAAAATGTTGAGGACTCCGGCTGGCAAGTTGGCTTCGATACAGACTTCGGACAGCAAAAATGCCGTCATAGGAGTCAGTTCGGAGGGTTTGGCGACCACGCAGTTGCCTGCTGCGAGCGCGGGCGCAATTTTCCACGAAAAAAGATAGAGCGGCAAGTTCCACGGCGAGATACAGCCGACGACTCCGATGGGCTGGCGAAGTGTCACGTTGAGTGCTTTTTCGGCTTCCATAAAATGCGATTCGGACGAAAAATGCAAAATAGCGGTCGCAAAAAAGCGAAAATTTGTGACCGCGCGCGGAATATCTACCGTCCGCGCCACCGAGATGGGTTTGCCAGAATCCATGCTTTCGGCGTGTGCAAATTCTTCCAAACGTGCTTCGATGCCGTCGGCAATTTTATTCAAAAAGTTACTTCGCGCCTGCGCGCCGATGCTCGCCCACATCGGGAAAGCGGCTTGCGCAGCTTCGACTGCTTTTTGCACGTCGCGGTAGTCGGAGTCAGGAATTTGCGAATAAATTTGTCCAGTCGCTGGCTCGAAATTATCCAAATAAGTGTCCGATTGGGGAGGGCAAAGTTGTCCGCACAAATAATTTTTCAGATATTTCATTGGGCGAGTTTTAGGTTAGAGCGTCCCGTTTGATTCGCCGTAGATGACTGCCAAAAGCGTCTGCCCGACGGCGCGCAGCGTGCGGGCATCAATGACGCTCATGTTGTCGCCGTGCGTGTGGTGGTGTTGCGGAAAAAGTTTATTGCCGTTGTTGGCGGGCAGATTGATGATGTCGAGCATCGGGATTTTTGCTAAAGTATTGACAAAATAGTGGTCATCGGTGAAAGTCGGCGCGGTTTCATCTACAAAATAATTTCCGTTGCCGATGTTTTGGGCAGTTTTCCAGACTTTGTTCATCGCTTCGGAGGCGTAGCGCATCGAAACGCCGTCTTTCGGAAAACGTGCGTCTTTGCCGCCCACCATATCGAGCAAAACACCATATTTGGGGCTGTAGCCCGCCGTGTGGAGGTTTTTTGACCAATATTGTGACCCCAAGCACCAAGTTAGGTTGCTTTCGTCGTTGTTTTGTCCGTTGTCTTCGGCATCAAAAAGGATTAAATCTACTCCGATTTCATTCGGATTTTGCCCCAATAATCGCGCGATTTCCAACAGTACGGCTACGCCGCTTGCGCCGTCGTCTGCACCCAAAATCGGTTTGTCCTTGTCTTTGGTATCTTCTTCGGCTACTTGGCGGTTGTCCCAATGCGCTGCCAGCAAGATGCGTTCAGGATTTTGGGGATTGTAGCTGGCGATGATGTTGGTGGCTTCATAGTTGGCTTTTTTGTAGTCGGCTGCCTGAAAATTTTGCTCTATCACGCTTGCGCCGTAGGCTTTGAACTTATTGACCAACCACTGACGGCAATTTTTGTGCGCTGCCGAACTCGGCACGCGCGGACCGAAAGCGACTTGTTTTTCGGTGAATGTAAACGCCGAATCCTGCATAAATCGTGGCACAGGGATTTGTTTTTTTGCGACCGTCGGCGGCGCGGTGGGCGTAGTTTGCTTGGGTTTTTCGTCGCTGCCGCAAGCGGTCATGAAGATTATTGCGGCGAGTAAAAAAAGTATTTTGTTCATTGTTAAGATTTGTGTGCGTCGAGTATTTTTTACGAATTAAAACAGAAGAATTAAATGTTTTTACAGAATTATTGGCTATCTGATAAGTAGTTTTTAGTTTTGAGTCATCATAAACTATTGAAAATCAACGAATTATGTCGAATATTAAATGTCATCTATTTAAGTGTAAGAACTTATTTCAAATAATGATTATGAATTATTGATGCTACTAAAAACCAAAAACTACTTATTCTATTCTATCTATAATCAAAATATTTAACAAATTTCGGATATTGACGGATTGAGGGGGCAGTTCGTGGTCGGCGGTGGCGTTGAAATAGGTATAAATGGTGTCAAATTCTCGACAAAATTTTTCTTCGGCAGCAGTTTCGCTTTCGCCCGAAACGACCAAATCCAACATTTCACATTTGATAATGTATTCGCTTTCTATTTTTTCGATGAGGCAGCGAAGCGGAAATTTGAGAAAATATGTTTTTTGTTCTACTGCGATTACATCGGGCGCGAAAGAGAGCGACACCGTTTTGTCGGAATAAGTATCCATTACTTTGTACTTTATTTTTGGCTTTTTGCTGCCACTTTTGGTGGTTTTTCGGATTCTTCCGAAGACGGTTTCCTCCACTGGAAGCTCTTGAAGTATCGGTATTATCTGCGTAGTCAGCGCGTCCCTATTGGTGGCGGACATTCTTTTGACGGCGTAGAGCGACGAAATACTTTGGTCTTCATTGAACTTTACGAAGGCGACGGGGCTTTCGCCGAAGCTGTTGGAAAAATCAAACCAATCTCTTACGATGTCGTTTCTGCGCTGCGAATCTGGGTATAAATCTACCACCGACGAGTAGTCGTTGTTTTTGGAGAGGCTCAACAGCTTCTCGAAACGCTCGCTGACTACTTTTCTTTGCTTGATGAGGTCGCCTGTGATGACGTTCTGCACGCGCGGCGTAAAGACAAACTGCGGCACGGCGCTGCCGTGCCGAAAGCCCGCAAGTTCGATTTTGAAGGCGTTGAGGTCAATGGCGGACGTTTCGCGAATGTCGGCGATGGCTATATTGGTGATTAATTTTTGCAAATTTTTGACAATTTCTATCAAATATTCTACTGGCAGCGTGCTGTATTTGCCAAGCTCCCCGCCGATTTGGATGCTAACGCCTTTCTGAAAATCCACCTTCATAATGTACTATTTTTATATCGAAAAAAATTATATGCGAAAAATAAGAATATTTTATAATAAGCAATAATTATTCCGAAATAAAAAAAAATATTTTAAAAAAGGAACTTTTAGGAACGGACAAAAAACTTATTTTTTCTGCGCTTGCCATCGCCCAATTTCATTCTTTCACCCAAGCTGTGCCTTCTTTGCTGTCTTTGAGTTGTATTCGGAGCGCGCCGAGCGTGTCGCGGATTTTATCGCTGGTTGCCCAATCTTTGTTTGCCCGCGACGACTGGCGAATGTCAATAATGAGTTGCATCAGTCCGTCGGTGACGGCGGCGTTGTCGGAGCTGGCTTGGGTTTCGTCGAGCAGACCGAATATTTGGGTCAAAAAATCGGCAGTGGTTTTTTTCCAATGTTCGAGCGCAGGGGCGGAAATATCTTTGACCGCCAAGTGTCCGTCCTTGAATTTGTTGGCGTAAGAAGCAAGCTCAAAAAATCTCGACAGTGCGCGCGGCGTGTTGAAGTCGTCGTTCATATCGTCTATCGCTTGCTGGAGCAAAGTCTGGATTTGGGCATCTATTTCGGTTGGTTTCTCGTTTTCGGTAGTCAGATTTTGGATTATTTTACTTGCTTCCATCAGCCGGCGATAGCCTTTTTCGGCGGCTTGGAGCGCGTCGTCGGTGAGGTCGAGCGGGCTGCCGTAGTGCGCTTGGAGCATAAAAAACTTGACTGCCATCGGACTGTATCCTTTAGAAATATGTTCGCTGTTGCCCGAGAAAAGCTCGGGCGGCATGATATTGTTGCCGTCGCTTTTGGACATTTTTTTACTATTGAGGAGCAACATATTGGCGTGAATCCAGAAGTTGGCAGGTCGGCAGCCGCAAGCTCCAAAACTTTGGGCAATTTCGTTTTCGTGGTGCGGAAATTTTAGGTCGTTGCCGCCGCCGTGAATATCAAAAGTTTTACCCAAATATTTGCTGCTCATCGCCGAACACTCGAGGTGCCAGCCTGGAAAACCAACCGACCACGCCGAGTTCCAGTGCATCAAGTGTTCGGGAGCGGCTTTTATCCAAATAGCAAAATCGGAGGGGTGATTTTTTTCGCTTTGGTTCTTCAAATCTCGCGTTTCGGAGAGCAAGTCTTCGATGATTCTGCCAGAAAGTTTGCCATATTCGTCGCTACTGTTCGCAAATTTTAGGGTATCGAAATACACAGAGCCGTTTTTGACGTACGCCAAACCGTTGTTGAGAATCGTCTGTATCATCTCGATTTGCTCTGGGATATGACCCGTAGCGTGCGGCTCGATGCTCGGCGGCAAGGTATTGAAAATATGCATCATGCGCTGAAACCCAACGGTGTATTTTTGGGCTACCTCCATCGGCTCGAGCTGCTCGAGGCGCGCTCGCTTTGCCATTCTGTCCTCCGCGCCCGAATCTACGTCGCCCTCCAAATGCCCGACATCGGTGATGTTGCGGACGTAACGGACCTTGTAGCCGCAAAAAAGTAAGTACCTATATATGGTGTCAAAATTGACAAAAGTGCGGCAGTTGCCGAGATGCACGTCGTTGTAAACGGTCGGTCCGCAGACATACATACCGACTCGCCCTTCGTGGATAGGTTTGAAAATTTCTTTTTGCCGCGTCAGGCTGTTGTATATTTTTATTTCTTGCATAGTGCTAAAACGTTTTTGGAGTATATTTTTGTTTCAAAATAAGGAACTGTTATTATTTTTTTTGATTTTATTTTTTGAAAAATAAAACGGAATTTTATGAGTACTTAAAATATTCGGTAGGATTTTTTGCGATTACTTGCTGTCGTGCGGAGCAGAAAATTCTTTTATTACGTCGGCGTTTTCAAATGAAAAATAATTTTTCTGTATCTTTGTCCGAACATATTTTTTATTCGCAACGCAACTTCACGAATCTTGTATGGAATTAGCGCAACGTAAAGCCTTAGAGCCAGAGCAAAAAGCTTTAGAAATTAATTTGGACGACAGTATTTACGGCACTTTTGCCGAAATCGGAGCGGGGCAGGAAGTCGCTCGCTATTTTTTTCAGGCAGGCGCGGCGGCGGGCACGATAGCCAAAACGATGTCCGCCTACGACAAAGTTTATTCCGACCAGATTTATGGCGCAGAGCCAAGCGGACGCTATGTTTGCGAAAATCGCCTCTACACGATGCTCGAACACGAGTACGACCTCATGGAAAGTCGTCTTCAAAATGACCGACCCGATACCAATTTTTTTGTATTTGCCGACACTATTGCAGCCCTTAATTTTACGAAAACTATTCGCGGCGACGGCTGGCTCGGCATTCGCTTTCAGCTCGAACCCAACGGGTTGCCCAACGATTTGGTCATTCACGTCCGAATGTTGGATAATGACAATCGCCTTCAGCAGCAAGCCGTCGGCATATTGGGTGTGAATTTGATTTATGCGTGCTTCCGATACAACAAAAATCCAGAAATGATGCTCCTTTCGCTCATAGACGGCTTGCAGGGACGAGCGGCGATTGATATGATTCGGCTGACGGGTCCGGACTTCAAGCACGTTGATAACCGACTTTTGAGTCTTTTTTTGGTGAAACACAACATGACGGACGTGGCGATGTTCGGTCCCGACGGGCAAAACGTCCATGCTTCTGAATTTTTATACAAAAAAAATGTATTGGTTTTGCGTGGCAGTTACCGCCCGCTCACGCTCGTCAATCAGGATATGATTCGGGCTGCCTACGAGCAGTTTCGGCACGAACCCAACATGAGCGACCCCAAAAAAATCTGTATGTTAGCCGAAATAACGCTTGATAACTTGATGCTCGACGGCAACTTGGACGAAGCCGACTTCCTCGACCGCGCCGAACTGCTTTGCGCGATGGGGCAGACCGTCATCATCTCTAACTGCGAGCAACATCAACGGCTCATTACGTATCTTTCCGACTATCGGGTTCAGAAACTTGGTCTGGTGTTGGGCATCAAAGCTCTACTCGACCTCGTGAACGAAAAATATTATCAGAACGCGGACGGCAGTTTGCTTTCCGCCTTCGGCGAGTTGTTTCCGCGAATGTTTCAGCTCTACGTCTATCCAGCGATGCAGGAGGGCAGTGCGGAGTTGATGAATTGCCGCAATTTGCCTGTTCCGGAGGGCATTAAATTTTTATACCGTCATTTGCTCGACAGTCAGCAGATAGTGGATATAGAAGGCTTTAATTCCAATTATTTGCATATTTTCTCGAAAGAAGTTTTACACGCGTTGCAAGGCGACGAGGCGGGCTGGGAGCAGTTCGTGCCTACCAAAGTCGCCGCACTGGTCAAAGAAAAATGTCTGTTTGGTTTTCCGTGCCAAAAGATGGAGTTTGAGTATTGATTTTGGGTTGAAAATGTAAAAGGTTTCCTTTTTTATTTTGAAATATTCAGTGATTTTATGAATTTTTCCATAAATTCAAAATCAGGAGTTCCGTTTATAGTAGGTAACTTTATCATACTTTCTTTCATCCTATCTAAACCCCATTTTCTACCATAATTAAATCTGTATTTTTCTAATCGAATAATTGTGGTGATAAAGAGTGCGATAAAAACATTTATTTTAAATTTTGGAACCAAAACATTTACACTGTCCAAAGCCCAATATTCAAAGGGCTGATAAAATGACTCTGCTACTGAACCGTCGTAATTTACTGTCAAGGTATGGGCTGGAAAAATTGCGCGTTGTCCCACTTTTCCAGTCAAGCCATTGTTAGAATCCGACGACCCAATAAAATAGGTTTCACCGTCTTCCATATCTGCTTGCGTTAGCCTTTTTCCTTTTTTTATCTCAAATAATTGTTTATCTGATAATTTATAATACTGCCAATCTGTGACTGCCAAAGCCATATCTTCTTCTGAAGTATTTTTTACAAATTCATTATATAGATTCAAGTGTCCCTCTTTAATGCAAAAAGACAAGTAGTTTCTTACAGAAGTAACAAAATGATTTTTTGTTAATTTCTTGTAATCTGTTTCGAGATAATTTTCTACACTCCAGTCGTCATAAGCACTTACCGTTTTATTTATACTAAATCCAGCCTCTTCTTTCCTATTGTAGTCTGTATAGTATTTCACCCATTTGTCTTTCCATATAGCCCACATTCCTTTGGCATCAATTCTTGTATTTTTTCGTTTTTCAAACCCGTCGTTTTTGTAATAACCAAAGTAAGTGAGCTTCGTAGGACTATGTTTTTTGTGAGCTGTAAATATTATCACACAGGTCACGCTACTTGCCTTTGAGGTGGTAAATAATTCGTCAGGCATTGATAAAACTGCTTCTAAAGTATGGTTTTCTAATAATTTTTTTTTGAGTTCGAAAGTTTTTCCCTTTGTTGCCAACGCCCTTTCCATCGGAACAATGGCAATACAAGTACCCCCGTCTACTAAACATTCCAAATTATTTAGTATAAATTCTAACTCATCTGTGTCATTTTTCTTATCGCCTTTGTATGGTGGATTTAGAAATCCCACAGTTGGTTTTTTTGCTTTTACTTCGTTCATTATTTCTTCCTCAAAGCAACTTCCATTTATAATATTTGTTTTTCCGTCTTGGTGAATATACATATTGGAAACAGCTAAAGCAAAAATGTGTGCTTGGTATTCAACGCCAATGAGTTGTTTTGATTTAATTTCTTCAATTTTTTTGGTATCGTTTTTCGCATCTTCAACCATTTTTTTCATTGCTGAAATCAGAAATCCTCCAGTTCCTGTACAGTTGTCATAAGCAATAGAATTTTTATTAACTTGTGCTAATTCGGTAAAAAATTCAGTGATATGTGGTGGTGTTAGAACAATTCCTAAACCTTTGTCACTATTGGCGTAGCGCAAAAATTCAATGTACAGCTGTCCTAAAACGTCAAAGTATTCGTGAGTTTTAATAAATTGATTTATATTTTCGTCAATATCATCAATTAGTTCTTTCAACACTCGGTCTTTGGTAGAAAGGGAGGTATCTGTTTTGATGAAGCTAAATTGAATATTTAAGTTTTCTAATTTCTTACCACAGATATTAGCTTCTTCTAACTTTTCAGAAACGGTCTTTGTCAAAAAGTCCGCTAAATTTTTAGGTGTCGTCTTTTTGATATAAGAAGACCTAAAAGCGTCGTCTTCTAATGCGATAAGAATACAACTTATTAGTAGGCTTCTCTGGCTTTCAAGAATTTTGTAGCCGTGCAATTTTTCGTTTAGGGTTCTTGTAAATGCAAGAAGTGTGTTATAGTCTTGTCTAAATTTTTGAGGGCTTTTCAAATACCCGTCTAAATACTCTTGGGCTGACAGCAATTTATCACCAAACATATCCGTTGGCTTTCGTTCTCCTTTCAGGTGCAGAAAATGTGACACTTTTAGCTCCCGTTGGGCTTCGCCACTTACAGCAATCGCCAAAACATCATACTCTTTTGATAAATAGGACGCGTATGACAAAACTCCGTCCACAGCGAAGTCAGCATATTTGTCACGATTTGGGCTTTCGTGCTTTGTAATGCTCGCCTTACACTCAATGACTATCAATAAATCTGTGTTTTTATGGTAAGAAATTATAAAATCAGGTCTTCCTCCACCTGCTCCTTTTTTAGAAGCACTTTTCAATAATTTACCAATTTTGTGAATGTCAGATGCTTGTTCTTCTACATAAATGATGTCACCGGATCTCTCAAAATGACTGCGTATAAGTTGAGACGTTTTCGTTTCGTTTGCCATAAATTTTAATTATAAAACAATTTGCAAAGATATAATTTTAAGTTTAAAAAGTAAAAAATCAAAATGTTTACTTTTTCAATCTTTAATAATTTTCAAAAAAAATAATTTTCAAAAAATAATTTTAATCTTAAAACATTTAGTACCTTTGCGCCCTTGTAAGCAAAAATATTTTTTCACCATTAAAAAAATTAAGATTCTTATTATGTCAGAAGAAAAGAATCTGTTAGGCGCAGAGGCTACAGCCACCGCTACCGAAGCAACAGCAAAAGCAGCACACAATCGTGCAGCACACGACGACTTTAACTGGTCGCTCGGCAAAAGACAATCTTTCGCATACTCTCCATCAGACCAACAAAAATTTCAGGATTCGTACGCAGCTACGATGAACGCAGTGTTGGAGGGCGAAGTCGTGAAGGGCAAAGTTTCTTCCATGACCGGCAGCGATGTCGTCTTGGACATCAACTACAAGTCCGACGGCTTGGTGCCGCTTTCCGAATTTCGGGATACGCCAGACCTTCAAGTCGGCGACTACGTTGATGTATATGTCGAAAAACAAGAAAATGCACGCGGACAACTCGTGCTTTCTCGCCGCAAAGCAAAATTATTGCGCGCTTGGCAAAATATCGTCGATTCGTTTACCAACGGAACGGTCATCAAAGGAACAGTCACAGGAAAAACCAAAGGCGGACTCATCGTGGACGCATCTGGTTTGGAAACATTCCTTCCGGGTTCTCAAATTGACATCAAACCTATCATGGATTACGACCAATACGTCGGAAAAGTAATGGAGTTCAAGGTAGTCAAAATCAACGAAACGATTAAAAACGCAGTTATTTCTCACAAAGCATTGATAGAAAGTGATTTGGCGGAGCAACGCGAACACATCATCGCTGGCTTGGAGAAAGGTCAGGTACTCGAAGGTTTGGTAAAAAATATTACCGATTTCGGAGCGTTCTTGGATTTGGGCGGCGTAGATGGCTTGCTTTATATCACCGACATTTCGTGGGGACGTATCAACCACCCGAGCGAAGTGCTGACATTGAACCAAAAAATCAATGTCGTAGTGTTGGATTTCGACGAAAACAAAAAACGTATTTCGTTGGGACTCAAGCAGTTGCTACCGCACCCTTGGGAAGTCCTCGCTGCCGATGTAGTCGAGGGTTCGATTATCAAAGGAAAGGTAGTCAATGTAGAAGATTACGGAGCATTCTTGGAAATCCAGCCGGGCGTAGAGGGTTTGGTACACATCTCCGAAGTGAGCTGGAGCAATCAGCCAATCAACGCACGCGATTACTTCAAGTTGGGTCAAGAACACGAGGCAAAAGTAGTCACGCTCGACCGCGACGACCGCAAAATGTCTTTGAGCATCAAGCAACTGACCAACGACCCATGGAGTGCTGTGGAAGATAAATATTCAGTCGGAAGCCGCCACACAGGCGAAGTGAAAAACTTGACTCCTTACGGTGTATTCATCGAATTGGAGGACGGCATCGGCGGAATGGTACACATTTCTGACCTTTCTTGGACGCGCCGCTTTGCGCACCCGTCCGAATTTACGAAGGTAGGCAACAAAATCGAAGTCGTTATATTGGATATTGACACACAGAGCCGTAAAATTTCGTTGGGACACAAACAAAACGAAGAAAATCCTTGGGATACCTTCGAAACGGTTTTCCCAGTCGGTTCTTACCACGAAGCAACCGTATTGCGCCGCGACGAGCGCGGAGCAATCGTGCAGTTGCCTTACGGTTTGGAGGCTTTTGCGCCTTCCAAGCACATTCGCAAGGAAGACAATTCAGCAGCAGAAGTCGATGACAAATTGACGGTAAAAGTGATAGAGTTCAACCGCGACGACAAGCGAATTTTAGTTTCTCACGCCCGCTATTTGGAAGATATTCGCAAAGAAGCAGACGACACAGTAATAAAAGAAAAAGTGGAAGAAGAGGAGAAAGTCCGCAAAGTAGTGAAGCAAACGCAAGAGAAAGTGGAGCGTTCAACGCTCGGCGACATTGATGCGTTGGCAGACTTGAAAAAGCAGTTCGACGAACAAAAGTAACTTTGAGCCTCTCAAAGCAATGAATATAAAATCCCTGTTTGTACCAAAAGTATAGGCAGGGATTTTTTTATTTTGAAAAATGTTTTTAACTGCGTACATTTGTTTCGAGAAGATGGACGCGCGAGAAAAAAATATTAATTTGAATCTAAAAAATTGAGAATATGTTAGTAGAACGCACGAGCAAAGAAGTGATAATCAGACTGCCAGCATCTGTGGATATAGAGGACCTCCAAGATATTTTGAACTATGCGAGATACAAAGAATTGACTGCTGACTTCAAGACAGGACAAGAAGAGGTGGATAAACTTGCTGAAGAAATCAATGCAGCGTGGTGGGCTAAAAATAGAAGCAAACTTATCAAATGAATATAATTGTTGATACGAATATAGTTTTTAGTGCTAAGTAGTTATAAGTTTTTAGTTTTTAATTTTGAGTCATCATAAATTGTTGAAAATCAACGAATTATGTCTAATATTAAACGCCATCTATTTATGTGCAGGAACTTATGATAAAATAAACGCACATAAAATTTAGATATGAACAAGCTGATAAAAACAGAATATGATTATCAACAGGCGATGGAAAGGCTTGAAATAATTTTTGACGCAAAAAAAGATACTACTGAAGGCGACGAATTAGAGCTGTTGAGTATGCTTATTGACACTTACGAAAACGAAAATTTTCCCACCGGATTTCCTGACCCCGTCGAAGCTATAAAGTTTAGAATGGAGCAATTAGGCTACATTCAAGCCGATTTAGCTAAAATTGTTGGACTGAAAAGTAGAGCGGGCGAAATTTTGAAACGAAAACGAAAACTTTCTCTCGAAATGATTAGACAAATCCACGACGGACTGCATATTCCAACCGAAATATTGATACAAGCCTACTAAAACAAACCCAAACGCCAGCGACTGGTCAAAAACTTGAAATATATATTATGAATAATTATACAACCTATATATTTGGAGCAGGAGCGAGTGCGAACTCTATTCCTACCATTGATGGATTACCAGAAGCATTTAAAATTATTGCTAAATGTATAAGCGGTGATATAAAGGGCAAACGTTTAAATGAATACAAGAACGTTCCTGATTCAGATATCCAAAGTCTAAAATCTATTGCAGATGATATTGCTAAATTAGAGCAGTTGTCAGCGGATTATGGAACGATTGATACTTATTTCAAAAAATTATATTTAAATAATGAAGTAGAAGAAACGCGCAAACTGAAACAGGCGATGTCATTTTTTTTCTATTTGTGGCAAAATCCCCAACACCCATTTCCAAAGGGTATGGAAAAAGATATATTGTGGAAAAAAATAGATTTAAGATACATTGGCTTGCTATCAAATATTTTAATTGCAAATGACGGATTTCCTAAATGGAATGACAAATTTAGAATTCTTACATGGAATTATGATTTTCAAATAATAAAGGCATTTCAAAGTTTAAGTTCTAAAAATGCAGCAGAAATAATTGCTGATTATTCCATTTACCCCTTAAACGACACAAGCGACGAAAAACTAAATGAACCAAATATTATTTACTTGAATGGAATTTCAGGTGCGCATTATTTTAAAAATAAGGTTGAATTGGAGGGTAAAAAAGAAAATATTTATGAATTTTATAAACAATTTAAGGAAGCAAATAGACTTGAATTAATTAATTTTGCTTGGGAATGGAAGAAGAATGATATTTCAAAGAAAGCTGTAGAAGCGGCAAGGTTAGTTATGAAAAATACACAAAATTTAGTAATTGTTGGATACTCTTTTCCTTACTATAATTTTGAAATTGATAGGGACGTTCTAAAATCGCTACCTCCAGAGGCGAAAATATACTATCAAGACTATAATGCTGATTTAGATACTTTCACGCGAAGATTTGAATTTCTAAACAGGGAAAATATTAAAATACTAAACACTGAAATATCCCTACGGCAATTCTATATTCCTTTGTAAGTTCGTCCCAGAAAGGTTTTATTAAACCCAAACGCCAGCGACTGGTCAAAAACTTGAAATATATTTTTATTCAACCATATTTTTTACTATCAACACCATATTTTTGTATGAAAAAATTACTTTTGCTGTCCGCTTTTTTATTAGTTGCTGCTGCTGCTTTTTCGCAAAGCATCGTCGGCGTATGGAAAACCATCGACGATGAGGAACACGTCGCCAAATCGAATGTAGAAATTACGGAAAAAGACGGAAAATATTCTGGAAAAGTCGCAGAACTTTTGCGCCCCGCACACTTCAACGATGCCTGCACCAAGTGCGACGACTACCGCAAAGACCAACCCGTCAAGGGAATGTTAATCGTCGAAAACTTATACAAAGACGGCAGCGAATGGGTCGGCGGGCAAATATTAGACCCTACTAAAGGAAAAATTTACAGCTGTAAAATGTGGCTCGAAGACAACAACACGCTCAAAGTTCGTGGATTTTTGGGAATCAGCCTCATCGGGCGCACGCAAACTTGGTACCGAGTAAAATAATAAAGCCAACAAAAAAAATAGCGTTTTATTCATTACTTATGTCGGAAATTCGTAGAAAGTTAGAGTCCAATGTTCATATTATAGCCGTGATTCCGGCGTACAATGAAGAAAAATCTATCCCACTCGTCTTGGCGGAACTTCCCAAAAACTGGGTGAGGGAAGTCGTAGTCTGTGACAACAACAGCAGCGACCGAACCGCAGAAGTGGCGAAAAACGCAGGTGCAACCGTCGTTTTTCAGCCCCATCGCGGCTACGGCAACGCCTGCCTGAAAGGTTTGGAATACATCAAAAATTTATCGCAATCGCCTGATATTGTGGTGTTTATAGATGCAGATTATTCCGATTATCCTGAAGAGTTGCCGAAGTTGGTGATGCCGATTTTGGATCAAAATATGGATATGGTAATCGGCTCGCGCGCCCTCGGAAATTTGGAGCGGGGAGCGATGACGATACCGCAAATCTTCGGCAACTGGCTCGCCACTCGCCTGATTCGATGGATATTTGGCTATCGTTTTACCGATTTGGGTCCGTTTCGTGCTATTCGGTACGAAAAGTTAGTTTCTTTGGATATGCAAGACAAAAATTTTGGCTGGACGGTAGAAATGCAAATAAAAGCCGCTAAAATGAAATTCAACTGCGTCGAAGTACCCGTTTCTTACCGCCGAAGAGTAGGCGTTTCAAAAATATCAGGCACCGTAAAAGGAACGATTTTGGCGGGACATAAAATTATCTGGACTATTTTAAAAAATATTAACTTTGCAAAAAAGTAAAAAATCAACCTTATTAATTAATTTTTCATGCTTCTTGGTTTCATTTTAGAAAATATCGGAAAACTCTATTTCAACGTAGAAAATTTTGTCCCCAGCGCAGGACAGCTTTTTTTTGCTAAATTCGTTTTTATCCTTTATTGCCTTTCTTTGCTCTTTACGACCAGCTATTGCCTGCTCCAATTTCAATTACTGTACTATTACAAAAAATTTCGCAACAAACACCAGACTACTGACCCCGCAGCACCCAGCATGACAGACGAGCAACTGCCTTTCGTTACCGTCCAGTTGCCGATGTACAACGAAATGTACGTCGTAGAGCGATTGGTGGATTGCATCGCAGAGTTTGATTACCCAAAAAATAAGTTTGAAATTCATATTATTGACGACTCCAACGACGAAACGGTGCAAATTGCGCAGCGAAAAGTCGCCGAATACAGAGCCAAAGGCTTCAACATCGAGTACATTCGCCGTCAAAATCGGCATGGTTTCAAGGCGGGTGCTTTGATGGACGCTACTCCGCTCGCCAAAGGTGAGTTTTTAGCTATCTTTGATGCCGACTTTCTGCCCCGAAAAGAGTTTCTCCGCAGCACTGTTCCGTACTTTCAAGACCCAACTGTCGGCGTAGTCCAGACTCGTTGGGAACACATCAACGAGGAATATTCGTTGATTACCAAGCTGCAAACACTGCCGCTCAACGTTCACTTTACAGTCGAACAGGTCGGGCGCAGCTCCGGAAATTTTCTTCTACAATTCAACGGGACAGCAGGCGTATGGCGCAAAAAAACCATTGACGATGCCGGCGGCTGGCATTCCGATACGCTGACCGAAGACCTTGATTTGAGCTATCGCGCCCAACTTTTCGGTTATCACATCGTGTTTTTGGAAAAACTCGGCTCGCCTGCCGAACTTCCTGCCGAGATGAACGCCCTCAAAGCCCAACAACACCGTTGGATGAAGGGCGGCGCAGAGTCCGCACGCAAACTTTTACCGTCCGTCTGGCGCACTGACCGTCTCACCCTCTGGCAAAAAATCCAAGCCACAGGGCATCTTGTGTCCAGTTCCCTCTTTCTTTTCGTCTTTATTTTGGGCGTTGCGAGCGTCCCCGTCATGCACACGCTCCACTGGATAGGAGTTCCGAAAGGCGTTTTTTCGGCGTTTATGATAGGTTTGCTTTCTATGATAATCGTTTATTATGTCGGAAATATCCAAGCGGACATCAGCGCGCGGGAAAAAGGTAAGCTATTTTGGACGTTTTTGTGGCGGTTTCCGTTGTTTTTGACCATGTCACTCGGGCTTGGTTTGCACAATGCGCGAGCGGTGCTGCAAGGTTGGAGGGGCAAAAAATCCGAATTTGTCCGCACGCCCAAATTCAACATAATGAAACTCGGCGACGCGATGAAAAAAGGCAATTACATCAAAGCAAAACTCAACTGGCAGACGGTGATGGAAGGCGTTTTGTGCGTTTATTTTTTGCTCGGCGTGGTAGATGGCTTGATTTGGAACAACACCGAGTTTCTGACTTTCCACCTCATGTTGGCTATCGGCTACGGCGCAGTGTTCGGCTACACGGTCAAGCACTTGCGACAGGGATAGTATTTTTTTAGCGCACGCGCCGCCCTTTCCACTCGTATTTTTGGGAAAAATTAGCGAGCGTACCCACCGAAACAATGTACGCCGTGTGGAGTAAAAACGAAGTAAAAAAACTTCGCAACAAGTCGCTGCGATGAAAATATTGAGCCAAAGGCTGCAAAAAAATAAAATCTATTGCAGCTTTTACAAGTATTTGAAATAAAAAAATCGCCCAAAAGTGAGCAAAAAATACAGCCAAAAGCCCGCTCAAAAAAATATTACAACAGAAAAAAAAGACGATTGCCAAGAGCATCGTAACTTTTTTTTCGTCGTAACTGCCTGATTTGGAAGCCCATCTGATGCGCTGCTGGAAAAAACTTTGCAGCGTAGGTTTGGCAAATGTGAAAGTCGCCGCCGCCGGATTTTTTAGAAAACCGATTTGGGTCGGAAATTTTTTTGAGATTTTTTGCATCAGCATCATGTCGTCGCCCGAAGCGAGGCGGTCAATGCCGTCAAAGCCGCCGACTGCATAAAAAGCTGCTTTCGAGTAGGCGAGGTTCGCGCCGTTGCACATACTCATAAATTTTCCTTCGACTCCTGCGCCCGCCACGCCCATCATACCCAAAAAATCCAATGACTGGAAACGCTCCAAAGCTGTTTTTTCTTGCCAAAAACAAACTGGTGCTGCCACAAACTGCAATTTTTTTTGTTCAAAAAATGACGCTATTAGTGACAGCCAATTTTCGTTCATTGTACAGTCCGCATCGGTGCAAACTATCCAGTCGCCTTTGGCTTGCGAGATGCCAATTTCTATCGCTTTTTTCTTGAAAGAAGTTAGGTTTTTGTCGCCATCGGTCAAAAAATCTTTCAGTGCAAGCAGTCGAAGATTCGGAACGTTGGCAGAGCGGACGACGGCGGCGGTGCTGTCGTCGGAGTGGTCGTCGATGACGATAATTTCAAAAAGATGCGTTGGATAATTTTGCCGAAAGATGGATTTAATACAGCTTTCGATGTTTTCGGCTTCGTTGCGCGCAGCTACGAGGACGCTCACAAAAGTTGTCGGCTCAAAGTCGTTGGGAACTGTCCACTCGGGCAATTTTTTCCAAAAAAAAACATAGCGCAGCATAATTAGCTTATAAGCAACGGCTAACGAAATCGAAAAAATAAGATAGATGAAGTAAAAATTCATGGACAAAAAATCTTACATTTCTAATCAAAAAGTTGTTCGTAGTCGTTATTCGCTGGCTTGGAAGTTGTAGATTTTTTTACATCTTCCGCTGTTTTTGTGACATTTTTTTCTGCTGGAAGTTCTTCATATTCGACATAATCGCCGCCTTGTGGTTTGGGATTGTCTTTAAAAATATTTTCGCCCCGCGTGCCAAAAAAAGGTTTTTGCTGTTCGGCTTGTCCGCCGAATTGCTGTTGGAACTGTTCGCCCATTTTATTTATTTTGCGCATCAAAAGTGCTTTTCCAAACAGATAAGCGGACACGACGGGGAAGCCGATGATGGTAAAAATCGCGCCAAGCAATCCGCCAAGTGGGTTGCGTTGGAACAACTCTACCAGCCAACGCCCGTAATCCACGACCACGCGGTAGTTGATAATCAGGGTGGCGATGAGCAAAAACGGCGAAATGTAGGAAAGCAGGCGAAAAATACCTTGCGCGACGAAAAATAGGGCGACAAAAAAAAGTATGGCTACTATCGCACTCCAAATCGTGTTGCGAGAGTTGAACTGAATGAATGGTGGTTGGTTGCCGAGCATTTTGTGATAATTTTATTTCAAAAGTAATATTTTTTTCGGACTTGGAGCGAAAGAAACGTCAAAAATGCAGCGGGTTTCGAGGAATGAAGTTGATTATTCGACTACCGCAGCGTCGTGCTGAATGAATTGCATCTCGTAAAGTTGGCGATAGCGACCGTCGGGACGGCGCAGCAGTTCGTCGGGAGTGCCAAACTCTTGCACGGTTCCTCTCTCCAAAACCAATATTTTGTTGGCGTGTCGGATAGTAGAAAGTCGGTGTGCGATGATGATGCTGGTGCGTTTGGCGATGAGTTTTTCGATAGCAAACTGAATGACAGATTCCGTTTCGGGGTCAATGGAAGAGGTTGCTTCGTCGAGAATCAAAATATCGGGGTCGAATACGAGGGCGCGGACGAAAGAAATAAGCTGCCGTTGTCCCATCGAAAGGGTTGCGCCGCGTTCCATGACCTGATATTGGTAGCCATTGGGGAGTTTTTCGATGAACTCGTGCGCACCAATCATCTTGGCGGCGGCGATGACTTGTTCGGCACTGATGTCGGTGTTTCGGAGGGTAATATTTTCTAAAACTGTTCCCGAAAAAAGAAAAACATCTTGCAGGACGATAGCGATGCGGCTGCGCAGACTGGCGAGTGTGAATTGCTGCAAGTCGGTGTCGCCGATGCGAATTTGCCCTTTTTGGATTTCATAAAATCGGTTGAGCAAGCTGATAACAGTCGTTTTGCCGGAGCCTGTGCTGCCGATGATGGCGAGTGTTTTGCCAGATTCTACTTCAAACGTGACGTTGTTGAGCACAAAATGCTCGCCGTCGTAGGCGAAACTTACGTCGTCAAAATAAATATTTTCTTTGAGTTGGGTAGCTTTTAGGTGTCCGTCTTTTTCTGTTTGAGTGTCGTCATCAAGCAAATCAAACACGCGCTCGGCGGCGACCATTCCCATTTGTAGCGTGTTGAATTTGTCCGCCAGCAAGCGGATTGGGCGAAATAGCATATTGATATAAAGCGGAAAAGCGACCATCGCGCCGAGCGTCACTTCGCCGTCAATCACGCCGCGCGCGCCGTACCAAACCATCAAACCGAGCGACGTGGCGGACAAAATCTCGACGATGGGGTAAAAAACCGAATACGCAAAAATCGAATCAATATTGGCACCAGTGTATTGGCGATTGATGTGTTTAAATTTTTCCATTTCCTGCGTTTCGGCATTGAAAATCTGGACTATTTTCATACCACTGATGCGTTCTTGCAAAAATGCGTTCATCACCGCAGTTTGGGTGCGGACGGATTGGAAGGCTTTTTTGATATTTTCTTTAAAAATATAACTGGTCAAAACCAAAAAAGGTACGACCACCAGACAAACCAACGTGAGTTTCCAACTGCTGACAAACATGAGCGTAAGGACGGCGATGACGGTAAGAATATCCGCCATGATAGTAATAATTCCCTCCGAAAAAATGCTGTTGATGGTCGAAATATCGTTGATGGTGCGAGTGGTCGAAACGCCGATGGGTGTTTGGTCGAAATAGCGCAGGTTGAGGCTCGTGATGTGGCTGAACACGCGCACGCGGAGGTCGCGGACGATGACTTGCCCGAGCCAGTTGGTGGTGTAAAGAAAAAAATATTGCAGCACGACCTCTATCGACAAAACGCCGAAAAGCAGCAGCACTATGTGTGCCAGCCCCTCGATGTCGTACTTAAAAACATAGTCGTCCACCATTACTTTTATCAAGTACGGGCGAAGCGTGGAGAGCGGTGCCATGACGACCGCCATCGCCGCCGCCGACAGGAACATAACCCGATGCGGACGCGCCAGTGCCAAAATGCGACTCAAAAGGTCGCGGTCAAATTTCTTTTTTTTCAAAATCTAAAAAATATCGTGCTTGAATCGGTGTTAAAAGTCAAAATAAGAGCAACTTTGGTCACTTCAAAAACCCAAATTTATAGATTTTGGGTTCTATTTTTGCTACTAAATAATTTAATTTCTCTCTCAATTCGGCGATTAAATCCGTGTAGGTTTCGTCGTCGCTTTTGCTGTTCATCTTTCCTGCCGCACTTCTTCCCTGAAAGTGTTCGCGAATGTCGTAGAGCGAAGCATTGACATTGGCTTCGGCTCCGTAGAGAGGAACATTTTTTATTTTTTCGTGGTAATACGTCCAAAGTTTTCTGCCTGCTTCATATACTTCTTTGCCTTCGGTTGTGAACTCAATTGGTTTTTGGTCTTCTTTTTCAACCTTGTGAAACAAATCAAAACTTACTTCGGTATCAATTTTGCCAGCGATGTATTTGGACATAAAATTACTCTCAAATTTTTCTCGAGCATTTACCTCATATTCGGTGAATGGTATCCAGTGATTGGTGCCAAACGCAGATTGAATATTATTGCTGAACAAAGTATAAACAAAGCAGTCGGACTGAAAGTCTAAATCGGTTTCCCATTCAGACGTTGGGTACAAAAACTGGTCCCTATCATTCAGCCAATCGGCTTCAATACATTTGCGGACAGCAAAATAAACACAGGCATATTTTACGTTTTTTTGATTGATTAAAAACTGCCCAGCCGCTTTATTATAAATCATGTTATGATGATTGATTTGAATAATATTTTGCTGCTGAAAATCATTACCCATAAACGGAAATTTTCCAATTAATTGATTTTTTTTTGGGTCAGCTCTAAAAGGTTTTATCCAATCGTTCATGTAATCACTATCGTCATAAGAATAGAATGTTTTGGCGGTTAGTTCAGTTCCTGAATGATTGTAAACATTAGTTATAATCTCAGTTAAACTTTGCTTAACACTGGTATCCCAAATCATAAAACCAATCGGAAACTTGCCTTTCACATTATCAAACGAAGAAGCTGGACAAATAAAGCCTTTTTTAAATTCTACTTTAAAAAACTTTCTGAAATCAATAAAATGGGGACCAGAAATAATCTTTAGTTTAGAAAATTGCGCAATTATGCAATCGGGTATCTCAAAATAAATACGCGTTAAAAACTGCGCAAATAGTTCCCTATTGCCTTGCCCCAACAAATTGGAGTATTTTTTATTTATTTTTGATTGCTCTACGGCTTTTTTTCCTTCTTTTTCAAATTTTCTTTGTGGAGCTTCAGCATAAGGCGGATTCATATACATCACCAACTTCTTTCGTTTTTTGGGGTCATTGATGACTTTTTGTAGCGATTCGGGCAGTTTTGTAAAATCATCGTTTAAGAAATCAAACTGAAAAACGTGTTCGTCCAATAGGTTTGCACCATTGTTTATTCGGTCGTGCATCACTTCTACATCTTGCTTGTCGAGTGTGCTTGCCCAAATATTGTATTTATTGGTCAAGCCGTTTAAAAGATTTCCGGTACCTGCTGCGCAATCCCAGATATAATATTCGTCTTGCCAGTCTTCGCCCAGCGTATCGGTGAGGTATTTTTGAGAAAGTTCTACCCAAATTTGGGGTGTAAAATAACTTCCTTTTCGCTCTCGCACGTCCTGCGGTACAAGCAAATCACGACGTTCTATGATGTAATTCCAGTATTCTTCACGGGGCGGACGGTCGTATTTGTTCCAAAATTGGGTATGCGCTACTTTTTTATCGGAGAAATAAACACTGATGATAGTCTGCAATCCGATTTCGTCGAAACCTTTGTCCATTTCATAGTGGTCGCTTTTTAGAAAAATATATAATTTTTCTTTCAGACTTATATTTTCATACGATAACAAATCGGCTAAATAAAAATCGCCGTCTATCAAATTATATTTTTTAGCTACCGCCCAATTTACGGCAATCGTAGGCTTCACTTTTTGCAGCCACTTGTTGTAAATGATGGTGAAATTATTTTTATCAATTTTGGTCTTCGTCACCCCAAATTTACCGATTATCAAATTATCTTTGATGAACCTTTGAAGCTCGCGCCCGTCTTTTTCGTAGTAAAAAAGCGACGCTTTTTGGTCAATACTGTTTTTTACTTTATCCGAAATGAGCTTAAATTCTTTGCTTTCGTGGTTGGAAGGCGCGACATTCCAGTTGAAATCATTTTGATAAAAAACGTCATGCACGTCGGCGTAGGGAATAAAAGCCATTTTTTCTCCATCGAATGCACCCAAAAATGCGGGTGGCAAAAACTTGTCAAATGTCCGAGCCTTTCCGATGGTCAGAATCAGTTGGACGACAGATTTGTAGATGTCCGACGTATTTTTTTTGGCTTCTGCCCACAGCAACGAGTCGGAGTCTTCGCCGCTTTGGTGCATAGCTACGCAAAAGTCCACGTTGCCCATTATTTTGGTACAGTCGTAGAGCCAAAAATAGTCACTCGCTATTTTATTTTTGAGTTCTTCTTCTCGTATATTTGCGTACTTCATGGACATTTTATTTTGGACACATTCCAAAAGTGTTGAGGTCAAAAAACCTACCTCTACACCAATACCATCTCAATTTGGCGTTTGGCGAGGTCTGCGCCTGTTATTTTTACCTTTATCGCCGCTCCGATTTTTAGTATTCGCCCCGACTGCTGCCCAACGGCAGAGAGGCGGCTGGGGTGCATATCGAATGGCTCGCGCATGGACTGGAACGTGACCATTCCCTCGCATCGGTTTTGTAGGAGTTCGACGAAAATACCTTTTTCTATCATGCCCGACACTACGCCGTCAAATATTTTTCCCAAGTGATTGCCGATGTATTCGACCTGTTTGTACTTGATGGATTCGCGCTCTGCGTCGGTGGCTTTGCGCTCTTGTTTGGACACCCGTTTGCACTTTTCTTCGAGTTCCGCTTTGTCGGTGCGGAAAATATTTTTGCCCAAATTTTTTTCTAAAATCCGATGCGCGATTACGTCAGAATACCTCCGAATAGGCGACGTGAAATGCGTATAATTATCAAATCCCAATCCGTAATGCCCGATGTTGTCGCTGCTGTATTCCGCCTTTGCCATCGTCCGAATTGCCAACGGACCAAGCACTCGCAGGGCTTCGTTTTCGTGGATAGCGTCGGCGAGTTGGTTGTAAGATTCTGCCAATCGGCGCGGATTGTCGGTACTTATTTTGAACCCCAAAGCTCTTGCAAAGAGCATCAAATCCTCTACTTTCGCCATGTCGGGAGTGTCGTGGATGCGGTAGATATTGGGGACTTCGAGTGGGTCTTTTTTGGCAACAAAAGTCGCCACTTCGCGGTTGGCGAGCAGCATAAAATCCTCGATGAGCATATTGGTATCAATGCGCTCTTTGATGTAGGCTTCTATCGGTACGCCGCGCTCGTCGAGTCGAAATTTTACTTCTTCGCTCTCAAAATTAATCGCTCCCGCTTTGAACCGTTGCGCCCGAAGTACTCGCGCCAACCTGTCCATTTCTTGCAGTTCGGTGAGCAAATCGCCTTCTTTTTTATTCAAAATATCTTGCGCTTCTTCATACGAGAATCGGCGATTGGAGTGAATAATCGTCTTTCCAAACCAGCGATTTTTTATCGCACTGCTATCTTTGTCAAAAATAAAAATTGCCGAAAAAGTCAATTTATCTTCGTGCGGACGCAGCGAACACAGCTCGTTGGAGAGCTTCTCGGGCAACATCGGCAGCACTCTATCCACCAAATAAACGGACGTAGAACGCCAGTAGGCTTCCCTATCGAGCGCAGTGCCGGGCAGGACGTAGTGGGTCACGTCGGCGATGTGGATACCGATTTCGATGTCGCCATTCTCTAAATGTTGGATAGAAAGCGCGTCGTCAAAATCTTTCGCATCTTCGGGGTCTATCGTGAAAGTCGTCACGCCGCGCATATCGCGTCGGCGAGCCACTTCGAGGTCAGAGATTTTGGTAGAAATTGCCTCCGACTCTCGGATTACTTCTTCCGGAAATTCCAGATTGAAGCCGTTGTTGATGAGGATAGTTTTCATTTCTATATCGCTGCTGCCTACTGCGCCCAGCACCGTCGTCACCTCTCCGATGGGGCTTTTGTTGGCAGTTCCCTGCCATTGAGTTACTTTTACGACCACTTTGTCGCCGTCGCGAGCGTCTTTTATGTCCGACAAATCAATGTAAATATCGGTCGGCATATTGAGGCGGTCGGGCATCACCAATCCGTATTTGCGCGAAAGGCGCAGCGTACCGATGAAGTGGTCGGTGGCTCTTTGTAGGATTTCGATAATCTCGCCGTCTGCTTTTTTGCGTCCTCGAGCGATGGTGGCAGACACGCGCACCAAGTCGCCGTGCAGCGCAAAATTGGTGAATTTGGCGGGAACGTAAATATCGTTTTCCAAGCCTTCGCAGACGATGTAAGCGGCACCGCTTTGGGTCATATCCACGTAGCCTTGATAGCTGTTTTGTTGGAGAAATTCTTTAAAAACGTCCATATTGAGTTTGAATTTCTCGTCGCCGACGTATGTTAGCTGACCAGATTTTTCTAATTTTTCGAGGGCGTGTTTTACGGAATCTTTTCCGTTGATAACCCTCAAATCCCGAATCATTTGGGCAGCATTGTAGCGTTTTTTTGGGTGTTGCTGCATCATCTTCAGGATTTCCTGCTGCAACTGGTTGGCTGGAAATTTGGAGTCTGGCGACTTTCGTGGAGTTCTTTTATTAAAAATTTTCTTCATTTTTTTGGTTAAAAAAAATACAGTTGAATAGAAAAAACTAATTAGTAACTGATGTTACGCAAAAAATCTTTTTTCTAAAATTTCAGACAACATTTTATTCAAAGTCACTGTATTTTCAGACGTGCCTTGTAGAAATTCAAGTTTTTGCAAAAATATTGTCTGGCGAAGCGAAAACTGTTTGAAGTCTGGCGGAGCCGACGAGTATTTTTCG
>JAYUHK010000073.1:0-10557 GCA_043767025.1 Saprospiraceae bacterium | reverse complement strand
TGCCCACCTCTGCCCTCGCGAAGCAGTCTTGTATGCAGCTGGCACTAATGACTCGAAACTCCGAAATTGTATCACTGGAATTTTTTTTAAATTTTTTTTTAAACCAATTTAAATTTTTCATTTTATGAAACATTTTGCATTTTTTAGTTTTCTGCTGTCAAACAGCAAACAGCAAACAGCAAACAGCAAACAGCAAACAGCAAACTTTTAGCAGCGTTTAGTATTTTTCTGCTTTCAGTTGGCATTTTTGTAGGCTGCAAAAAAGAGATTGTCAATGACAAACAGCCATTGATACCTTCTTCAACCAACCTATCCGTTGCTTCAAGGTCAAGAAATGTGACACCCTTGGAATTTGAAGCAGACCTCAATGCCGAGTTTGCAAGTAAGGAGTATCGTTTAGATGTATCTGTGTACAGTGAAATTCCGTTTTCTGAACGTGGCAACGTTTCCACTGCAAAGCAAGCCGAAATTAGTGGTATCATACAGAGTATGATTGCGCGTAAAGACGAGCAGAAGCCACTTTACATAGATGTGGACGTTAAGAATAGTAAAATCGTTTTAGCTTTTGCGTCCTCAAAGGTAGTGGGGGTAAATTTGAATGACCCTATTGTCACGAACCCAGCACCAGTGAGTTGTACTACTTTTCCACAAAGGCTCGCAAGGGCAAGAAGTTGTTCTCCCGACCGTTTTGGAGGAGCAACCAACCTTCGTCCTAATGGTGGTTACCCTCAACAGTTTTGTAGTACGGGTACTTTTTGTGATGGTACTCAAGATGTACTTTGTGGAGGGCTTGGTAGGATTGCTAAAGCATTTAAGGCGAATATTCCGATGCCAGACAATCTCCTTTATTATACAGATATTATAGAGATTGGCTTGTTGGGGTCGAGTATTCCAAGAATTGATGGTTCGATTGCACTTGAAGTCATAGAAAAGCATACTCCTAATTTATGGTATCGTGACTTACCGGGTATTCAGCACCCGTTGTGCTTTACAAACGCTAACCTAAATTCGTATTATTGTCAAGTTTGGACAGAGTTACTTTCGGTGCTGCCACAAGGCTATTATGTGATTGATATTACACTTGCCAAACTTGATAACCATTTTAATCCTGATACGGGCGTGAATAATGGTACGAATTGGTATATAACGTTCAAAGTTGCTAAAGCGGTGCAGTGTCCTGATTGTAGCTGCTAAAGAGGTAGTATTCTTTGATAAGGTGTAATAAATTTCAATCATCACCAGTTGTGGGTTTTCGTAACCTTTTAACCAAAAGTTGCAAAAACTCACAACTTTTCAACCTAATATCTTATGAAATCAATTTTTTTTCTATTTATACTACTTCCTTTACTCACTTTTGCCCAAGATACTACCCACGTTATTCATCTAAATATTAACCATAGCTACAGACGAATGATGTTGAGTGATTCCAATAATGTAACATTACTATCCATAGGCGAGTATAATAATACGCCAGTAAGATTTCACATAATTGATATAAAAAGTGGCTCTATAAAAAGCATAGTAAGCCCTAATGTGCCGTCTTTTCAGCTTAAATATTCTGTATCAAGATTACCTAACATTCAAGTTGGGACGATTTCCTACCCCAATTTCTTATTTGTTGGCACTCGGAACGACTCTACTTTTTTGATTAATACCAAATTTACGCCCAATCTTGACTTTGTAGAAGTCCTCGACATCAAATATTTTCCAGTTGGAAATCGCTATGCTGAATCCACTACAGCAATTATGAACCCAATTGATAGTAAATACTATACTTTCCTCTCGTTTTTTACGGGTAGTGGCATATATTCGGACGTTCACACATTGATAAAGTTGCTGCCTAACTATCAGTTGGAAGTGACGACGGTGGACAGCATAGAATCTCAGAAATTAACGATACTGCATTATATCAAAGATTTTTCTTTCTTGAATGGTTACTATTATCTAACGGGTTCCAATAATAATTCGTTGAGTGCAATAGTAGATTCCAATCTGAATATAATAGATAAAGAAAATGCCAACCGCTATGATCCAATGAATTTTAATACTCATTTTTCTTTGCGCGGATATGTCACTCGGCAACTGCCCAATAATCGCACCGTTGTTATAGGCGATGGCTACTATGGCAGCGAATTTCCTCCGATAGTAAAGCCTACGCTGCAGACGGTCAAGGTTGAAAACGGACAAATAGTATTCAAAGATAGCAGTGCATTCAGTATTTTGGATAGAAGTACCGACGGACTTGAAGCGACTTACCCTTCGGTTTCTCAACCAGCCATATTCATTGCAGGAGCAGAGCCAAAGGACCCTTTTGAGTTTTTTACAAGTTACATTTACTTCAAAAAATTAGTAAACGGACAAGAAGTGCTTTACAAACGCTACGGAGATGACTATCATTACAGAGTAGCAAACATAGAGGTAATGGAAAATGGAAATATTCTCATCTGTGGAAATACAGCTAACAATGGACCCGGACCGATTCTTTCCGAAGGCTTTTATTTGATTTTAGACCAAGACGGCAATGTTTTGGTAAGTACAAACAATATTACTGAAGCTCCGCAGCGTTTAGAAATTGCTCCAGTGCCAGCTTTTGACAAACTCTTTTTTAAGTTGGATTTAGCCCACGATGCACGCTTGGAAGTTATTGACCTGTTCGGTAGAGTCGTTTTTACAGACAAGAATATACATTCCAATTATATTGACATCAATGGATTTTCTCCGGGTTTGTACTTTTTGAATATTTACAATCAGTCAAAAAGATACAGCAATAAGTTTATCAAAATGGAATAAAAAAAGGTTCCTTCTTCCCCCCCCAAAAGTCCGTCGCTCGAAATGTGTTTTCGAGCGACGGTTTTTTTTATAAAAGATTTTCTATGTATGCCACAAATTCTGCTACGCTCATCAAGCCTTGGTCGCCTTCGCCTTGCTTGCGGACGGCAACTTTGCCTTCGGCAACCTCTTTTTCGCCTATCACGAGCATCAGCGGTACGCGATTGGTTTCTGCGTCGCGGATTTTTCTGCCTATCGTTTCGTTGCGCTCGTCCACGTAGCCTCTGATGTCGTGCTGCGCCAAAGTAGCTTTGAGTTCGTTGCAATACTCCGTGAACCGCTCGCTGATCGGGAGGATAGCGAACTGGTCGGGCGCAAGCCAAAGCGGGAATTTTCCTGCGCAATGCTCTATCAAAACCCCAATGAAACGCTCCATCGAACCAAACGGCGCGCGGTGAATCATCACAGGGCGGTGCATTTGGTTGTCTGCCCCGACGTATTCGAGCTCGAAGCGTTTGGGCAAGTTGTAATCCACTTGGACAGTCCCCAACTGCCACGACCGACCGAGCGCGTCTTTGACCATAAAGTCCAATTTCGGACCATAAAAAGCTGCTTCGCCGTACTCGATTTTGGTTTTTAGACCCACTTTTTTAGTCGCTTCGAGGATAGCGGTTTCCGCCTTTTCCCAGTCTTCATCAGAGCCGATGTATTTTTCTTGATTGGTTTGGTGGCGGAGCGATATTTGAGCCGTATAGTCGCTAAAACCCATTTTTTCTAAAACGAACATCGTGAGTTCGACGACGCTGATGAACTCGCCCTCCACTTGGTCGGAGGTACAAAAAAGGTGGGCATCGTCCTGCGTGAAGCCGCGCACACGGGTCAGACCATGCAGTTCGCCTGTTTGTTCGTAGCGATAGACGTTGCCAAATTCGGCAATTCGGAGCGGCAATTCCTTGTAGGAACGTGGGCGATTGGCAAAAATTTCGCAGTGGTGCGGGCAGTTCATTGGTTTCAACAAAAAGACTTCGCCCTCGCGCGGCGTGTGGATAGGTTGGAAGCTATCGGCACCGTATTTTTCCCAGTGTCCAGAAGTTTCGTAGAGTTTTTTGCTCCCAATATGCGGCGTGATGACGGGTTGGTAGCCGCGTTTGATTTGTTCTTTTTTCAAAAAATCTTCGAGCCGACTGCGCAGCGCAGTTCCTTTGGGCAGCCAAATCGGTAAGCCCGCGCCGACTTTTTCGGAGAACATAAAAAGCTCCATTTCGGCACCGAGTTTGCGGTGGTCGCGCTTTTTGGCTTCCTCTATCATCTTCAAATATTCGTCCAACTCGCCCTGCTTCGGAAATGTGATGCCGTAGATGCGAGTCATTTGTGGGCGCGAATCGTCGCCGCGCCAGTAGGCACCTGCGAGATTGGTGAGCTTGACTGCTTTTATCGAATCGGTGGACGGGATATGCGGTCCGCGACACAAATCCGTAAATTTTCCCTGTGTGTAAAAAGTAATTTTGCCGTCTTCCAAGTCCTCCAAAAGCTCCAATTTGTACTGGTCGCCTTTCTCTTGAAAGAAAGCGATGGCTTCGGCTTTTGGCACTTCGCGGCGGACGAACTGATTTTTTTGGCGCGCCAACTCCAATATTTTGGCTTCGATGGCAGCCAAATCTGCGGCAGCAAGCGACTTGTCGGCAGTGTCCACGTCGTAGTAAAAGCCGTTTTCGAGGGCAGGACCGATGCCGAATTTAGTGCCGGGATACAAGGCTTCTAAAGCCTCCGCCATGAGGTGAGCGGAGGAGTGCCAATAGGTATTTTTGCCTTCTTTATCGTCCCATTTGAGAAACTGAATAGCAGCGTCCTCTGTGATAGGGCGCGAAAGGTCACGGGTTTCGCCGTTGATTTTGGCAACCAGAATACTGCGCGCCAGTCCTTCGCTGATGGATTTGGCGACCTCCATGGCGGAAGTTCCCGTTTCGTACTGTCGGACGTTCCCGTCGGGAAAAGTAATGTTTATCATGAATATCTTTGACTAAAAAATGATAGGTAATTGCAAAGAATTACTTGTAATTGTATAATGTTGTAAATAAAGAACGCGTCTAAAATAAACTACTTATTTTTTCTTCATTCCTATTTGATTAGCAATTATTTATGCGACTAAAAATTAAAAACTAATAACTATTGAACTGTCGGAGTATTGTACTGTTTTTCGTCCAAAAAAGTTTTTAATTCGGAGTAGAAAAATCGAAAACTTATTGATTTTTGGAGAATATGCGCGATGTCGAGTTGCTCGGTGTATTTTTGAGTGATTTTTTTCTAATTTTACCGCCGCAAGAAATCTCTTACGCCACAAAGGTAAAAAATCTATTTATGCCAAAATGGTTTCTTTTCGTATTTTATCAGGCGGTCAAATCTCTGACGCGCTTTGCGACGCGGGTTTATTTCGCCAGCATCGTCGTCCGTCCGAAGTCCGCCAGACAGATAGCTCGCCTAAAGCCGACGATTTTGGTTTCCAATCACCCCAATACGCTGATTGACGCTATTTTTGTCGCTTCGCGGGTGCAGCCGATGGTTCATTTTCTTGCCAACGTGAGTTTATTTCGGCATCCGTTTCTGAATTGGTTTCTCAATACTTTTTATTGTATTCCGATTGCGCGCCCGCAAGATGCAGGCGGACAGCCGCTCGCCAACGAATCCGCTTTTGACCGCGCGACCGATTTTTTGGCGGCTGGCGGCTGCCTTTACATCGCCGCCGAAGGAACAAGTTTTATGGAGCGACGGCTGCGACCGCTCAAAACTGGTGCTGCTCGCATTGCCTTCGATGCCGAGCAACGCAATGGTTTTCGATTAGGACTGCAAATTATTCCTGTTGGTATCAATTATTCTGCCGCCAACGAATTTCGCAGTCGCGTGGTAATGAACATCGGCAGCCCGATACAAATAGCTGACTATCAGCGTCTTTACGAAAAAAATCCCTACGACGCTGCGCACGAACTGACGAATGTGCTGGAACAAAAAATGCAGCAACTTCTAATCCACACCAACAATGCTGCCGAAGAAGCGACTTTGACTCGGATAGAAAAAATGCTCGAAAGTGAGCAATCGCTTGGCGCAGCGCGGAGCTACGAGCGAAGTCAAAAGATACTTGCTTTTATGAGAATTTTTGAAAAAGAAAGCCCCGAGCAATGCCAATATTTCAGGCGACAGTTGGACGCATATCATTTTCAACTGAAAAAAAATAGACTTGCTGACCAAACAATTTTTGACGCTTCGCAAAAAAAATCGCTCCCAAAGTCGCTTTTTCAATCCTTGCTGTGGATAATCGGATTTCCGATTTTCGCTTGGGGCTGGCTTCACAACGCGCTGCCGACATTTTTTGCTGCCCTGACTGCCAAAAAAATTCGCCCTTACATCGGTTATGTTTCGTCTATAAAGTTGTTGAGCGGTATTTTATTATTCACTTTCTCTTACAGTTTGGAATTTTGTTTGGCAAAATATTTTTTATCCAATTACTTTTTTATAGCTGTCTATATGTTTTCGCTGCCGTTTTTTGCTTGGTTTGCTTGGGAATATTTACAATTTTCGATGCGTGTGTTCAGTCGCTGGCGCGTGGTGGCTTTGCAGTCCGCACTTTGTAAAAAATTAACACAAGAAAGGCTTGAAATTCGGCAGCAACTATTTAGTAACTGATGTTATGCAGAAACATTTTGACTGGCTCGTTTGAGCTTAATTTTTGTAGCTATTTACTTGGTCTTTGCCACTTTTTTTCTTGATAAAAAAAGTAACCAAAAAAATCAAGTGCTCTGTATAAATTCTAAAGTTTTTGCCTAAAAATCCCGTCGGCGCGCGAAAAAAACTCGTCGGCTGCGCCAGACTCAAACAGTTTTCGCTTCGCCAGACGATATTTTTGCAAAAACTTGAATTTCTACAAGCCACGTCTGAAAATACAGTGACTTTGAATAAAATGCTGTTTGAAATTTTAGTAAAAAGATTTTTTGCGTAACGTGAGTTAATAATCGATTTGGCGCAAAAATCGCAACATAAAGAAGTGTAAAACGCTGTCAAAATAACCTTGACGGCGTTTTACTTTCTATGCTTTTTTACTGTTCATGCTGTGCATTACGCCCAAATGAGGCAGCGTGATAAGCGAAAGAAAGACGAAAAGCATCGGCAATGGGTCGAAACTTTGGAAAAAATGCTGCCAATACCAAAGCGCGAAAGCGAGAAATGCGAAGGCAAGCAGCGTGAAAGGCACGGATTTGAGCCAGATGCTCAAAGGGCTTGCTTGCGAATTTTGAGCCGTCAAATATTCGTAGATAGATTTGAAAGCACAAAGGGCGTGCCAGCCGCCAAAATACAGCGCAAACGCAGGCAAAAGAGGCAAAAAGTACGCCAAAGTTAGAATTAAAACAAGTCTAAAAAGTCGATTTTTATCGAAAACAACAGGCGATTTTCGATTGGCTTGTACGAAAATTATAAAAAAAAGTAAGCTCAAAAGACTCAAAATAAGGATTTTATTTTCGACCGAAAACTGCCAAACGGACATCGAGATAGGCGCACTTTGAGTGATGCGCAACCAAAAAGGCGCGGTTTCGGAGGCGTGCGTAAGCAGCAAACTCGATAAAACGAGAACGCCAAAAAGAAAGCGTGCAGCGTTCCAAAGTGGCGTGTTTGGGGCGTTTTCGAGGTCGGTTTCGCCGAAATGCCAAGCGGAAATAAGAAGGAAAAAAAATAAACTCGCCGTAGGGACAAAAAACCAAACTACGGTATAAAAAAGCATCGTGGCAAGATATTTTACCAAAAAAACAAGCAAATTAAAAGGCTTTTTCTCCCTCGATGCTGTTTCTTTTTCTACTAAATGATCCAACGCACCGTGCGGAATACCCGTAGCAAAGATGAAAAAAGCAAAGAAAGTGACTTGCACCGAATCGGACAACGCTCCCGCCCAAAGCTGCCACAAAAGCAGCAAGCTGCCCAGCAAAATGCTCGCCCAAGTAGGCGTATAAAATAGGTGCGCTATAGTTTTTTTCACCGCAAAAATTGTTTGGCGACTTGTTTTAAAAATGGTGCGAATGGGAGTTTTGAAAACAGTTTTAACTCCTCCCAAAAGTTGGTTTCTTCGTCTAAAAACCTAAAAACGGCTTGCATCGGCATTTTTTGGAACAAACGGCTGAAAATCACGCTGCCTTTCAGCGGCTCTTCGCCTATAATACCCAAAAGCAATCGGTCATAAAACCGAAAACGTCCCTTCGAGGCAGACCACGAAAGCGGCTTTTTTTGCGCCAAATCCTCCGCCATCTGCTTGCTGTCTTTTCCGATGCGCAAAAAAGCATATCCTGTTGAGGCTTTTACCATGCCAGCCGCCGTGCCGATTAAAGTTTCTCCCGCTTTCCCAAAACGAGCAAATAACGCATCGGTCATCGGGATTTGTCCCCTTTCGGTTGCCTCAATCGTGTAGGAAACAGCAGGATAATTGCGCTCAAAATAAGCCTGTAACGCATCGTCATACACAGCGTCCTCGTAGATTTTGGGTGAAAAAACCGTCATCTCTACCAAAGCCTCGCAAGGCGAAAAAGGCAACACATACACAAACCGCACATCGTCGTCTTGTGGAATCGAAAAATCCATCAAAACAACGGTCGTTTCGTCAAAAACAGGTTCGGCAGTCTTCACAAACCAACCTTTGAAGTGTTGCTGAAGGTCAAAACGTGCTTGCGACGGCTTAGGATTGATGGAACTAAAAACGTGTTTGGCTTTCCATTTTTCGGTGGCGGCTTCGACATAAAAGCCCGTATTGTTTTTGTGGATACTCTGAATACTGGCTTTTATCTGCGTGACATTCGGCTGCCGAAGCATAAAATCTCTTTTGAAAAAATCAAAAAAAGCGTCGCCCGGAATATAATGGTACTGGTACGGAGCCACGTCTTCGACAAGCGAAAAATCTGTACCACGAAATAATATTTTACTCCACGACCTTTGCACCAAATGTTGTAACTGGTGTTGCTCTTTGCTCCAAAAGCACCACGAGCGTTGCATCGGTCTTTCATCGCTGATAAACGCTACTTTTTGGCTCGCCCAATCGGGTTGCAAAGAAAGCTGTTGGAGCATCTGGAATCCAGAACAGCCGCCGCCAACTATCGCAATGTCGTAAAATGGGTCTTCCATAGATAAAGTTTGCTAAAAAACACAAATAGCGGATTTCTGTTCAACAAAAAAAGGTTTATAACGCTTTCAGAAGACTAAATCCTTCAACACGCAAGATTATTGAGCGTTGCAGCACGCATAATTTCCTGCGCTGCACGCTGTGGAGCAATCGCCGCCCACACCCATCAACTTTTGTTTCACGGAGCAAGAACTCGCGCCCGCGCCGCCTGCGGTGCAGCCATCGGCGGGCGGCGGCGTTCCGTTGGGTTTGCAGCCGCAGCCAGCGATAGGCGCAAAAGGCTCGCCGCCGACGGATAGCTTCGTCAAAGCGGCATATCCTTCGTCGCTGGTAATCACTTTGGCTAATCCGATGCCTTCAAAAACCGTTTTGAATTTGTCTGCGGCGATTTTAGCGACATCGGACAAGCGCATGACCACGAATTTGTTGGTTTTTCTACTAAAAACCTCCACCGAATTTTTAGTGACATTGATAGCGCAATCCTCCAACCGATAGATTTCCGAATCGGCTTTTTCGGTATTAGACATTTGCAACACAAACACCGTATTTTTGAGTTCGCTGCTATTTTGGGGCAACAATATAAGTTTGTTGTCAAAAGAGCGTTTGATAACCACCGAAACCATCGGCTTCGCTGCGGACTGACAATAAACGGTATTGACCATAAAACACAAAAAAAGTAAGCTAACAATGGCGCTTTTCATAAAGTTCTGTTTTGATTGTAAAAAAAACTGACCGACAAATATAAAAAAAAGCTGCAACAAAAATATCTTTTTGTTGCAGCTTTTTTTTTGTGCATAGTAAATGTACCAGTCTAACTCCTGAAAATATTGCCGTCGCGCAGCAATTTTATTAACAATCCGGCACCAATGATAATAAGCAGAACGGAAGAGCTTGATTTGGCTTCCATCCAATAAAATATAAGCACCGCAAGGCTAAAAATAACCAATAATAGTTTTGTTAAATTGTTAATTTTCACTTTTTAATTAATTCTTTTGGGTACTAAAATAATCTGTCACAAAGTTGGTCAAGTCCACGCCGCGCAGATTTTTTGCGATAATTTTACCGTCGGCGTTGATGACGTAGAGCGTAGGAAGCGATTTTATTTGCAATAATTTACTGTATTTCTTTTCGGAATCAATCAACTGAGTCCAGCCCGATTGAGCGGAATTGACTGCTTTTTTCCATTTTTGAGCGTCTTCATCGGTCGAAATACCGATTACTTCCAACCCGCTTTGCTTGTATTTTTTATACAACGGCTGCAAAGTCGTCCTTGCCTCCATTTTGCAAGGTCCGCACCAAGAAGCCCAAAAATCTACGATTGCTATTTTGAAATGCAGCGAGCTTGCGTCAATCAGCACACCCGCAGTATCTTTTAGCTGTATAGTCAGCTTATCGTCTTTTGAAACGTCTGCTTTTTTCTCTTTTTTAGAAATATTATTTTGTGCTTGAACAAAAAATACACTCGTAGGAAACTTTCGTGTCAATTTTTCCAATAAACTCTTAATTTCCGTTGGCTCGGAGCGGACATATTCCTCCAACTCCATATAACTCAACGCGACGGCTGCCAACTCTGCGTGTTTTGTTGCTGCCGCCAATTTTTTGAACCGCTCAAAAATCGTCGCTCTGTGCAAATTTTT
>JAYUHK010000072.1:0-7694 GCA_043767025.1 Saprospiraceae bacterium | reverse complement strand
TTAATTTTGAGTCATCATAAACTATTGAAAATCAACGAATTATGTCGAATATTAAATGTCATCTATTTAAGTGTAAGAACTTATCTAAAATAAACTACTTATTTTTTCTCCATTCCTTCGTATCGAAGTTATCGACATCTTTAAGGTGTCGGCAACTTATAGTTACCCGACTACGATGATTTGCGCGGAGCGAAACATAAGGTCGCCTTGCCGATAGGCTTCTTTTTCGATGCTGACGAGCGAGCCTTTTTCAAGCGATTGGTTGGGGACGACGGACACGATTTCGGCAAAATCTGTATTTTGAGAAAACTGCAAAAACGGCAATTTGAATTTTTCTACGCCGTGTTTTTTGAGCAATTCTCGCAGAATTTTTTTAGTCGGTTTTAAATATTTTTCTATTCTATCTATGTCACTATTTGGTTTTAATTTTTCTTTTTTTTCTTCAGATTCCAACGCGTCCAACTCCTCAATAATATCCATCAGTAAAGAATGGTATTCGAGTTGGTGTTGCTCCGCTTGCGCTTCGGTGTCGGCGCGTAAAAGTCTTAAATCTTGTTGTGTTTTGAGGTATTTGCTTCTGAGTGAGTTAATTTCTTCTAACATTGCGGTATTTGGTTCGCGATTATCTAAAAATTATGGTTAGTTTTTTGCCCGGCTCCAAATGGCGCGAGTAATAATTGGCTTCAATTTTATTGTCCTTTGCTATCCGATAGCCAGCCAAAGGATTGTTGAAAAAAAGTTTTCCGATGCTTTCCAAATTATCGCCTGCTCGGACTTCGTAGGTGATTTGCTGTATTTTTTGGGATAAAATAGTGTCGCGCTCCGCGATGGTTTGTTGAAGAATGAGTTTTGTTTTCGCCAATTCATCTGCGGCGGCAGTATTGGGCGGGGGCGTTTTTCTGAACAACAAGTAGCAGAGCGGCAGCAAGCAAAAGAGCAACAAAAGGCGATTCGTATTTCTTCGGTATCGCTGTTCTTCTTGTTCGTGGCGTTTTTTTTGGAGCAATAACTCGCCGTCCAACGCAATTTTTTGCTTCACTGCAAGCACATATTTTTCTTCCAACTCGTCTATGAGGACAAAAGGAGTCAAATCTGCCTTACAATCTGGGCAGGTCGTAACGAATGCGCCAACGGACGCAAATTGACAAATCGGACATTTATTCATACCAGCCTTCTGAAATTTTGGCGACTTTGAAATAAAAAACTAAATATACGAAAAATAATTAATACCAATTTCTCAAACTATGGCATATTTTTTCTATTTTACGTCTTTTAAAGTATTGTTTTGTGGTCAAAAGTGCTGTTTATTTATTTAAAATATTGACAAACAGTTTTTTATACATCACAGAATATGCAATTTGTTTTTTGATAATTGTATTTTTTTTTCTTTACGCTCAATTAATTGAATGAAAAATCAGCCGCGCAGCTCTTTTTTATTTTTATGGCTTGCACTTGGGTTGTTGGTCACCGCTTTTTTATTTGATTTTTTCTTCAATCGGTCGGAAAAATTGCTGTACCGCTACACCGTCAGCATCGAAAATCACTTGCATCGGCAGGAAGCGGAGGCGGCGCAGTTGTTCCAAAATTTTGCTACTTTCATAGATACACTCGCCGCAACGCCGCCCTTGCGCAGCGCAAAGATACAAAATTACTTGGCTCTGCAAACTGGTACCAAATTTGGTTTGTTCGCTTATCAGAAAGATTCTTTGTTTTTTTGGTCCGACGAAGGGCTGCTGCCTGTAAAAATTCCGCCCGCCGACTCTCTAAAAAAACCAATCATCAACTCTTACGGTACGACGTACGAATTAGTCGAGCAAAATTTTCCGAAGCAAGGCATTTCGCTTCGCTGCTTGCTCCCGATTCGATACGCTACGGACGGCGAAAACCACAGACAAGGCTATTTTGCTGCCGATGCGGACATTGCCGCCAACGTTTCGCTTTCTACGCAACCCACCGCGTCGCCCATTCGCAACCAATTCGGGACGAACTTGACTTACCTCTATTCGGACGGCAAAGTGGCAGATGCGCCGTGCCAAATCGTGCTTTTTACGCTCTTTATGGCTTGTTTTTTCTTCTTTGGTTGGTTTATGAACCGGACCGCGCGGCGGCTGAAAGCTGGAGGTCCGGCTTGGTTCAGTGCGGCTTTTGTGGTGGTGGGCGTGTTCGGAGTGCGGCTTTTGATGTTGTTTTTTGGCTGGAGCAATCACTTCGATACGTTTGAAATTTTTGCAAAATCCCCCGCCCGAACTTATCCCGCTTTTAGTGCTTCGCTCGGCGATTTGTTGATCAATATTGTGTTATTGTTTTGGATAATGCTGTTTTTTTATCGCGAATATCGAGTGCGCACCTATTCGCATTTGCCGCGTACCGCAAAAATATTTTTGAGTGCTTTGTACTACTACTCTATGGTGTTGGGGATTCTGATGGTGGCGGGCGTATTCAAAAGTTTGGTCTTGGACTCAGCCATTACTTTCGACTTGGACAACGTGTTCAACCTTGACCGATTCAGTCTTTTGGCGGTCGGCGGAGTCGTTATTTTGGTGCTGACGCTTTTTTTATTCAGCCACAACATGATGTCGAGCATCACGACCTGCGGACTTACGAAATACGAGCGATTGCTGCCGTTGTTTCTGTCGTTGCTCGCAGCCGTGCCCGTCGTGTATGTGTTGGATTTGCATTTGCCGACTCCTTTTCTACTTTTGGTGTCTTTCGCCTACTTGGTCTTGCTCGATTATTTTTCGGATTTGGAGCAGCCCTCACTGACGTGGTTGGTGATTTGGTTGCTTATTTTTTCCTTTTTTTCGGCGACCACGCTTTTCAAATATGGTACCGACAAGGACAAACAGTTGCGCTCCGAATACGCCCAATCGCTCGCCAGCTTGCGCGATACTTTTGCCGAACTCGACATCAAATTACTCTCCAAACAGCTTGCGGCAGATAGTGTTTTGACCGAAATATTGACTCCGCCGTTTCCGTTTCAGCCTACGGTGGCGGAAGTACGGAACGCCATTTCTACTCGCTATCGGCAGCTTCCTTACGTCGCCAATCACTACGATTATACCTTTTTTATTTACAATCAATACGGCGTGACGGCGGTACGCGGACAGATGTTGCCTGTCGAAAATCTGCAAACGCTCATCTCCAATCTCCAGCCCGCTTCGGATACTCTGTTGCGTTGCGGAGCAGATGCAGCAGGTAATCCACTTTATTTGTTGAGCTTGTCGCTCCGCACTCGCACCGACGACGGCGACGGAAATGTGCGCAAAGTCTTTCTAAAATTCAGCCGAACTCGCCGAACTACTGCCACCAGTAGCTACATCGGATTGCTCACGCGCCGCCCTTTCAAAAATCTAAAACTTTTAGAAAAATACGACTACGCCATTTACCGCGACGGCATCTGTACCGAACAAAACGAACAAAAATACGCCGACTATCTCGACCCACAAAATCTTCCGCCGCTCGGTACGAGTGCCGAAATAGTCCGCAACGGACGCTCGGAAGTCATTTATAGAGCCGAAGACGGCAGCGTAGCAATGGTCGGAAAACCCTACGGCGGACTCATCAAACCCATCTCTCTTTTTTCGTACCTGTTCAGTTTGCTGGTGCTGGCGGTTGGGATTTTGATAGTTCTCAACACTTATTTCGACATTATTCCCGGCAGATTGAGTTTGTTTATCCCAAGTCGCCCGACGCTCCGCAATAGAATCCAACTTTCGGTCATCGTGCTGATTATCGTTTCGTTTGTCGCCATCGGATTGGTGACTGTTTTTTATTTTAGCAATTCCTCTGCCAGCTATCAGTTGGAGCGCGTGGAGCGCGTTTTTAATCTCGTAGTGAATGGAATGGAACACGAAATCGGTATTTTGGGAAAACAAAATCCTGTCACAACAGAGAGCAGAATCGAAATTTTAAATGCTTTGAGTAAAATCCACCGCACGGATTTGCAACTCTACGATATGGCGGGGACTTTGGAAGCTGGAGCCGACCGCAGTGCTGCGTCGCCCGCCTCCGCCGCAACGCTGATGAACGGTACTGCCTTTCACCATCTTACCTCAATGGGCTACCAACGTTTTGTGCAGCCCGAAAATGTGGGTGGTGTTTCGCTTCGCTCCGCCTACGCTGCCATTCGCAATCTGAACGACGGCAAAACGGTCGCTTTCCTGCGCCTCCCCTATTACCCCAACGAAGCTCGACTGCTGAGTGACATCTCGGATTTTATTGGTACTTTGCTCAATGTATATGTATTTTTACTGCTTATTGCAGTTCCGATAGCCATTGGAGTCGCCAATTCTATTACCAATCCGTTGGCAGTTATTAGCGACAAACTCAAACAATTCAAGCTCGGCAAACGCAACGAACCTTTGGTGTGGAACAGCCAAGATGAGGTCGGCGAACTCATCACAGAATACAATTTGATGATTCAAAAAATGGAGGAAGGCGCGGAATTATTGGCGCAGTCGGAGCGAGAAAGTGCGTGGCGCGACATGGCGAAGCAGGTAGCGCACGAAATAAAAAATCCGCTCACGCCGATGAAATTGAGTATCCAATACCTCCTGCACGCCTACCGCTCTGACCCCGACAACATTGAGCCACTGCTCAAAAGAGTGTCCAATACGTTGGTGGAGCAGATAGATAACCTGTCACAAATTGCGTCCGAATTTTCGACTTTTGCGCAAATGCCGCGCGCCGACAACCAGCGCGTAGCCATCAAAGATTTGGTAGTTTCTACCTACGATTTGTTTCGGGAAAGCAACAACGCCGACGTGCGGCTGCACGTCGAGCCGCAAGACCTTTGGGTGTTTGTGGACAAAAACCATCTGCTTCGCGTGTTGAGCAATTTACTCAAAAACGCGCTGCAATCCGTCCCGAGCGACCGACGTGGCGAAGTTCATATTCACCTCTACCAATCTGCCGAGAATGCGGTCATCAAAGTCAGCGACAACGGTGTCGGTATTCCCGCCGATATGTTGGATAAAGTTTTCAAACCGTATTTTACGACCAAAGGCACTGGCACTGGATTGGGTTTGCCGATTTCAAAAAATATCATCGAAACCGTCGGCGGAAAATTATACTTTGAAACGCAAGCCGACAAAGGCACTGACTTCTATATTGAGCTTCCGTTGATAAGCTAAGGAAAGCGTCTAAAATGTCACAATTTGATGCGAACTGAAAAATTAATTACTCGTCCGTCTATCGGCGCGTAGAGTTTTAGAAAGTACGGATTATTGACTGTCCCTTCATAAATTTTACCAAATTTCGACTGCCGCACGTCGAGCAAATTTTCGCCGTTGAGGACGAAAGTTAAATTTCTGAAATTGTACTGTGCCATCGCCGCCATGAGAAAATAATCTTTGGTAGGCTGATAATTTTCGTCCAACTGCCCTGCGATGAGCGAACTTTCAAGACCGATTCTAAAACTTTCGTTCAACTCATAAAACATCGTCGTAGAAAAATTATGTCGTGGCGTGACAGGAGGGCGGCTGTAATTGATATCAAACTTTTGCTGCACGTCCGTAAAAACATAGCCCAAATACAACTCGTAGGCTTCGTACTTCATTCGTAGGTAAGATTGTAAACCACTGGTTTGCAAGGATTTATCTTCATTTACTAAAAATCTATACAAGTCGCCAGACTTTTCTACAACGGGTCTGTTGAGCCGCGTAAAGAAAAAAGATTGATTGAACGTCAAACTCAAACGATTGGAAAACAGCTTTTGAAAATTAATATCTGCATTGATTCCCTGTGATTTTTCGACCTCCAAACGCTTGTATGCTCCCCCAAATTGGGTCAGGTTTCGCTCGAGGTCGAGGTAATTCACCGCAGTCGGGACTTTATAACCCAAGCCGCCATTGATGCGCGCCGTAACTTGCGGATTGAATTTGTACATCAGTGACAGGCGCGGAAGCGGCAAAAAACCATACAAACTGTGATAGTCCAAGCGAAAACCGCTCTCCACCGTTAGCTTTTCGATAGGATTCCAAGAGTGCTGGAAGAAAGCTCCGAGCGTCTGAAAAGTGTAGGCTGGCGCAGCCAAAAGAGCCGGATTTCGGTTCTTAAAAATATCTCCGTTTATATTTATCCCTGTCACAAAATTCATTTTTTCCAACTGTTTAAAATAAGAAATTTCTGAATAATAGATTGATTGTGACGCATCAAAAGTGTATTCTCTCGTCCCGACAGTTTGGCTCACTTGGCTGTTGCTTGCTTTGACGGTCAAATTTTCTTTTTTTGAAAATTCATAAAAATACTTTGCGTCGGCACTGTGTCGCTGGATTTTATTGTCCACATGAAACAAAGTATTGTTGTTTTCGGCAGGAAAATACGCCATATTTCCACCCTTGCGGCGGTCGAAAGTAGCCGTATAATTGAGGGTAAGCGTAGATTGGGGATTGAGATAAAACACCACTTTGGGATGAATGACCGTGCTGCCCACTTTGGGTACGTCGCTCAATCCGTCTTTGTCCACATCGCCCTGCTTTTGGAAAGTCTGACCCACGAAAAATGTGACACCGATTTTTTCATACTTTTTAGAAAAATAGCCGTTCACGTTGGTTTCGAGCAGCGTAGATTGATTGGCAGTGAAGGTCAATTCTCGTTCCTTATTGGGGTCTTTGCTGACCAAATTGATGATGCCGCCGATAGCGTCGCCACCGTACAAAGTAGATACCGAACCTTTGATAATTTCGATTTGTTTGAGATCCAAAGGCGGTATTTGCAAAATGCCAAAACTCCCCGACAAGCCGCCAAAGAGCGGCATTCCGTCCTTCAAAAGCTGTGTATAACGCCCGTTCAAGCCCTGTATTCGCGCCAAAGTGTTGCCCGAACTGGCGGACACTTGCTGCATCTGAATCCCCGCAATATCGCCGAGTAAACTCATAATATTTCCGGGTTTTACGCCGTTTTCTTCAGTCACTTCCTCCAATCCCAGCACCTCCACACGGGTCGCAATGTCCTCAATCCGCGCATTGGTACGAACTGCCGAAACGGTGACTTCTTCGAGTTCGGACTCTGGCGAGAGCAAAAAATCAAGCACCATTTTTTCTTTTATTTTTATTTTTTGTGACCGTATTTTGTAGCCCACAAAAGATATTTGTAAGGCTACGGAGTCGCCAGTAGGCAGCTCCAAACTATAAAAACCGTTTTCGTCAGCCGCAGTGCCGCGCTGGTTGGCGGTCACAAAAACGGTAGCTCCCGTCAGAGCTTCTTGGCTTTTTTCGTCCCTGATATAGCCGCTCAACGTACTGTTTTGAGCAGACAATGATTGCAGCGAAGCGACTAAAAATACAAGAGAAAGTATATGTTTGGACATTATTTTGGTTTTTTATACAACAAACAATTTACGGCAAATATTACCCAACGAATGATGCGTTTAATTTTTAAAAAAATTTAATTTAATTGATTATTTGTGACAAAACACTAAACTTTTATTCACTCCACAAAGGTAGCTTTTTTTATTGCGACAAGGCAAAAAATTAAGATTCTTTAACCCGTGCAGTTCAAACTTTCGCTTTTATCAACCAACTCATAAAGCACAAACTGACCATATCTCAAAAACTTTTCATTGTGTAAAAAATACACGAAGCCACATTAGGAATGTATCTAAAATAAACTACTCATTTTTTCTGCTCAATTACAACCAATCACTGCGTTATTTTTTCGTTTCAACGCCCTGCGTTGCGCCTCAAAAATGCCTT
>JAYUHK010000071.1:0-12961 GCA_043767025.1 Saprospiraceae bacterium | reverse complement strand
AAATTGCCTGAATTGGTGGCGCGATAACCGACACCTATTAGTTCCATTTCTTTTTTGTATCCTTCGGAAACGCCCTTGACCATATTAAAAACCAAAGCTCTATACAACCCGTGCATAGCTTTGTGTCTTTTTTGCTCGGTCGGACGAACAACCGTGAGCGTACCATCTTCCACGCTAACGCTGATGTCTGGGTCAATTTGTTGCACCAAAGTTCCTTTCGGTCCTTTGACGGTTAGCAAATTGCCTTTACTCATATTGATTTCCACTCCCTTCGGCAACGAAATCGGTGCTTTACCTATCCTTGACATGGTATTATCTGATAAAATGATAAAAAAAGTTGATTAATAAACGAAGCACAATACTTCGCCGCCTACGTTTTGCGCCCGAGCTTTCATATCGGTCATTACACCTTTAGAAGTCGAAACTATAGCAATCCCAAGTCCGTTGATAACACGAGGAACCTCTTTTGACGGCGAATAATTGCGAAGCCCCGGCTTGCTAATCCGTTGCAACTTGGTCATTGCTGGACGCTTTGTGAAAGGGTCGTACTTTAAAGCAATCTTGATGATGCCCTGCTTTCCCTCTCCGTCCTCAAACTTATATTTAGAAATATAACCTTGCTCAAACAAAATTTCTGTGATGCTCTTCTTCATACGAGAAGCTGGTATCTCCACGATACTGTGACCTGCCATCTGTGCATTTCTGACACGTGTCAAATAATCTGCTATTGGATCTGTGACTGCCATATTTTTATTATATTATGAAATTCAGATTAATTTTTAAATAACTACCAACTTGCTTTGGTAACTCCCGGAATCTTTCCCTCCAATGCCATCTTACGGAACATAACACGACACACGCCGTACTTACGCATATAACCTTTCGGTCTTCCCGTAAGCAAACAACGATTTTTTAGACGTATTTTGTTAGAGTTTCTCGGCAACTTGTCCAACTCATCGTAATTCCCTTCCTCCTTCAACTTCTTACGAAGGTCGGCATATTTAGCCACCATTCTTTCTCTCTTGGCTTGACGCGCAATAACTGATTTCTTAGCCATTGTAATTATTTATTTTTAATCTTGAGTTTTTTGATTCTTGAACGGCAAACCCATTCCTTTGAGGAGTGCCAATGCTTCTGCATCTGTCTTTGCGGTAGTCACGAAACTAATATCCATGCCCGTAATTTTGCTTACTTTGTCCAAATCAATCTCTGGAAAAATGATATGCTCCGTCACGCCCATAGAGTAATTGCCACGACCGTCAAAACTTTTATCATTGATGCCTTTGAAATCTCGCACACGCGGCAGCGCAATCGTTACCAACCTATCCAAAAACTCATACATTCTTTCTGCACGCAAAGTGACTCTTGCCCCAATAGGCATCGCTTCTCTAAGTTTGAAGTTGGAAATTGATGTTTTTGCTTTGGTGGGAACTGCTTTTTGTCCCGCAATAATAGACAACTCATTGATGGACGTATCCACCAACTTCTTGTCGCCCGTTGCATTTCCAACGCCTTGATTCAAAGTAATTTTGACCAAACGCGGTACTTGCATGATAGACTTATATTGAAACTGCTCCATCAAAGCTGGCAGCACTTCCTTTGAATACTTATCTTTAAATCTTGGTGAATAGCTCATTATTTAATAATTTCTCCGGATTTTTTTGAATATCTTACTGACTTTCCATCTACCTCTTTACGTCCGATACGAGTTGGCGCGCCTGTTTTCGGGTCTGCCAACATCAGATTAGAAATGTGAATGGGAGCTGACATCTCGCTGATGCCGCCTGCGCTATTGTTAGTAGCTTTCGTATGTTTTTTGACCATACGCACTCCTTCTACAACCGCACGATTCTTGTCTGGAAATACACGAAGTACTTCGCCCGACACGCCCTTGTCGTTGCCAGAAATAACGACTACTTTGTCGCCTTTCTTAATATTTAGCTTTGGCGCAAAGCGCGTACTACTTTTATTTGATTTATTTTCCATGATTATTATTTGGAAACCTATTGATTTTCGATGAATTTTAAACTTTACCGCAAGATATTTTCTTACAACACTTCGGGTGCCAAAGAAATAATTCTCATATAATCTCTATCGCGCAGCTCACGAGCTACGGGTCCAAAGATACGAGTTCCGCGTGGCTCATCGGAAGCTGTCAACAACACTACTGCGTTGTCATCAAAACGAATGTAAGAGCCATCTTTGCGACGGATTTCCTTCTTTGTCCTTACCACTACTGCTTTTGAAACAGTACCTTTCTTGACTCCGCCCGGACTTGCATCTTTCACAGTGACTACGATTCTATCTCCGATAGAGGCGTAGCGACGCATCGAACCTCCCAAGACTCGTATGCAAAGCACTTCTTTTGCTCCACTGTTATCGGCTACTCTGAGCCTTGATTCCTGCTGTATCATTATTTTTTATTAAAAGTATTCGATGATTGCTTTTCTGAAATTCTCAACAAACTCCAACCAAAGGTCTTTGCGAAAGAACGATATTTATTTCGCTTTTTCTATTACCTCTACTAATCTCCAACGCTTGAGCTTGCTCAATGGACGAGTTTCCATGATGCGGACGGTATCACCGATTCCACATTCATTGGTATCATCGTGGGCATGGAATTTTTTGGATTTTTTCACAAATTTTCCATACATTGGGTGACGCAACCTTCTCTCTACCGATACGGTAATGGTCTTGTCCATTTTATTACTGGTAACAACGCCAGTTTTTTGCTTTCTGATTTTTCTATCTTCCATTGTCTATGCGAAATATGGTTTCCCGAACTGGAGAAAAATGTTTTTATTAATAATAAAGATTCTGAAATGCCACAATATTATGACTTTCTACTTCTACGCTCTCGTATTTTACTACGTTTTGCTATTTGCTCTGGTGTCATTGCTGACACTTCACGGCTGCGGATTTCAGTCTGAACTCTCGCTATATCTCTACGCATCGCACGAAGCTCCAACGGATTAGCTAATCCCTTTACTGCGTGCTCAAAGTTATTTTTTTGATATTCCATTTCAGACGCAGCCAACTCATTGCGCAAGTCTTCATCGGACATAGATTTTAATTCTGGATTAATATTGGTGCTTGCCATTATCTAAAATATTATTAATTTTATAAATTATTCTGCGTAATCGAGGCGAGTTACAGTTTTTGTCATTACTGGCAACTTCTGTGCAGCCAACTTCAATGCTTGAGCTGCAACTTCCTGCGGAACTCCATCTATCTCAAACATAATCGTACCCGGCTTCACGATTGCTACGTAATGGTCTAATGAACCTTTACCCTTACCCATACGCACTTCGGCTGGCTTTGAAGTAATAGGTTTGTCTGGAAATATTCTTATCCACACTTTACCCTCACGCTTCATGTAGCGCGTCATAGCGATACGAGCGGACTCTATTTGCCGATTCGTGATGCGTGACGAATCTAAAGATTTTAATCCAAAAGAGCCGAAAGAAACAGTGCTGCCTTTGTGTGCCAAGCCCTTGATTCTTCCTTTCTGTTGCTTGCGATATTTCGTCCTTTTTGGCTGTAACATTTTATCTTATTTATAGGCTTAAAAAAAGCGTGCGCAAAGGTACAACTTTTTTATTTATTTACTATCGTTTTCTGTCAGTATTTTTTGGTGCGCCGCCGCCAGCTCCGCCGCTTCGGTCATTTCCACCGCCGCCGCCACGTCTATCGTTTCCGCCGCCGCCGCCGCTACGTCGGTCATTTCCACCGCCGCCGCGTCTATCGTTCCCTCCACGTCGGTCACCACCGCCACCGCGTCGGTCATTTCCGCCGCCGCGTCTATCGTCACCACCTTGGTTGTTTGTGTTCATCGGCTTCGTATCTTCTGTCAATGGAGATAAATCTCTTTTTCCAAAAACCTCGCCTTTGCAAATCCAAACTTTAATTCCAATCTTACCATACACGGTCTGCGCTTCTGTGATAGCGAAGTCAATGTCTGCACGGAAAGTATGCAAAGGAGTACGCCCCTCTTTGTACTCCTCCGAGCGAGCCATATCTGCACCATTCAAACGACCAGAAATACGCACTTTTATTCCTTCTGCACCTGTTCTGATGGTAGATTGAATAGCTGCCTTGATGGCTCTTCGGTAGTTGATACGCGACTCTATTTGCTTCGCAATAGACTCCCCAACGATGACCGCGTCCATTTCAGGCTTGCGAATCTCTACGATGTTGATTTGAATATCTTTGCTCGTCAATTTCTTCAACTCCTCACGGATACTATCTACTTCCTGACCTCCTTTACCGATAATAATACCGGGACGTGAGGTGTGGATAGTAACTGTTACCCGCTTGAGCGTGCGCTCGATGATAATACGAGCAATACCACCCTTCTGAATTCTTACTTTGAGATAGTTGCGTATTTTCTCATCTTCAACGACTTTCAAACCGAAGTCTTTATCGCCAAACCAACTGGAATCCCAGCCTCTGATGATTCCTAAACGATTTCCTATTGGATTACATTTCTGACCCATGAAATATTGTGGTATTTATTTTTTTGCTAAAAATTTTTCTATTTATGCTTCTTCGGAGATTGCTATCCGATTTTCTACTATCAAAGTAACGTGGTTGGTACGCTTACGTATTCTGTGCGCGCGACCCTGCGGAGCGGCTTGAAAACGCTTCAACATGGTACCACCATCTACAAAAATAGTTTTTACATACAAATCGTGGTCGTCTGCACTCGTTTCGTTCTTGTATTCCCAGTTTGCAATCGCCGACAAAAGTAGCTTATGCAACCAGATGGAAGACTCACGTTTGGTAAATTTTAGGATAGCCAACGAATCTCCGACGCGTTTGCCTCTTATGTTGTCCACTACCAAGCGCATCTTTCGAGGCGACATTGGACAATTTTTTAATTTTGCTACTGCTTCCATTATTTTAATAGAATATTAATTTTTTCTAATGAATAACCGGCTAAATACTTAATTATTTACCCTTTTTTCCGCCATGCCCTCTAAAATTACGCGTTAGCGCAAATTCTCCGAGCTTATGACCAACCATATTTTCTGTTACAAAAACAGGTATAAAAGTTTTTCCATTATGCACTGCAATGGTTTCCCCGACCATATCAGGAATAATCATAGAAGCGCGTGACCACGTCTTGATGACTGTTTTTTTATTGCTTTCTTTAGCCTTTGCCAATTTTTCCAACAATCTGTGGAATATGTAAGGTCCTTTTTTTAATGAACGCGGCATTTGTATAAAGTATTTTTACTAAAAATAATTATTTTGAGTTCTTCGTTTTACGCTTTGATATAATCAAAGTGTTACTCTTTTTATTTGGGTTACGAGTTTTCTGACCTTTCGCCATGATTCCAGTTCTGGAAGTTGGGTGTCCGCCAGATGCGCGACCTTCTCCTCCTCCCATCGGGTGATCCACTGGGTTCATCGCTACTCCTCTTACTCGCGGACGCTTTCCTATCCAACGGCTGCGACCTGCTTTTCCGAGCACCGTCAAGGCGTGGTCTTGGTTAGAAACAACTCCCATCGTAGCTCTGCAAGTCAAAAGTATTCTACGCAACTCGCCCGAAGGCATTTTGATAGCTGCATATTTTCCCTCACGACCCACTAACTGCGCCGACGTACCTGCACTGCGCACCAAAGCTGCTCCTCTTCCGGGCTGCATCTCGATAGCGTGTATAGGCGTACCGAGTGGAACTTCACTCAAAAGCAATGTGTTACCAACTTCTGGCAACGCACCTGCGCCTGAATTTACCTCCGCCCCTACTTGCAAGCCCTTTGGAGCCAACATATAACGCTTTTCGCCGTCCACATAATTCAACAAAGCTATAAAAGCTGTGCGATTTGGGTCGTACTCAATCGTCTGTACTTTGGCAGGAATGCCGTCTTTGTCGCGCTTGAAGTCTATCACACGATACTGGCGTTTGTGACCACCACCTCTTTGGCGGACGGTCATTTTGCCATCGTGATTGCGACCACCACTTTTCTTGACGGAAGACATCAGGCTCTTTTCGGGAGTGTCCGATGTTATCTCTGTGTAAGCATTACCTACTCGAAATCGAGTTCCCGGCGTTAGCGGGTTATATTTTTTGACTGGCATTAGTATCTGATTTTGAAATTACTTCAAAAAATAATTTTTTACTAAATAAGAAATGTATCTAAAATAAACTACTTATTTTTCCTCATTCCTAAATTTTACTGCTTGCGATAATTACTCGGCAGTCGGCTCTTCTTCTGCGCCGAAGAAGTCAATTTCTTCTCCTGCTGCGAGTGTTACGAAAGCCTTTTTGTAAGAAGAAGAACGCCCTTTGGTTACACCTGAACGAGTGTTTCTGCTCTTTACTTTACCGGGTATGATGGCTGTATTAACATCTGCTACGGTTATGCCGTACATTGCTTCTACCGCTTTCTTTACCTCAATTTTATTTGCCTTTTTATCTACTACAAAACCGTACTTTCCGCTTGATTTTGCTTGTGCATCTGCTTTTTCAGAGATAATTGGCTTTATTAATATTGACCTTGCCATTTTTTTTAATTAAATATTGAATAATTGGCTTCGATTATTTACACCTTATATTAGGATATTATGCAAAAACTTCTTTCATTGTTGCGATAGCACTTTCTGAAAGCACGACGGCGTTTGCATTCAATACCTGATAAGTATTCAAATCCTTTGCTTCTACAACAGATACTTTCGGAATGTTTCTACTCGACAAATAGGTATTCTTTTCGTAGCCGCCTGTTACTAACAACGACTTTTTTTCGCCCAAACCAAATTTGGACAGTATTTGAATAAACTCTTTCGTCTTTGGTGCTTGCATTACAAAATCCTCTATCACGGTAATTTGACCGCTCGTATATTTTGTAGATAACGCCGACGCACGAGCCAACTGCTTTGTTTTTTTATTCAAACGGAAACTGTAGTCACGCGGGCGAGGACCAAAAACTCTTGCTCCACCGTGTACCAAAGGAGATTTCATATCTCCTCTTCGCGCACCACCCGTACCTTTTTGACGAAACGCCTTTCTGGTAGAGCGGGCTATTTCGCTGCGTTCTTTTGACTTGTGCGTTCCTTGGCGTTGGTTTGCCATGTACTGCTTCACTGCCAAATAAACGGCATGAGAGTTTGGCTCGACCCCGAAAATATCGGCAGGCAGCTCTATTTCTCTGCCAGTCTTTTGACCTTGAATGTTATAGATTTCTAATTTCATGCCTGCTTTAATTTTTTTCGATGATTACAAATGAACCTTTATGACCTGGGATTGCTCCTTTGACCAATAAAATATTTTGCTCTGCATACACTCTAATAACAGATAGATTCTTGACCGTACGATTGTCACCGCCTGTACGACCCGCCATTCTCATTCCTTTGAATACTTTGGAAGGAAAAGACGATGCTCCGATAGAACCCGGCGCGCGACCTCTATCGTGCTGACCGTGTGTGCTTTGACCCACACCAGCGAATCCGTGACGCTTCACAACGCCCTGAAATCCCTTTCCTTTCGTGATACCTCCAGCCTGAACTTTGTCACCTTCAACGAAAACTTCTGAAACGTTGATTTCATCGCCGAGTGCTTTCGCAACTGCGTTGAAGTCGCGAAATTCAGCTACTTCTTTTTTAGGTGTAGTGCCAGCTTTTGCAAAGTGACCCGTGAGCTGTTTAGAAACATTGCGAGCGTTTGCGTCAGCAAACCCTAACTGGAGGGCGTTATAGCCGTCTGTTTCTGTTGTTTTTACTTGTGTGACTACACAAGGACCTGCTTCAATGACTGTGCAAGCAATATTATTGCCTTTGTCATCATAAACGCTGGTCATACCGATTTTTTTACCGATGATGCCGTTCACTTTTATAAAGATTTTTTATATACGAATAAAATAGTGAAAAGATTGATGTTCATAATATCGCTTTCTGCAAAAGACACGAATTTTACTTTCCCTAAAAAAAGGAAAAAGTAATTTTGTCTATCTTTTAAAGAAAAATAGAGCGACTGACTTATGAAATCAAAAATTTACGTCAATTTGACTTGAATATCTACTCCACTTGGCAGTTCCAACTTTGACAAAGCGTCAACAGTTTTTTGCGTAGGTGTATAAATTTCTATCAAGCGTTTGTGGGTACGCAATTGGAACTGCTCACGAGATTTCTTATTGACGTGCGGGGACCGCAGGACGGTTTCAATTTTTTTCTCTGTAGGCAGCGGAATCGGACCCGTAACTACTGCTCCGCTGTTGCGGACTGTCTTTACGATTTTCTCCGTTGATTTATCCACCAAGTTGTGGTCAAACGAGCGAAGCTTAATTCTGATTTTTTGATTCATTCCCTTTTAATTTTGAATATTTACGGCTTTCTAAAACCGCTTACTCTTAATTGAGGCGCAAAGATAATACGGTATTTTGGATTCACCAAATTTTTTCGTATTATTTTTACATTATTTTTAATTTATTTTTATGCGTTGGCTTTTGCGCCTTTTGCTTTTGCTATTATATCCTCTGCTACGTTGCGCGGTGCAGGTGCGTAGTGCGAAAATTCCATCGTCGAGTTGGCTCTACCTGATGTGATGGTTCTCAACTGCGTCACATAGCCGAACATTTCTGCCAACGGAACTTCTGCTTGGATAGCTACTGCGCCACCCATACGAGCCTCCTGTCCTTTCGGCAATCCACGACGGCGGTTCAAGTCGCCTATCACACCTCCGACATAGTCGTCGGGAGTAATTACCTCCAACTTCATAATCGGCTCCAACAGCACCGGTGCGCACTGCTTGGCGGCTTCTCTGAAACCTTCTTTGGCACACAACTCGAAGGCTATCGGCTTGGAATCCACTGCGTGCATTCCGCCGTCTGTAACTCTTACTTTCATGCTGTCAATATTGAAGCCCGCAAGTATTCCGTTGTTCATCATAGACGTGAAGCCGTCTGTGATTGGCTTGATATAGTTTTTGTCAATCGAGCCTCCTACGATAGACCACACGAATTGTAATTTTTTCTTGCCGCTCTTGAAGTCGTCGCTTTCCAAAAATTCTTCGTCCGCAGGTCCTAATTCAAACTCCATATCGGCGAACAAACCCGAACCACCTGATTGTTTTTTCAAACGCTCGCGGTGCTGAGTGCCTTTCGTCAGAGCTTCTTTGTAGTTTACTTGCGGCGCGCCTTGATTGCACTCTACTTTGAACTCGCGGCGTAGTCTATCCACGATGATTTCCAAGTGCAGCTCTCCCATACCGCTAATCACGGTTTGGTTGGTATCTTCGTCGTAGCGGACACGGAAAGTCGGGTCTTCTTCTGCCAATTTTGCCAAAGACATTCCCAACTTATCTAAATCTTTTTGAGTTTTTGGCTCTATCGCAATACCGATTACTGGCTCCGGGAATACCATTGACTCCAATACAATTGGGTGGTCAGGCGCGCACAAAGTGTCGCCGGTACGAATATCTTTGAATCCGACAGCTGCCACGATGTCACCTGCCTCTACTCTATCTACTTGTTGTTGCTTGTTGGCGTGCATTTGGTACAAGCGAGAGATGCGCTCCTTGTTGTCCGAGCGAGTGTTTAGGACATACGAACCTGCGTCCAACGCACCCGAATACACACGGATAAAGCACAAGCGACCTACGAATGGGTCTGTCGCAATTTTGAACGCCAAAGCCGTGAATGGGTCAGTTACTGCTGGCTGGCGGACGATTTCGGCTTCTGTTCTCGGGTCAATTCCTCTTACGCCGTCCACGTCGAGCGGGCTTGGCAAAAAGTAACAAACTGCATCTAAACAAGCCTGAACTCCTTTATTTTTGAAAGCCGAACCGCACATTACGGGAGTCATTTTCATGTCCGTCACTGCGGCGCGAACTGCTTTGCGCATTTCTTCTACGGTAATAGAATCTGGATCATCGAAGAATTTTTCCATCAATGTATCGTCGTAAGATGCAACTTCTTCAATCAAAAGCGCGCGCGTTTCTTTTACGATTTCTATCAAATCTTCTGGGATTGGTATTTCTTGATACGTCGCTCCTTGGTCGTGTTCGTTCCAAACGACGGCTTTGTTCATTACCAAATCTACAACGCCTATGAATTTTTCCTCCGCGCCTATCGGCACTTGCAACGGAATAGCGTTAGAACCCAATTTTGCTTTCATGTCCTTTACGCACATAAAAAAATCGGCTCCTGCTCTGTCCATTTTATTGATAAAAGCGATGCGCGGCACTTTATAGTTATCCGCCAAACGCCAGTTGGTTTCGGACTGCGGCTCTACACCATCTACGGCTGAAAACAAAAATACCAAACCGTCCAAAACGCGCAAAGAGCGATTCACCTCCACCGTAAAATCGACGTGTCCGGGAGTGTCAATGATATTGAAATCAAATTTTTGACCGTCCACTTCCCAAGTACATTTAGTCGCGGCGGACGTAATAGTGATACCGCGCTCCTGCTCCTGCTCCATCCAGTCCATCGTGGCGGCACCATCATGCACCTCACCGATCTTGTGTGAAACACCTGTGTAATACAGGATTCGTTCAGTCGTGGTTGTCTTTCCTGCGTCAATGTGGGCAGCGATACCAATATTTCGGGTAAATCTTAAATCTTTAGCCATGATATTTTTTTATCCAAATGAAAAAAATGTATTCGACAGACTTTGCAAAAATAATCTTCGCCGCTGCTGCGATACAATTTTTTGTATTAAAAAATTTTTAATTAATATTTAGGAATGTAAGTAGTTATAAGTTTTTAGTTTTTAATTTTGAGTCATCATAAACTATCGAAAATCAACGAATTATGTTGAATATTAAATGTCATCTATTCAAGTGTAAGAACTTATTTAAAATAAACTACTTATTTTTTCCTCATTCCTCACTCAAAGCAACTCAAAAACCTAATATGACCAATGCTGAACATATTAGGTTTTTTTATTTGTGAGTGGTCTTAAAAAATCCAACATCTAAACAAAACAGTCGGATTTACTTTATTTGTTACGACTTGTAATGTGCGAAAGCGCGGTTCGCTTCTGCCATACGGTGCGTGTCTTCTTTACGTTTTACTGCTGCACCTTCGTTCTTGGCTGCTGCTACGATTTCGGCTGCCAACTTTTCAGCCATTCCCTTACCACTGCGCTGGCGGGCGAATTTTACCATCCATTTCATACCGATAGAAATTTTGCGCTTGGCGCGAATCTCGGTCGGAATCTGGAAGGTAGCTCCACCGATACGACGGCTGCGAACCTCTACTTGTGGCATCACGTTGTTCAACGCGCGCTTCCAAACTTCGTGTTCGTCGTCGTTGGTACGATTTTTTACAATTTCCAATGCGTCATAAAAAATAGTAAATGCAGTACTTTTCTTGCCTTCCCACATCAGGTTATTGACAAATTGAGTTACCATCGTGTCAGAATAACGTGGGTCTTCTGCGACGTATCTTGCTTTAGGTTTTCTTTTTCTCATCTTGTTTTAAGATTGTATCTCTTAATTTATAAATTTATGATTGCTCGATGGTGCGAGTGCTGTTATTTTTTCTTTGCGCCGCCTTTTGCTGGTGCTGCTGCGCCTGCTTTGCCACGCTTGGTTCCGTATTTTGAACGGCTTTTCTTACGATTGGTAACGCCCGCAGTATCCAACGCGCCACGAACAATCGTGTAGCGAACTCCCGGAAGGTCTTTTACACGACCGCCACGCACCAACACGATAGAGTGTTCTTGGAGGTTGTGACCTTCGCCCGGAATGTAGCAAATTACTTCATTGCCTGTGGTAAGGCGTACTTTGGCTACCTTGCGCAGGGCAGAGTTTGGCTTCTTGGGCGTGGTCGTGTAAACACGAGTACAAACGCCGCGACGCTGCGGACACGCATTGAGGGCGCGTGTTTTGCTGGATTCTTCTATGGTCGTTCTTCCAATGCGAACCAACTGGTTGATAGTAGGCATATTAGCTGCTTTTAATCTTCTGTTTTACCGCCGTTTTTGTTGGTAAAAACTATTTGATTTTGAATGATTTACGTTATTTTTTTGCCCTCCGTAGGCTGCTTTTTTAAAAAGTGATGCAAAGATATAACTATTCTGTCGTAATAAGCAACAATGTTAGAAAAAAAATATAATTTTTTTCTAACTCTATTTTTTTTGTGCAAAAATCGCAGTCATCTTGCGAATATTATATATTTAAAAAAATAATAATGTATGTTTGCGCCCATGAAAAGCACTTACCAAATACGAGCTGGAAAGCACGAAGACCTGCGCCACGCTCACGCATTGGTCTATGAATTAGCGGTTTATGAGCGTGAGCCAGAGGCTGTCACGGCTACTTTGGAAGACTATGAACGTGATTTTGCGGAAAAAGTTTTTGATTTTGTGGTGGCGGAAGCCGCCGACGGGAGGATAGTAGGCATCGCCTTGTATTATATGGCGTACTCGACTTGGAAGGGCAAGATGCTCTACCTCGAGGATTTTGTGGTGGCGGAGTCGTTTCGGGGCGACGGCATTGGGCAGGCTTTGTTTGAGGCGGTGCTGGGGGTTGCGAAGTCGGCGGGCGCAAGGCTGCTCAAATGGCAGGTTTTGGACTGGAACGAACCCGCTCTCGCTTTTTATGCCAAAAATAAGGCTTTGATTGAAAAAGATTGGTGGAACGGTAAGGTATTTATTGAGTAAATAAATTATTTTTCACTTTTTTTCAAATTATTTTTTGTCACAATTTTTAAGTATTAAAAAATTAATTTTAGGGTTTTTGTTGAGTTGTAACGTCACAGAATGATAAATTATTGTTTTTATTGTGTCACAAAATCGTATTTCGATGTATGGAAAAATTTGGATATTAAAAAAAATTACCATAGCTTTGTTTTTGAAAGAAGTTGATGACAGTTTTTTTGAATGGCTTGCGCGAGTAATCGAAATTATCTTCAGCTTTGACTACTTACCTGCCCACCTCTGCCCTCGCGAAGCAGTCTTGTATGCAGCTGGCACTAATGACTCGAAACTCCGAAATTGTATCACTGGAATTTTTTT
>JAYUHK010000070.1:0-24995 GCA_043767025.1 Saprospiraceae bacterium | reverse complement strand
CTTACACTTAAATAGATGACATTTAATATTCGACATAATTCGTTGATTTTCAATAGTTTATGATGACTCAAAATTAAAAACTAAAAACTTATAACTATTCAGTAGCAAATATCGGTCAAAAATAAGCCTTGCGGCGGCACAGAAAGTGGTTTTTTGAGCGAAGTCTGTGTATCCAAAGCATTTTTTACTTCCGAAAGTTGGATTTTTTGAGTGCCTACGTTGATACACATTCCTACGATGAGGCGTATCATGCCACGCAAAAAACGGTCGGAACTGACGTGGTAAGTAAGATTTTGCTGCGCTTCATCAAAAATCCACTCCGAGCGCGTCAGACAACAAATGTTTGTTTTTACGCTGGTACCCGTCTTGCAAAAAGTCGAAAAATCGCTGTACTGCATCAGCAACTGAGCGGCAGCCTGCATTTTGGGAACTTCTAAAAGCGATGCGTAGGGGTAAAAGAAGGCGGTTTCGGAGCGAAAAGGATTTTTCTGAAAGCCAATATGGTACTCGTAGCTGCGGCTGATAGCCGAAAAACGAGCGTGCATTTCGTCACTGACTTCAAATATTCGCTGAACGAAAATATCTTTGCCGAGTATTTTATTCAATTTTGACAAAATATTATTCGGTATTGCGTATTCAAAATCAAAATGTGCAAAATACTGTTTGGCATGAACGCCCGTATCGGTGCGTCCGCAGCCGACAATATCAATTTTTTTTTGTAAAACGGTGGAAAATGCAGCTTCCAAACTGCCCTGCACGGACGGATAGCGAGCTTCTTGCGGCTGTCGTTGCCAACCAAAAAACCGAGTTCCGTTGTAGGAAAGCTCTATAAAATAACGCGTCATCGGAGTTAGGCGGCAGCTTGAAACTTCGCCAGCGCAACCTCATTGAGCTGCTGTTCGCAATACGCCAAGTCAATCTCAAAATTTTTCAAAACGTCTTTTTGAGAAGGAATGTCAAACATTGAGTCGTTCATAATGGTTTCGCAAAGCGAGCGCAGCCCACGCGCGCCGAGATTGTACGTCAAGGCTTTCTGCGAAATATAAGCGATTGCTTCGTCCGTAAAACTCAATTTTACGCCTTCGATGTCGAACAGTTTTTGGTATTGCTTCACCAAAGCATTGCGTGGCTCGGTCAAAATGCGGCTCAACGCGCTCACGTCGAGTGGCTCGAGATAAGTCAGCACCGGCATACGACCGATGAGTTCGGGAATCAATCCGAAGGCTTTGATGTCCTGATGATTGATGTATTTGAGTAAATTATCTTTATCAACTCGATTTTTAGTTTCGTGGTTGAAACCAATTACTTGAGTGTTCACACGTCGAGCGATGATTTTCTCGATGCCGTCGAAAGCTCCGCCGCAAATGAAAAGGATATTTTCGGTATTGATTTTTACCATTTTTTGCTCGGGGTGTTTTCTGCCTCCGTTGGGCGGCACGCTGACCTCCGAGCCTTCGAGCATTTTCAGCAATCCTTGCTGCACGCCTTCGCCCGACACGTCGCGCGTGATGGACGGATTGTCGGATTTGCGTGCGATTTTGTCTATTTCGTCAATATACACGATGCCACGCTCGGCGGCTTCTACGTTGAAGTCACAGACTTGGAGCAGGCGACTGAGGATACTTTCCACGTCTTCGCCCACATAGCCAGCTTCCGTAAAAACGGTAGCATCTACAATCGCAAACGGAACATTCAAGAATTTGGCAATCGTTTTCGCCATCAAAGTTTTGCCAGTTCCCGTTCTACCGACAAATAAAATATTGGATTTTTCTATTTCTACGTCGTCGTTGGTCTTTTTTTGCAGCAGTCGTTTGAAGTGGTTATAGACGGCGACCGATAGCACTTTCTTGGCTGCGTCCTGCCCAATAACGTACTCGTCCAACTTGGTTTTCAGCAGTTGCGGCGTTAGTCCGGGCGGAAAATGAAAAGAAGTAGGAGAGGAAGCCTTTTTGGTGCGTCCTTTGTCGCCGTTGTTCAGCTCTTGCTCCACGATTTGTTGGGCTTGCTCGATACAAACCTCGCAGATGTGTCCGCTCACGCCAGCCACCAAAATGAGTGCTTCTTCCTTGCCTTTGCCGCAAAAAGAGCAGTTATAGTCTTGTCTTCCTTTTTTCATTCCTAATTTTCTTAAACCAAAAAAAATTATACTTTTTTCGGATTTTTGCGAGATAAAACTTCATCTACCAAGCCGTATTCTTTAGCTTCTGATGCAGTCATCCAGTTGTCGCGCTCACAGTCAGCGAATACTTTATCGTAGCCTTGTCCTGTGTGTTCGCTCAAAATATCGTACAGTTGCTTTTGCATTTGCTTGATGAGTTTGTACGAAATTTCCATATCCGTCACCTGCCCTTGCATTCCGCCGAGCGGCTGGTGTATCATTACGCGGCTGTGGTGAAGGCAAGTTCGCTTACCTTTCGTGCCGGCTGCCAACAAAACTGCTCCCATCGAAGCCGCCATTCCGGTACAAATCGTAGCGATGTCGGGCGTGATGTACTGCATAGTGTCGTAGATGCCAAGCCCGTCTATGACGGAACCGCCGGGACTATTGACGAACATTTGCACGTCGCGCTTGGGGTCGGCACTCTCCAAAAACAGAAGTTGCGCCATGATAACGTTTGCGACGTAGTCATTGACGGGAACGCCCATGAAAATAATTCTATCCATCATCAAGCGCGAGAAAACGTCCATTCCGACTACGTTGAGTTGGCGTTCTTCGATAACTGTTGGAGTGAAGTCGCTGATATTAGGTCTGGCGATGCCGCCCACTTTTTCCATGTAGTGCTCGAGGTGCATGGAACTCATGCCGAGATGCTTGTTGGCGTATTTTTTAAATTCGTCTTTGTGAAACATTTGAATTTTTTATTTTTTTTGTAAAAAACTTTGGGAAATAACCGTCCCAAAATCAAATTAGAAAACGTCGCAGTCGGTAGAAAAGTTTTGATAAGGAATGAAGAAAAAATAAAGTACTTAATTTTTTTCAATCAATTCAAACAATAACAAGGCATTTTTGAGGCGCAACGAAGGGCGTTGTAACAAAAAAATAACGCTGTGATTGGTTGTAATTGAACAGAAAAAATGAGTAGTTTATTTTAGACGCGTTCCTAAACGACGTGCGTACGAAAATACTTTCCCAATTCTTATTCCATTTCGGCTTTTGACCTACCCATTACTTGCTCAAACATTACTTTGAAGTCGCCTTCTGCGATTGGTTGCTCAAGCAAAAAAATATTTTTCTTCATCGCATTAAAAATCTGCTCGGTCTGAAGTTGTTTGAAAAGTTCATTGACCGCTTTTTCGTTTTTCATCATATTGTCTGCAAATTTGCCCAACATTTCGCGAGAAAATTGTGCTGCGTTGCCGCCGAGCATACTCAATATTTGGTCTTCAAAACCATTCCGAAGGTCGTCCTCTGTGACTTTTATTCCATAGTTTTGAGCAATTTTATTGCTGATAATATTCCAGCGCAAGTCCTTCTCGAAGAGCGGATAATCCTCCTCTACCTTGTCCATAGGTATTTTCTGCGAAATATGCAGCCATTTTTTGAGGGTTTTGGCGGGCAGCTCAAAATTGTGAATTTCTAACATTTTATCTTGCAAATCTCTGTAAAGCAACGCATCTGCTTGGGACGAAAAATAACGAGAGATGTTGTTGCGGATAAAATTTTCTGCTTCCAATTCGCTGCTCACGACTCCTTCGCCAAAATATTTGTCATAAAACTCTTGGTTGAGTTCGGCGGCGCCTGCCCGCGTCACGTCGGCGATAGTAGCTTCAAAGTAATTGCCGATTTCTGTCGGGTCATTTTTATCTGCGTTCAGCAGGTATTGACGCACTTTGTCGGGCGCAAAACCTTTTTCGACTTCAAAAATATTAAAACGCACGAGGTCGCCTTTTTTCTTGCCCAAAACTTCGGCTCTGAACTCTTCGGTCACAAACTCCACAGAAACTGTGAATGTAGTTTTCCAGCCATTGGATTTCAAGGCACCGCCTTCGCCGTCCAATTCTTTTGCCTCCAACTGAAGGACATCTTTTTCCTCAATATCTGTGTCCACGCTCACTTGCTCTGCGACTCGCTGACGCGCTTTGAGCAACTCTTCGGCTACCACACTGTCGTCAGGGCGCACTACGAAGTAAGGCATTTCGGTATTTCCGTCCAAGCCTTGCAGGTCGAATTTGGGTGACAAAGCGACCTCAAATTTGAACACAAAATCCTGTAAATTATTGACGCTGTAAGAATTTTTTGGTGTTTCGTCCGAAAGCATTGGCTGTCCGATGATGTCAAGCGTTTCCTTGTTAAGGTATTCATCAAATTCTTTGTTGACGGTGTCGTCAATCATTTTGGCTAAAATTTCCTGCCCGTACATTCGCTTTACAACGTCTGCGGGTACTTTACCGATGCGATAGCCTTTGATAGATGCTTTATTTTGGACGCGAGCGAGTTCGCTTTTAAACTGTTTTTCGTACTCTTCTTTTGGGACGGTAAGCGTCAGGACGACGTTCACGCTGTCAATATTTTCTCTGACAATTTGTGGCATAAAATAGAAAGTCAATTAAACGGATAAGAAAAAAGTCGTAAGTCGGCTTTCTGGCGGCAGAATTTTAGAGCAATTCTTTGGCGATGAAGATTCGACTTACGACTAAAAAAATGTGCGGGTGGAGGGACTCGAACCCCCATGCCTCTCGGCGTCAGATCCTAAGTCTGATACGTCTACCAGTTTCGCCACACCCGCGATTTGCGATGCTCCAAAACCATGTTAATTTTAAAGCGACGCAAAGGTATTGCTTTTTTTTATATTTTCCAAATAGGAATGAAGAAAAAAATTTGTTTCTACCAAAAAACAAAAAACCCCCTCCCGCCTTGCAGCAGGAGAGGATTTGCTTTCATCTATATACCCCTGAAAACGTTACCAGATTGAAAAAATATGGGGTTATTCTAAAATTACCATTTTCTTGGTGGCGGTCGCACTGTTTGTTTCCAAACGGTAGTAAGCCACGCCCGATGCTTTCAAGTCTTCGCGGCTGATACTGACTTCGTTGTATCCTTTTACGCCGTCTATTTGCATCAAATTCAAAACGCGACCCGAAATATCAAATATCGTCAATGTAGCTGCAGCCGAACTCGGTAGCGTAAAGCCAATAGTAGTAGCTTTACTTACTGGATTCGGTTGATTCTGGTACAACTCAAACTTCGCTGCGGTGCTTGTAGCCTTCCCGTTGAATTGGAGGGCAACATCCATTTTTTGGTCGTTCTTGTCGTAGGCTTCTGCTGCAAGTTGTGATGAGCTGACGCTCAATATTTTGCTCAACTGCGTGTCAGATTTTGCTTTGAAAGATACTTTGAATGTTGCTGCATCTTTTTCCACATTAGCTGCGTTGCCATTCCAACTGGTCGTGATTGTTCCCTCGTTGAGGTTCAAAAGTCCAAAATTGGAGATGTTCAAATCTTTGATTTCATCGCTCTTTGCATCTATGAACTGGACGGCATTTTTATCAAAATTCAATGTGAACTGATAGCCTTGAATTTTTGCCAAATCCTCTGCATGGAAAGCTACTTCGTAAGTATTTCCAGCTTTCAGGTCTTGGTCTTTGACATTGAAAACCAAAGTTTCGCCACTGTGTTCTTCCGTACTTCCACCTGTCAAGCTGTTTGCTTGCGCATCTCCATTGACATCACCGACTTTTATGGCTACGAAATCTACATTTGGCATACTGCCCGAGAGTGGATTCATAGCGCAAATTTCAGGGAACGCATCGGCAAACGGATTGCTTGGGTCAGAGAAAACATATTTTTTCTCCACAAAACGCCAAGACGTGTTGTTGTTGAAGTTCGGGATTCGCTGCAAGATGAGCTGGCGCAAATCTACAATATCAAGTGTAGTGATTCTACCAGACCTATTCACGTCCGCCGCAATCATCTTGTAAGGAGAATTTAACAACTCGCTGCCCAAGATGTGGCGATTGATTTTTACGATGTCGAAAGTAGAAACTCCATTGAGCGGGTCTAAATTCTTCTGCGGCACTACACTTACATTACCTCCTGATGGCAAACTGCCGAACTGGAAAGCACCCGTAGCACCCGTAAGAACAGGAATGACCGTCGCGCCTGTAAGGTTCACATTAACTTTTTCAACATTTGTTCCAACTTCTGTTCTGATAGCTCCTGCGATGGAAGCCGTGCCGCCCGATGGCGGACAATTTGCACCCATATTGTTTTGGACTACAATATAAGTCGTGCAATAATCCCAATTTCCGAAAGCGTCGCCTACCCACATATCCACTTGGACAGGTGCTGACAGGTCGGCGCAAGTAAATACGAGTGATGTTTCAGTAGGAACGGCGGTAACATTGGGTCCTTGCGCTCTGCCAATACGATACTGGAGCGCGGACGAAGGAGTACAATTATCGTAACTTCCTGCATTAAAATTAACGGCTGGTACACTGACCATGCCCAAAGTAGGCATCAAATCAACAGACAGCCCATTGATACAAATAGGTGTTGGTTTCTTCTTTTCTCTCACAGTCACAGAAAGTGTGCGTGTGGTGACATTCCCGCAACCGTCTTCTGCACGGTATGTTGCGATATAAAATCCTGATGGAACGTTGGAGTAAGGTCCGTAACCTGAACCCGACACGCCCGCAGGGAAATTGATAGATACAGTAGGAACAATATTCGGATTGCAATCTGTAGCCGTAGCACTTGGTAGATTCACAACCGCCGTGCAACCAGTTCCGTTGGTAATATCCGAAAAGAAACTACTTGGAAAGTTAGTAAATACTGGCGGAGTATTGTCGAATACTCTAATTTCTTGTGTATATTCAAAGTATCCCGCGTTTGTCGGAGAGTTCGGCACATACTGGCACCAATCAATTACTCTCCATTTGCGAAGTACTTTTAAGCAGCTTGGGCTATTTCCTGCGCCGCCATTTGAGCCAGTAAGGAAAACAATGTCTTCGTTGTTTATCATTATTTGCGCACTGCACTTTCCGAAAGTATTAATTACTGGTCGAGTAGACGAATCTGGGTAAGTGCAGTTGGTGATACCAAAGTTGGAGGGCCAAGTGATATTGCTTACGCTGAACGGTGACGGGTCCACAATATTGATTCTCTGCGTGCAAGTCAATGCGTTTCCACCCAAATCTACGATTCTGAAGTTGCGATTGATGAAGCCGAATCCGCAACTTGACAATGAACTGTCTGCTGTTGTCGAAAACATCAGATTGCAATTATCGCGTCCCAATCCGTCAATGATTTGCGTGCCGCCATTATTAGTGATAGAACGAACTCCTTGAGCATTGATGTAGAATGTATCGCGTTTGTAAGGCGGTGCCAATACAATTTTTCCAAATTTATTCAAATCCGAACGGTCTGCATTGCAATTTACAGTTATATTTCCGGGACAAGAAAGCGTTGGCGGAATTTTGTCTTCCACCAAAACTTCTACCATACAGCTATTAGAGTTGCCCGCCTTGTCACAGACCAACAACTCCACCATTACCGGCTGGAAAGCAATATCCGCACACTGAAACGTAACAGAATTTCCGTAGGCACTTGTGCCTTGTACTGGACTTCCCAAACGACGCACTTTGAATGCTCTAATAGAACAATTATCATAACTTCCTGCATCAAAAGTAGCCGCACTGATAGTAGCGATGCCGTCCACGCTCAACGACACTTTGGTCGTCTGGCGACAGACTGGCGTTGGAGCTACATTATCACGGACTGTCACCTGCCAAGTACAGGTAGCCGAATTGCCACACTGGTCAGTAACCGTAAATGTGACCGTCGCAGTGGTATCAATCGGAACGTCTGCCAAAATATCTCCGAATACGATACGTCCGATATTCGTTGTGAGCGTAGTCGTCCACGCGTTGGAGCAAGCATCTGTAATCGCTGGTTTAGGCGGTATAAGGTTCACTTTGCAACCGCTTGTAAGTTGTATCAACGGGTCTGTTTGATTGACCGTGACACTTACTGGACAAGTTAGACGAGGCGGCGTAATATCGCGAATCTCTATAAACTGAATCGTATCCTTGTAGGTTGCCGAACAACCATTAAATACTTTCCAGTTGCGAATAATTTTTCTGGTATTTCCACAAAGTGCAATAGATTGGTCGCTATAAGTTGCCTGCAATATACAAAGGCTCGAAATAGAATTTGGCGTAGCCGTACCTGTGGTGTAGATAGACAAGCCGCCCGCAGTCGGCGCACCTGACACACTTGGTGTCGGATTCCCATTTGCATCTGCTGTGAACGGGGTACCACAGTCTAACAGATATGTGTTAGGAAAAACAATACCCGCCGTAGGAGAATTAGGATTTACCCGCGTGAAGAAAAATCGTTGCGTACAAGAGTCTTTCATCGGTCCAGCAGAGCTGTTGTTATCGACCACCACCCATTTTCTCTCCACTATGCGGATAAAATTCGGATAGGTAGCATCTCCGCAAGGAACATTAATGAGATTATCGGTTGCTGTGAGTACTGTATTAAGGTTGCAAGAAACAACCGTTGGACGAAACAGCGTAGCCGGAGGAGTGGATTCGTAACAATTCAATGTCACATCTACACAAGTTCCCGGCGTGATTTTAGGCGGGAACTTGTATTCCACATTGATAAAACTCCAACAGGATTGACCAGTAGTTCTGTTCATTACTTTTCCTTTCAGCCTTTGCCCAATATAAGCGCTGGTAATCTGCGGAGAAGTAGGAATCGTAACGTCGTTCAAAGTTTGGACAAAAATGGTGTCATTTCCGTCGCAACTGGAACTGGATAAAATAGCTGCTGGGGTCATTACTCCGCTACAAAACGGAGCGTCCGCCAACGAAAAATTCACCTCGTGACAGGACATAGCGCACTGTGCAAACGAAGTGTTGTTAGGAACAAAGGCGATTGCGAAAGCAAAAGCGAGCGAATACAGCAAAGTTCGGAGCGGCTTTCGCCCTTGGGCTGTGGTGGGTACATTTTTAGATGTTAGCATAACGTAAAGTTTTAGAAAAAGAAAAAATTTACTTGACACAATTTTAAGAAAGCGTCTTAAAACTATTCAGGGTATGTAAAAAATCATTTTATTTTAAAAAAGCACACAACGACTCAATTTTTTAATGTCACGTGACATCAAAAAACTAATTGTAAGAATGCTGAAAAAGCAAAACTAAAAGTAACCTGCGTTAAGGTTGTTATTGAAAATTTGCTGACGACACTTTATACACGAAGCACGTCGAAGCAGAAGGTGGTAATTTATGACAAGGTTTGTGGGTATAAAAAATGTAGCCCGAATTTCTCGTGAAAAACGACGACAAGTATGTATTATTTTTATAATACAAAATCATTGCCAAATATTTCGGATACCTAAAAATACCACTTAAACGGTAGAAAAAAACTTGTCACGTTTTTTCATATATTTGATATTAGATATATGAAAAAATTAAGGTAAGAACAAGAATTTATATAAGTAAATAAAAAATATGTGTTGTAAAATTTAGTCACGAAAATTAGGAATAAAAATGTTTTATTTTCAGTTTTTTGAATTATTTTTATTTATCTCTAATATTTTTACCTTAAAACACAGCACCGCGTCAGCAGCGATAGCGATTCCTTTCTCGGCTATTGCGCGCGGACCATACGCCATTTTGGACGGCACCAGCAGCCAACCTTCGCTGCCTTTGTTAAAAAATCGCAAGCCTTCTTCCCAGCCTTCGATGACCTTTCCTTTTCCCAACTCGAAGCGATAGGGCGTATTTTTTTTGAGCGAACTATCAAAAAGTTGGTCGTCTGCCAAAAAACCTTCGTAGTGGACTTCCAGCTCGTCGCCAGCTCGAGCATTTTCGCCCTTTCCTTCTTTCGTCACCACATAGCTCAAACCAGAATCCAAGCGTTTTGTTTTTAGTTTGTGGCTATTGGCAAAATTTTGGATTATTTTCTTGTCTTTTTTAAACTGTTCTTTGGCTTTTTCGATAAAAATCCGCTTTTCTTTTTTTTCTACTTCTACCATATAGTTATCGTACTCCGCAGCGTTGAGCAAGCCCAAAACTTCTACCTCAAACGCCAAATTCGCGTTGGGCGGAATCGTATTGCCGACTCCCGACGCGCCGTAAGCGGCTTTGGAAGGAATAAAAACAGTCCCTGCACTGCCTACTTTCAGCGATTTTATCGCATCGTCCAAGCCCTCTATCACTTGCCGATAGCCAACCTGAAAGACAAACGGCGCATCTTTTGGAGAGCGGTCAAACTCCGTGCCGTCCAGCAACCTGCCAACATAGTTGAGTTTTACAAAATCTCCTTTTTTCGCCGTCGCGCCTTTTCCTTCTTTCGTCAAAGCCAGATAAACTCCATTCGCCGCAGGTTGGGCAGTCTTATTTTTTGAGGTCAAAAAAAACTCCAAACTCGTAGAGTCTGTCTTTTGCGCCCCAACTATGGCGGGCAAAAACAAGAAAAATAAACATTTTTTGACTGCACTTTTCATAAAAATAGTACGCAATGTGTTTGAAAAATAATTACTGGGTGTGTCGGCAAAGGTAAAAAAATTATTGCCCAAAAAATTTTTCTTCACTCCAATGGAAAAAGAAAATCTAAATTTAGGTTTGTGTTTGCATATTTTTTACGACTTTTGGGGATTGATGACTGGCAGCTGTCAAACTGCACGCAGATATGGCACGGTTTTTTTGTCATTTTTTGCGAACCCAACTAATTTTTTTTAGTCAAATTTTTTATTTCAAAATATATACAAAAAAATGTATCGCACACAGCACTGCGGCGAATTAAGAGCCGAACATATTGGACAAACCGTGACCTTGAGCGGTTGGGTACAAATTAGCCGCGACTTGGGCGGCTTGACTTTCGTGGACTTGCGCGACCGCTACGGCATCACGCAGCTGGTCTTCAATATGGACGAAAACGCCGAACTTTGCTCGGCAGCGCGCAAGTTGGGACGCGAATTTGTAGTCCAAGCCACCGGTACCGTCCGAGAGCGCAGCAGCAAAAACTCCAATCGCCCGACGGGTGACATCGAAATACAAGTCACCGAACTCAACGTCCTGAACGTTTCTAAAACGCCGCCTTTCACGATAGAAGACGACACGGACGGCGGCGACGACCTCCGTATGCGCTACCGATACCTTGACTTGCGCCGCAATCCCGTCCAGAAAAATTTGTTTTTTAGAAGCCGATTGGCGATTGAAACGCGAAAATATTTGAGCGACTCGGGGTTCATCGAGGTAGAAACTCCGAACTTAATCAAAAGTACGCCCGAAGGCGCGCGCGACTTCGTGGTGCCGAGCCGCATGAATGGCGGACAATTTTATGCACTCCCGCAGTCCCCGCAGACTTTTAAGCAGTTGCTCATGGTGTCGGGATTCGATAAATATTTCCAGATAGTAAAGTGCTTTCGGGACGAAGACTTGCGCGCCGACCGCCAGCCCGAATTTACACAAATAGACTGCGAAATGTCTTTTGTCCATCAAGAAGATATTTTAAATACTTTTGAAGGACTTACGAAACATCTTTTTAAGTCGAGTTTGGGCGTTGATTTGCATGATTTTCCGCGTATGCGCTACGACGAAGCGTTAGAACTTTATGGCTCGGACAAGCCCGATATTAGATTCGAGATGAAATTTGTGGAACTCAATGAGTTTGCCAAAGGCAAAAATTTTCCGATTTTTGATACCGCCGAACTCATAATCGGTATTTGTGCAGACGGCTGCGCCAACTATTCGCGAAAGCAAATCGACGAACTCACGGAATGGGTCAAACGTCCGCAAATAGGCGCGAAAGGTTTGGTGTGCGTCAAATTCAATGAAGACGGAACGATTGCGTCTTCGGTTGGAAAATTTTTTAGCGACGACGAGCTGCGTGGTTTGCAGCAAAAAATGGGTGCGAAAAATGGCGATATGTTGCTCCTTATGAGCGGCGAAACCGAAAAAGTCCGCAAGCAACTCGGCGAATTGCGGCTCGAAATCGGCAGCCGATTGGGCTTGCGCCGCGCCGACGACTTCCGACCGCTTTGGGTGTTGGATTTTCCACTTCTCGAATGGGACGAAGATGCGCAGCGATTTTTTGCGATGCACCATCCGTTTACGTCGCCCAAAAAAGAACAAATAAAAGATATGCTCAACGGCGACCACGAAACGATGAAAAACCTCCGCGCCGATGCCTACGATTTGGTGCTGAATGGTGTAGAAATTGGAGGCGGCTCTATCCGTATCCACGACCGCGATTTGCAGTCCAAAAACTTTGATTTGCTGGGCTTTACGACCGAGCAAGCGGAGTCCCAATTTGGGTTTTTGTTGGGCGCTTTTGAGTTCGGCGCGCCGCCGCACGGTGGCATCGCATTCGGCTTCGACCGCCTCTGCGCCGTCATGTCGGGCTACAACAGCATTCGTGATTTCATCGCTTTTCCCAAAAATAATCAAGGTCGCGACACGATGATTGACGCGCCTTCGCAGATTGACGAAACGCAGCTCAAAGAGTTAAGTATCCAGTTGCGTCCGTAAAAAAATCGTTTTTTCACCTTCAAAATTATACAAATTATGTTAGCAAGATTTACTATTATTTGCCTTTTGGTGGCTCAAGTTACGGCTCAAGTGGCTGCCCAAGATGCTCGGCTTTTCGCCGATATACCGTCTATTTATCTTCATGTTGGCGATTTGCAAAAAATAAAAAACGATGTCGGAATGGGCGTTGCGGGAGCGTTCAATGTCGGAACGCACAACCTGATGGGGCGCGTGAGTGGCGGCACTACGGCGACCGTATTGGTCAAAGACGACAGCAACATTGACTTCAATAAAGTAAGTTGGGGACCATTCGTGCGGGTAGAACTCGGTGCGGGGCTTTTCCGAACCAACGGCGACCAATGCGCTATGCACAATCAAAATGCGTATTCGTTGCTACCGAAAGTGGGCGCGCAATATCACTTTACGGACAAGCAATTACAGATTTTGTTGGGCGTAGAGTTGGCATATTTCCGAATCCGTGATATTTCTCGCAACAGTGAGTTTTTTTTGGACCCGATTTATAACATCACGACCAAAAAACTTTCCATTGACCTCGGCTATCGCACGTTTTTCAATTTGAGAGCCGATTAGAAATGCGTCTAAAATAATTATGATGAAAAATATCGAAGCAAAAATTCAGGATTGGGCAACCGCTCAAAAAAATGTATCTTATTGCAAATCAATAGGTTATGAAGTTGTTTTCACGAATGGCTGCTTCGATATTTTACACTACGGGCATTTTCGATACCTTTGCGAAGCGAAAGCCTTGGGCGACTTGCTGGTAGTTGGAGTCAATTCCGATGCGTCGGTGCAGCGACTGAAAGGCTCGCATCGTCCTATCCATGACCTCAAAACTCGGCTGACGGCACTCGCAGCGTTGAGTTTTGTGGACGTTGTGGTAGTTTTTGAGCAAGATACGCCGTTGGAGCTGATAGAATGGCTGCGCCCCGACGTACTCGTGAAAGGTGGCGACTACGAGCCTCACCAAATCGTGGGAGCAGATATTGTGCTGTCTGGCGGAGGCAGCGTGCAGTCGCTCGCTTTCGCCGAAGGATATTCTACGACGGCGATTGAGCAAAAAATTTCGGGACTATCCACTTCTTCAAAGTAAATAGTCCCGAAGATAACTCTGGAATGTATCTAAAATAAATTACTCATTTTTTCCTCATTCCTCTCCCTAAAAATTTAGTAAAATCTACTTCAGATTAAAATTCAATCGTGCAAAATAGTACGCTCCGTTGAAACCAAATTGTTGGACACGGCGGCTATACACAAAGCGACCTGAACCTGCATTGGTAGAGTGCAAATGCTTGTCTTGGTAGATGTCAAAAATATTATTTCCACCCACTGCGATAGTAATTCCTTTGGTTACTTGGTAGCTGATGGTAGCGTCAAATAATGTTTTGGCTGAAAATGTCTGGTCCAAAGTTGCTCTTGTGCCAGGAGTAGTCAAAAACGTATTTATAGGAAACTTTGCCGTAGAGTCTGGATTGATGGTAGGGTCTAAATAAGCTACCTGCCCAAAATTGACGGCACGAACCATCACGCCCAATTTCTTGTATTTGTAGTTCAGCGTTGCGCTCAATTTATTCGTTGGCGCAGCTACTTCAATACGGCTTTGGTCTTCTCGGTTAAAATAATTTCCCAACTGTCCGTTATTTATCAAGATTTGTGAGGCTTTGATAGCTGCTGTTTTACCGTCCGCACCCTTAATAACTTCGTTTTTTATGTACGTTCCTGCCAAAATTAGTTTTACGTCGTGGTCGCCAAAAGTTTTTCCATAAGCTATGACCGCCTCCAAGCCACGCGCACGCGTGTCGATGGCATTGGTAAAGAAATTCACGGAGTTAGCATTGATTTTTGTCAGCTCTGCTTGGAGCGTCGCATCAACTAATTTATCCTTCGGAAACTCGTTGGTCAATACAATTCTGTCATTGATATTTATTTGATAAACATCTAATGTCACTTCTAATCCTTCCAAAGGGCGAGCCGTAATGCCTAATCCAACATTTTGAGATTTTTCTGCCTTCAATGCAGGAATACCGAGCAAAGTAGCTGCCGCGCTTGGATTGGGCAACGTACCACTTTCGATAGGCTGTAATTCTGTGCCAACAGTCACGAATTTAGTGCTTGTTTTGGCATAAAATTGTTGCTGCATGGAAGGCGCGCGGAAGCCCGTACCTACCGACCCACGCAAAGAAAACATATCAGCTATTTTGTAGCGTCCGACGGCTTTGTAGCCGAAAGCTGCCCCAAAATCAGAATAATTTTCTACTCTCACTGCCGCGCCTAACATCAAATCTTTGGTAATATCTTGCTCCAAATCTAAATAGCCCGCTATCACATTGCGGTTGTGATTTCCTGCATATTTTGGGTCGAAGCCCGCGAAAACTTGCGCCCCAGCCGCTGCACCCGAAGGCACATTATAGTTTTTGTAAGAACTTTCTTCGCCAGCCGTGATTCCGAAGTTATCAAAACGACTTTCTGCTCCAAAAGCAACATTCAGACCATTGAGTACGTCAAATTTTCTCGAAATATCTAAATTTGTAGTGTTTTGACTGAATTTCAGACCGCCGCAGTTGAAATCCTGCTGAAAACTTGCGTTGCTCAACGCTTGGGTATAATTGACGGAATTGGTGACTGTAAAATCAAAATTATTTTGTCCAAAAATATTACTTAATTCTACATTCCAATCTTGAAGTTTTCCTCTCACTCCTACAGCTGCCGAAATATCCGTCACATTAGAGTTGATATTTGGCAAAAAACCGTTGGCGTATTTAGTAAATACATTGGCTCGAGCGGCGGCTGGCACTCCGTTTGGATAGCGATAGAAACCCGCTGCATTTCCTTTTTTATTGTTGTAGCCTCCAAATGCGTACAGCTCCCAGCCACCGTCTAAAGCATAATTGCCGTTAAAAACGATACCGCCACCTTTCACTTCAGAGTTTCCGATGCGCATATCGAAAAGGTCACGCGTCTGACCTTTGGCAGCAATAATGCTGTCGCTTCTGTCTGCGCCATTCACACTTGGATATACTTGCCCTGTGTAAAGTCCTGTACGATTGGTAGCTCCACGTTGGACATACTCTCCCGAAAGATTCAAAAAGCCTTTACTTCCCAATTTGAACCCGTAGTTCAAGCCTGCCTGAATAGTTTTTCCATCGGAAGCGGACACACTGGTAGGAAGTTGCTTGCTTGGATTGAGGATATTCCAAGCATAGTTTTTGTCGTAGCTGGTTTGGTGCTGCCCGTAAGAAACATTCCCCGTAAGCACTCCTGTTTTTTGTTTCAACACAATATTTATCACTCCCGCAATCGCGTCAGAGCCATATTGAGCGGCTGCACCGTCGCGAAGAATCTCAATTCTTTCGACCGCAGTAGCGGGGATTGCGTTCATGTCCGTACCTACGGTACCACGATTGACGGTACCGTTCACATTGACCAATGCCGACTGGTGGCGACGTTTTCCATTGACCAACACCAACACTTGGTCAGGTCCGAGTCCGCGCAGTTGGGCTGGATCCACGTGGTCAGTTCCGTCCGAAATCGTCTGGCGCGAAGACTGAAACGAGGGAGCAATATAAGTAAGTATTTGGTTGATATCAACTTGCCCAACTTCGTTGATGACCTGCGAAACAGGGATTACATCTACTGGCACAGCACTCTCCAACTTGGTGCGTGTTGAATTTCGGGAACCGATGACCACAATGTTTTCCAATTCCAATCCTTCGGAAAGTTCTGCATTGTAGGAAGAACCACTACCGACTTCAATTTCTTTGGAAGCAAAGCCAATGTAGCTGACTACTAATTTGGTGGTGCCTGCTGGGATTTTTAGGGAATATTTGCCCTCAAAGTCCGTAATAGTTCCTGTAGAGGTGCCTTTTACCACGACCGTAGCTCCGATAATCGGCTCTTTTTTGGTCGCCGTAGTTATGATTCCCGAAATAACGCTTTGGGAAAAAACGGACACGGAAGCACAAAACATGATTCCGAAAAATAATAATACTTGTTTCATTTGTAAAAATTAAAGTTAAAAATATAAAAATTCTCTTATCAATGCAAAGAAAAGAAAATAGTAATATCTTTTATAGAAAAAAAGAAAAAAGTATGATTAAATGCAAAATAATTTTTGGAAAATTAGATGCAAAACACAACGCTAAAACAATTCTGCCTTTTCGACATCATTTATTTTGTATAAATCTAAAACAGTTACATTTAATTTTTCGTCTGCGAAATACATAGGTTTGTACTTCACGCCCCAAATCAGCTCTTCCGCCGTGTAAGAATATTTGGAATGAATCATTTGACCAAATATTTCATCGAAACCTTTCACGAATACGATAAATTCTACGTCCATTGCTTCCAAATCTGCCAGCGTTTTTCCTTTCATCGGGCTGTCCTCTGCGATAGGGTGTACCAGATTCCAGTTGGTGGGGAACATATACACGCTGTCGCGCTCCAAAGGCAGCGACAAAAAACGGCGTTGCTTGTGACCATTCGCACTCTCGATCCACGACATCGAAACCTGCGCCGTCATGTCCGTCAGTTGGGAACTGCGTCGGTTGGCGATGCGAATTTGGAGGCTGTTGAGTCCATTTCTGTAGGGCGCAACTATCGCATTTTTGCTGAACGCAACCATCGCCGACGGCTTCGAGAAGCGTGCAAAAAATAATCCCGTCGCCAATGCAAAAGCCATCAAGCCTATCAAAGCGTCAAAAGAAGAAACGATATTGGCAAGCAAACTGCTCGGAACCGTACCGCCGTAGCCGACGGTGGTAGATGTTTGGACGCTGAAAAAAAAGGCTTTTTCAAAGTTGAACCAAAACTCGGGGTGATGCTCCCCCGAAAGCGCATTTTCTCCCAACGACACAAATATCAAGGCAAAAACCGCGTTCACGACGATATAATATGCCAAAATAAAAGAAAAAAAACGCCGCCACGACATCTCCACCACCGCTTGATAAGGATGCCACGCTCGCTCACCACGCCGAATGAGCCGAAACGAACCGTCCGCATTCAGCAGCCGCACGCGCTTGGAGGTGACTTTGTCCCCAAATCCTAAATCGTTGTTCTTGTCCATTTTTTCACTTATTAGATTGTCATCGATAGTCAAAAAACAAGGTAGAAAACGTAAAAGTTTTGGCAGCAACCTTTACATTTTCCAATAAATATCGGTCAAAAATTTTTCCATCTGCGACTTGACGGCTGCTGTGGGCTGCATAAAGTGGTTGTTCATCCACGAAAAACAAAATAACTTACCAGAGCGGCTGCGCAAAAATCCACTCAAATTGTGGTTGTTGCCCAGCGAACCTGTTTTTCCAAACAAAAATGGCGGCTGCATTTTGTAAAGCGTCCGCAACGTGCCGCTTTCTCCGCCGACGGCGAGCAGATTGAAAAGGCGTTTTTCGCCTTCTTTGGTCGGCGCAACTTCGGCGTATATTTTGCGCAGCAACTCCACCAAAGAGCGCGGAGTGACCAAATTGAGCCGCGACAAGCCCGAGCCGTCCACCCAACGTGGCGGCTGCGAGAGGTCAGAAAGATATTTTTTGAGTACCCACTCAATCGCATTTTTATTGCTCAACTCTCTGTTATTCAGTTGGTTGGCACAAAGTGTGAGGATTTGTTCTGCCAAAAAATTATCGCTCGGCGGCAACATCATTTTGTAAAGGCTGTCTGCCAAAATACTGAAAACCGTTTTTACGTCGTTTGGGATAGGATAGTTGGGCAGATACGCAACCGACTGGCGCAGCGTGTCGCTCAACAAACGCGCCACCAACTCACCCGACGTGACAAAAGGGATATTGACTGGTTCGGCGGGCGAGTTGTAAAAAAAACGATTGTCCGCCCGATTGCGTGTAACGGATTGTGGCGATAAATTTTTATTTTTTTCAAAAAAAGGCTGAAAAAAAGGCGGTTGGGTCGTAAAATTATCGGCGGACGCGTCGAACTCACAACGAACAAGATTAGAATAAACAGGGAATATTGACTTTTCGACCGAATAATATTCTGAATAATCGTCCCAAGCCCAACCTTCGCCGAGCGGTTGGTCTTTCCAGTTGCTGTCCGAAAAGAATAATTTTTTGTCACATTTTTTTAAAAAATTAAAAATTTCTTGCTGCCGAAAGCGAGCGTTGAGCAGCGTAGGGTCGCCTGTTCCCCAAAAAATAAGCGAATCTCCCCGCACGGCATACTGCAAGCCTTTGATGCGAGTTTCGGGGGAGTTTCCGAGTATTTTTAGTCCTGCAAAAAAAGTAAATAATTTGATGTTAGACGCAGGCGTAAAATATTTGTCGTCTTGATACTGAATAAGATAGCTGTCTTTTTGCATATCGTAGAGGCAAAAACCCACAAAAGAGTTTTTACCAATGTCATTTTTTTGAATTAATTGTTCAAATTGTGACGTGTTGCGAGCAGACTTCGGTGCAGTGCAGCCAAATAATATAAAAATTAGACTGAAAAATAAATATTTTTGCATAAAAAACTTGATTGCAGAATGAAAAAAATAAGATTCTCAAATTTTAAAAACTTGATTAATACCATTTGAATAAAATACTCCAGCCGACGCTGCCAAAAATTTGTGCCAAAATTACATTTTCCTGTATTAACTTATTAGGGCTGGTCGGTTTTTTTATTTTATCAAATAACTTTTCGCTGCTCGCGCAACAAAATTTGCTCAAAACGGAGCGCAACAAAATAATAATCGCTCAACTCGGGCGACAAAAAATAGATACTTTGACTGTTTTGCCGCAGTCGGTAGTCGTGCAGGATTCAGCAACAGCAGCCGTTTTGGACAGTTCTTTTTTCTCTATTTCAGATAATTTTTTGATTTGGAAAAAACAATCTCCCTACTCTAAAATACGGATAAAATACAGGACTTTGCCATTTTTGTTGGGGCGAAATTGGACTCATTTAGACACTGCTCGCATCAATCCGACCGCCAACGGCGAGGCTTTTTTTGAGTACAATCCTTACGAAAATAATCCGCAACGTGGCATGCCCGACTTTAAAGGGTTGGACTACAATGGAAGTTTTTCGCGCGGAATTTCTTTTGGAAACAACCAAAATTTGAGCCTCAACTCCAATTTTAATTTGCAGCTCGCAGGAAATATTACCGATGATATCGAGTTGCTCGCCGCTTTGAGCGATAACAATATTCCGCTTCAGCCCGAAGGAAACACCCAACGTTTGCAGGATTTTGGGCGTATTTTTATCCAACTCAAACGCAAACAAAGCACGCTCATCGTGGGCGACTACGACTTGCTGCGCCCCAGCTCCAGCTATTTTATGAATTACAACAAGAAACTACAAGGTGCATCGTTGTCGAGCCAAATAAAATTAATGAAAAATAGTTATTTACTGACTAAAAATTCGGTAGCTATTTCGAGAGGAAAGTCGGCACGAAATATTATTGCGGCGCAAGAAGGAAATCAAGGACCCTACCGACTGCGCGGACGCGACGGAGAGCAGTTTTTTATCATTCTTTCTGGCACAGAGCGAGTGTGGATAGACGGCGTTTTGATGCGGCGCGGCTTGGACGAAGACTATGTGATAGACTACAACCGCGCGGACGTTACGTTCAGCAATCGGCGACTCATCACAAAAGACAGCCGTATTATCGTGGAGTTTGAGTACAATGACCTCAATTATTTGCGCACTCTTTACACGTCGGGTTTGGAGTATAAATATAAAAAATTGGCTCTCAATTTTGAGTTGTACTCGGAGCAAGACAGCAAAAATTCGTCGGGAACGGGTGTCACAAATCCGCGTTTTGATTCACTTTCCAAAGCTGTTTTGCGCTCGGCAGGCAACCAAAGCAGCAATCTATTGGTCAGCAGTATTGACACGGCTTCTTTCAGTCCCGACCGAGTGCTGTACGAACTTCGAGATACGACTGTTGCTACCAGAAACGGCGACTCGACGTACAATGTGTTGATTTACAGCATCAATCCTCAAAATGCCAAGTACAGAGCATCGTTTTTGGAAGTTGGGGCGGGCAACGGAAATTATGTCCAAATTTCGTCCTCCGCCAACGGTCGAGTCTATGCGTGGGTCGCTCCCAACCCCGTCACAAATCAACCAAAAGGTAATTTTGAGCCAGTATCGAAAGTAACGCCGCCCATCATTCAGCAACTTTATACGCTGGGCGGAAAGTATCAATTTTCGGAACGTTCTGCCCTAAAAATCGAAACTGCAATGAGTAATTTTAGCAACAATCGCTACGCGGAGAACGCAAAATTGCCACTCGGCGGAGCTATTTTTTCTCAATACAATGGTATCTTTGACCTGCAACCCAAAATATGGCAGTTGAGTTTGGACGCTAACTACGAGTTTGCGCAAGCAAAATTCAAACCTCTCAACGTCTATCGGGCAGCAGAATTTTTGCGGGACTGGAATGTAGAAAATAATATTCTCAAAGCAGACGAACATTTGGCAAAAGGTGGTTTTTCTTTACAAAAAATCGGTTGGGGAAGCATCGGCTACGAGTTAGCGACCTTTCAGCGCGAGCAATTTTATCAAGGAATCAAGCAGACGGCAACGCTCAATGTGGCTCGAAACGGGTTGGAAATAAAAGCCCAATTCAATATTTTGGAGGCTAAAACGCCTTCCGAAAGCATCGAATTTTTGCGCCCAAAAGTTGATGTCAGCTATATTTTTCAAAAATTAAATAATCTGAAATTAGGCTTTTATGGCGAGCAAGAACGCAATCGGCGCACCGCGCAGGACACATTGCAACGCAACAGTTTTTATTATAATTTAGCAAAAATATACTTCAACAGCACTCCCTCACAAAAAATAGAATACGGGATTAGCTACTCCCAACGCTACGATTATAAGCCTATCGAAAAAAAATTTTTACAAAATACACGAGCAGACGAACTGAATATAAACGGACGTTGGCAGCAAAATAAAAGTTCACAAATAACGTGGAATTTGACCTATCGAAACCTTCGCACCGACAGCAGCCAGCAAAGCAATTATTTGGGTAGAATTGACTACAATCTCAATCTTTGGCAGGGCAGCGTGCGCTGGTTCAATTCCTATGAGTTGGGTTCGGGGCAGGAACAAAAGATTGATTATCAGTATATTCCGGTCGCCGATGGACAGTTGGGCGTGTATCAGGGTATTGACAGAAACGGCGACGGCGTGCTGCAACAAGACGAATACGAAATCGCTCCTACGCCCGCCACGGCTCGATATATTCGCGTGACCGTGCTGACCAACCGTTTTGTAAAAACTCACAATGTGCAGTACAATCAGACTTTTTCGCTTGAGCCGCGCGCTGTGTGGAATCAGTCCAAAAATCGTATTTTGCTGGCACTCAATCACTGGTCGTTCAACTCAAATTTTCGCATCAATCGGCGCATTGCTGCCGCAGGCGCAGGCGACGCGGCTTGGAATCCGTTTGCCACCCAAGTTTCTGATACTAATTTGGTGGTCGCCAATACCGCCATTCGGAACACGCTTTTTTTTAATAAAAATCACGAAATATACGAGTTGCAAGTCGGAAATTCGAGTACGCTGGCGCGGCAGATATTGAGCGCGGGCTTGGAAAGTCGGCAGAATATGGAGCAATTTTTTCGCAGTCGTTGGAATATTTCGCAGTCGCTGAGCAATAATTTTTATGCAGCTCTTGGCGACCGCCTCAACAATTCGCAGTCTTTTGCGAGTCGCAATTATCGTCTAAAATATTTGAGCTTGGAGCCGCAATTAAGTTATTTGTGGAAAAAAAATATGCGTATCTTGATGTCTTACAAGTATTTACGAAGTAAAAATACAGAATCGGACGGCGGCGAACAACTCCGTAGCAACGACTTCAATGTCGAAACAACTTATAATGCCGCCACCGCTACCTCGCTTCGGACGAAATTTTCGTATGTGCAAGTCGCCTACGAAGGGCGGCGCAACACGCCCGCCGAATTTGCCTTACTGGACGGATTGCAGGGGGGAAAAAATTATATTCTTAATATTTCTTTGGACCGACGCATGGCGAACAATATTCAACTTGGAGTCAGCTACGAGGGCAGAAAAACGGGGACGACGGCGATTTTGCACACAGGTCGGGCGCAGGTGCGGGCTACTTTTTAGACGAATTTTTTAGCTTTTTCGCAAAAAAAATTCTCTTTTCTCCCCTCAACTCTTTCCTTTTTCGTACTTTCGTGTTTTGACAAACCTTTTTTCAATCATCAAACAAAAAATATCATGACTACTTTGATAGAAAAGGGACGCACGACCCTACAAAAAATCAGAAGTTTTTTCGTAAAATTGCTCGTGGCAGTTGTTATTTTGGCACTTTTGGCAGCCGCTTTTTTCACTTTTACCAATATGAGCGAAGGCACGCGGTCGGGAAGTGTCATCAAATTCAGCCACAAAGGCTATGTTTTTAAGACTTGGGAAGGAGAACTTGTCCAAAGAAATTTTTCTACGCAAGCTGACACTTGGCATTTTTCGGTCAACGACGACGAAATTGCTCGCGAAATTAATGAAGCCGTGAATAAAGGCGAAAAAGTAGCTCTGCACTACCGCCAAAAATATTTTAAATTATTTTGGCAAGGCGATACGGAATATTTTATCCACAAAATAGACCGTGTGCAAGACGACGGCGCGCCGAATTTGCCGCCGCAACAGTAAAAAATACGATAAAAAAACCGCCGCCAAGCTAAAATCTGGGTGGCGGTTTTTTTTATCGGTCTAACTCATTTCGCTCCTGCGCAAAATCAAGCGTAGGATATTGCAGCTCTAAATCGGCTATTTTTTGTTGGGTATTTTTTATAAACTCTTGATAATCAGTAGTTTCTGTTTGGAACGGACGATGCGCTGTCGCCGTCTGGAGGGCGGAAATATTTTGTAGTAATTGGAGCGTAGGCGCGTCAAAAAACGTGCTGCCAAAATGTTGCCAAATATATTCTATCGCTTGCGGATTGGGGTGCAGCATATCGGAGTCGTAAAAACGATAATCGCGCAAGTCGTCTAACAACAATTCGTAGGCAGGAAAATAATGCACAAAATCCAACTCGGATTCCAATTCGCCAAGCGCAAGCAGCAGAGCCGCTTTACTTCTTTGGTTTTCTACAAAGCCCTCGCGCAAATGTCGCACTGGACTCACGGTAACGACAATCTCCAAGTCGGGCAAAGTTGCTTTTAATTGCCCCAATATTGGGCGAATTTTTTGCAAAATATCAGACACTTTCAATCGCTTTTTCTCGAAATGCTGGCTCGGCAACTTGTGGCAATTCGCTACTACCAACTGCGTTTTTTTATCTTCAAAAACCTGCGCAGTACCAAATGTGAGCAACAGTCTGTTGGTTTTTTTTAGAAAAATTCGACTTTCGGACAGTTTCTGGTTCATTTTTTCCAACGTCGCCGATGAAGAAAGTCCCGAAAAACTGCTGTGGTGCAGGGGACTTTGCCAAAGTTGGCGATGAAAGAAAACGTGTTTTTCCTCAAAAAAATTCTCCGAAAGCAGCCATTCTAAACAGTCCGCTATCGAAATCGGATTGTAGATTATCCCAAAAGGGTTGAGATGAGTGGTGAATTTATTGCGCTCCAAACGCCGACCGATATGCTCCGCAAAGCAAGAACCCACACTCATCAGGCAATCTGAATGGCGAATCTGAAATCTTGCGGGCTGCGGACTCAATGCCGTACGAAATTGCATACACAAAAGTTGGGCGATGGGTTGAGCAAGTGACGACTTTGGGCTTTTTCTCGAAGCCGATATTTTTACTCGGTGCTTTCGTCCGCCATATCGTCGAAGTTCATGCCGAGTATTGGCGTGTCATAGTCGTCCTCGTTGTCGTCGCTGTCGTCGTCGAGGGTATTGTCGTCCAAGTCGTCCCACTCGAAATCATCGTCGTCGGCTATTTTAGCCTTCGGAACGGTACTTTTAGCGGGTGTTTTGCGAAGTACTTTGGTAATAAGTTTGGGTTTTACTGGCTCTGCGGGCTTCGCTTTTGTTGGCATTGGGGCATCTTCTTCCTCATTTTCGCGAAGCGACGAAATCATAGTAGGAATAACGACGGGTTTGGGAGCGTCTTCTTTGGCAGCTACGCTTTTGGTGGCGTGCGGCACTAAAATCAGACGTTTTTTCTCAATCAAATCACCTGTGACGGTGCAGATACCATACGTTTTGTTTTGCACTCTGACGAGGGCATTTTCCAAATTAGTATAAAGTTGTTGTTGTCGAATCACCATATTATTGAGCATCTCTAACTCCGTGTGGACACTGATGTCATCAAAGTCGCCGCCCTGCTGTTCGCCGGAGGCTTCGTTGAGATCCACGATTTGCTCGCGCATATAATCCAGTTCCTGCTTTATCTTGGCTATTTTGCCTTCGATAAGCACTTTGAAGTCTTGCAGGTCTTCGTCACTATAACGAATATCTTTCGTAACATTATTCGACATAATAAAAATTATAAGTAGTTATAAGTTTTTAGTTTTTAATTTTGAGTCGTCATAAACTATTGAAAATCAACAAATTATGTCGAATATTAGATGTCCTCTATTTAAGTGTA
>JAYUHK010000069.1:0-3545 GCA_043767025.1 Saprospiraceae bacterium | reverse complement strand
ATGCAGTGCCTTATCCCGCAAATAATGAGTAATTTTGAGGTGAGTATGTGCGGTTTTAAAATTGCAGGAAATGTTGGTATGCTTAAAAAAGATTTTATCAATTTGGCGAACAAATTATTAGATGAGGACGAAACTTTAGACCTCATCGTCGTTGCTCGCGACCAAGATTTGGATATCGCAATGCCATTACAAACAAAGGAAACTTACCAATTCTATGATGATAAATTTAAGCAGGAACTGACTTTTATGAAAAAAAAAGTCATTGATGAAGGCGGACAAAATAATATTTTGATTATTTCTATTGCAGTACAAGCGATTGAATTTTGGATGCGCTACATTAAAAACCCTACAGAAGAAAAAATAGAAAATAAATACAATAGAAAAGAATGCAAAAAATTTATATATAAAGACAACTTTAAAAAATCAGAAAAGGAAGAGTCTATTATTAAGCAATTATTACAAAATGTTGATATTGAAGTACTTAAAGAAAAATCTGTAAGTTTTAGCACTTTTGTAGAGGATTTAACTCACCTTTCAAATAATTTGAGTGATGTCCCTAAAAACTAAATTATTTTCATTTTATCAAGTATTTGTGACATTTGTAAAAAAACGTCCTAAAATGTCACTTTTGGGGATAATTTCGATAATTTTTTATCTTTTTTTCTGCTTGCCCAATCCTTTATTTCACGACCCGTTGAGTGCGGTGTTGGAGGACGAAGATGGCAAGTTGATGGGTGCGCGAGTGGCAGCCGACGGGCAGTGGCGTTTTCCAGATTCGGATTCTTTGCCAGAGAGGTTTGTAAAGTGTTTGGTAGAGTTTGAGGACAAGCGTTTTTTTTATCATTTTGGTTTTGACCCCATCAGTTTTGGACGTGCTTTTTTGCAAAACGTTAAAAACCAACGAGTTGTGAGTGGAGGAAGTACGCTTACCATGCAGATAATCAGAATGTCCCGCAAGGGAAAAAGCCGAAATTTGTACGAAAAATTAGTCGAATTGCTCCAAGCAACTCGCTTGGAGCTGACCAATCGGAAGAAAACTATCCTGAACTTGTATGCTTCTAATGCGCCTTTTGGGGGCAATGTGGTTGGTTTAGAAGCCGCCTCCTGGCGATATTTTGGTAAAAATCCTAACTTATTGACTTGGGCGGAAGCCGCTACTTTGGCGGTTTTACCCAACAATCCAGCATTGATTCATGTCGGGCGCAATCGTGATATTTTGCTCAACAAACGAAATAAATTACTTGACAGACTGTCACAAAAAAGTATTTTTGATAAAAATACCTGTGAGTTGGCAAAAGAAGAACCTCTCCCCAACGAATTGCTGGCTTTGCCCCAACTTGCACCACATTTTTTAGATAAAATGGTCGCCGAAAAGAAAATAATACAACGATTTCAAAGCACTTTAAAATCAAATTTACAGCTAAATGTGACTAATATTTTAGCCCGACATCAACAAATATTAAAAGCAAATGACATTCATAATTTGGCAGCAATCGTGTTGGAGGTGGAAACTGGAAAGGTGTTGGCGTATGTCGGTAATGTAGTCGGCGCGGGCGCAGAACACGGCGCAGAAATTGATATGATAAAATCTCCGCGCAGCACCGGCAGCGTCCTCAAACCGATTCTCTTGTCCTTGATGATGAACGAGGGTCTGGTACTTCCCAACAGCTTGATTTCTGATATTCCGTCTGATTATGGTGGCTATCAACCCGAAAATTTTCACCAAACCTATGACGGAGTGGTGACAGCGCGGCGTGCTTTGGTTCGTTCTCTTAATATTCCGTTTATACGCTTATTACAAAAATATAGCTTGGATAAATTTCATTTCAAACTTCAAAAATTTGGTTTATCTACGCTAAATCCATCGGCAGCATATTACGGCTTGCCGCTGATTTTGGGCGGCGCGGAGGCAACTCTATGGGATATTACGAATATTTATGCCAACATGAGCCGTACTTTGAAGCATTATTACAAAAATAACGGAAAATACTTAAACAGTGACATTCATCAAACAGTATATCTTTCGAAAAATAAAAAAAATATTACCAAAAAAGAAATATTTTTAGAAGAATCGCCGATGATAAATGCGGGCGCACTCTGGCAAATTTTTGATTGTATGCAGGAAGTGGAGCGACCCGACGCAGAAGGAAATTGGGAGGCATTTCGGGGTAGCAAACGCATCGCTTGGAAGACTGGTACCAGTTTTGGTTTCCGTGATGCGTGGGCAATCGGCACGACACCGAAATACGTCGTCGGCGTTTGGGCAGGCAACGCAGACTGCGAAGGGCGACCGGGATTGATTGGACTTTCGGCGGCAGCTCCCGTTTTATTTGATATTTTTGACCAATTAGAAACTTCCGAATGGTTCGATTTTCCGGGCGACGACCTTGTGAAAGTATCCGTCTGCAAGCAAAGTGGCTACCGTCCATTGGAGGGCTGCGAGGTAGATTCTGTATGGGGGGCGAAGGCAGCCATTCAAAAATTGGCGGCTTGCCCTTACCACCAACTCGTTTATTTGGACAAAAGCGGACAGTTTCGGGTGAGTTCAGACTGCCTGCAACCGTCCGAAATGACGTTGGCTAATTGGTTTGTGCTGCCGCCGATAGAAGAATTTTATTACAAATCTAAAAATCCAAACTATCAAGAATTACCAAAATTTTTGCCAATTTGTGACAAAAATATAAGCTCCGAAAATCCGATGCAAATGATTTATCCGAAGTTAGAAACAAAGATTTTTATTCCTATCGATTTGGACGGAAAGTCGAGCAGTACAGTATTCAAAGTGGCACACAGAAGACCCGAAACGACGATTTATTGGCACATTGACCAAGATTTTGTGGGCAGTACAAAGACTTTTCACGAGCTTTCATTGCAGCCCTCGCTTGGGCAGCATCGCCTGACGTTGGTAGATGCGGCAGGAAATCGTTTGGAACAAAATTTTGAAGTAATAGGAAAAGACAAAAAATAAATACTGCAAAAATGAATATTACTTTTAAAAAAATTAAAAATGACGATTATCAAGAAATTTTTGCAATGATACTTTCGTTGTATGCTGATGATACCGACGGGGAAGAAATGAATTTGCAAAAAATCACCAAAACATTCGATTTTTTTGCCCAAAATCCCAATAATGGAGAAATTTTTGTCTTCCGAAATGCTGACACAATCATAGGCTACGCAATACTCGTATTTTTTTGGAGCAACGAATTTGGCGGTACCAAAATTTATTTAGACGAGCTTTTTGTGGCGGAAAGCTACCGAAGTCACGGAGTCGGACGAGCTTTTATTGAATTTTTATTCGCAGATAATTTTCGGGATATAGTGGGCTGCGAACTCGAAGTTTTGCCTCACAACAAACGTGCAGTCCGGTTTTATGAGTCACTGGGGTTCGTAAAGTCAGAGCGTAGTTATTTTTGGAAGCCTGCAAAATCCTAAAAAATAACACATAAGTAGTTATAAGTTTTTAGTTTTTAATTTTGAGTCGTCATAAACTATTGAAAATCAACAAATTATGTCGAATATTAGATGTCATCTATTTAAGTGTA
>JAYUHK010000068.1:0-11270 GCA_043767025.1 Saprospiraceae bacterium | reverse complement strand
TCTGGCGCAGCCGACGAGTATTTTTCGCGCGCCGACGGGATTTTTAGGCAAAAACTTTAGAATTTTTACAGAGCACTTGATTTTTTTGGTTACTTTTTTTATCAAGAAAAAAAGTGACAAAAACCAAGTCAATTACCACAACATCAAGCTCAAATGAGCCAATTTAAAATCCTTGCGTAACATGAGTTAATTACTTGACCAAAATTAGTTCGCATTAAAAGCCGAATACTTTAGCTGCCGGACAATGGATAATATTTGATGTTGAGATTAGCCAAATACTCGCTACGCACAACTTATTTAGGCTGAATAAAAAAACAGTTTTACAACCTGACGCCACAGGCATCAAACATTTATAGAAAAATATATGGTACGTCGCGTCCGACCCCGAAGGGGTCGCGGATATAGGGTGTTTGTCTTTATAAACATTTAATCCCTTCGGGATTTTAAAACGAAAGTAATTATGCACAAGTACTTACACTTATTCTACATAATTCGTTGATTTTCAATAGTTTATGACGACTAAAAACTAAAAACTACTTACCAATAAAAGAACGGACAAGCAAGCGTTATCCCGCAGACGGATTTTATTATTCGATATTCGGCGTTCCTTGTTCAATATTCGATATTTGTTGTTTGATACCTAACAAAACACGGCGAATTTATTGTTTTTCTGCGCGCACGTCGTAGCCCGCTTTGCGCAGCAAAGCTACCACGCCCGTAGTGCCGCCCAAATGACCTGCGCCGACCGCAAAAAAGCAAGGTTTTTCGGACATCATTTTTTCCATAGTGGCTATCCACGCTTTGTTGCGGCGCACGAGCAGCAAGCCCTCGAAAGCCGCCATTCCCGTCTGGTCATCGTCGAATACTTTTTGCATCGCGTTGATGTCTTGTTTTTTGTAGAGTTCGACCATTTTTTTGTACTCGTCGTCGCCCGAACTTTTTGATTTAAGCCCGTCTATCAGCATCTTTGCTTGCGTTTTGTACGGAATACTATCGAACACACTCATCTGAAAGTCAATGGTTTCCAAGCCTTTGATGGTCTTGTTTTGCATCTGTGCCAGTTGCATCAGTTCTACTTCGTAGCTTTTCATATCGTCCATATTCATGCCCTCGTCGGCTGGCATTGGCTTGCCGTCGCCGACCATCATAGCACTCAAAAACATCGGCTTCATGCGCTCAAACATCGCCAACGGCATTTTCATTTTTTCAAATTCTGCCTCCAGCAACTTGTAATCGACGGGCGACACCAAGTCTTTCAACGTCGAATCTCCGCGCATCATAGACTTCATCAAAAGCCCAATCTGCGCCGACTGATCGGTCATTTCTTCCATATTTACCTCAAAAACCGCTTGCTGGCAGTCCTTGAAAGTCTTATCAACATTCGGCGGAATCCGAAAATCCGCCTTCGGTATCAAATGTATCGTCCCAAAAAGATACGAATTTTGCTTCAATCCGTTGCCCGTGATTTTCCACAATAAAGCGTTTTCGATAGCTGGCGTTCCTGACTTTACAGCTTCGCTCACGGTTGGACTTTGCGCTTGCAGCAGCCCAACGACCGTCGCTAAAAACAGCGTTATCATATTTTTTTTCATATTAGTATTTTCTAAAAAATAAAAAATTGCCCTCAATTATTGTTATCAAAATCTTCTATTACTCCCAAAAATAAACAAATAAGGTCGAAATAATCCAACACAAAATCGTAGCTGATATTAGAACGAAAAATGGACGGCTCTAATATGCCACTCGACCCGCCGACTCCAACATAAATCGTACTCCCAACAAACGACAGATAAATTTCCTTACCTGCACGCTCTCGAAACTGCAAAATAGCACCGCGAATTTCAGGCGAAAGCAACGACGCAACAGGCGTTCCCGATGTAGCAAAAGTGGCAAATACGTCCGAAAAAACCAAGTCGCGGAGTTCGCTGCTCACTTCTTCGCCGCCTTCGGCAGCAAAATTTCTGATACTTCGGCTCAAATACTGACGGTTGGCGCGCGGCACTACGAGAATCTCGCCGTAGAGCGGTCGCCCCCAATCGGCGTAAAAAAAAACGCCCCGAAATATAGTTTTGAATCCGCTTCGCACCGACGACGGCTCGCGCACCAAAAGCTCCGAGCCTTCAAATCGCAATTCGCCGACCATGCCCGCCAGCAAATCCTCGCCCCGAAACGAAATCTCGTCGGTGTAAAAAATCTTGCTCTGATTGAATTTTTTTTGTGAAATACTCCGCTTCGGGTGATAAGTCAGATGCTGATAGGCAGAAGTTTTGTCCTCCAAAAACGACAAAATAAGCCGCACAATGCGAGGTTTGAAATCTGTTTTGAAACGACGTATCTTTTGGCTGCACTGCGACAAATAAAAAATCAACGGCAGCAAAAGTACTACCGTAAGAGGAAAAATATCGAAATATAACTGCACAAAAAGCACGCCGACCGCCAGCAACACAAACCCGCCCAACCACTGAAGTAGTTGCAATCGCTCGCTCTCCAAACGGATAAGTTCGGGACGGACGGTATGGTTGTAAAAAATCCGAAAATCTGGAAGCAGATGCTGCATAAAATACGCTTAATCCAACTTCAAAACATCTAAAAATGCTTTTTGCGGGACTTCTACGTTGCCGATTTGACGCATTTTCTTCTTTCCTTCTTTTTGTTTCTCCAAAAGTTTGCGCTTGCGCGAAATATCTCCACCATAACACTTGGCGGTCACGTCTTTGCGGAGGGCAGAAATCGTTTCGCGAGCGATGATTTTGGCTCCGACGGCGGCTTGGATAGCGATGACGAATTGTTGGCGCGGCAGCAAATCTTTGAGTTTAGAACAAATTTTTCTGCCCAACGCTTCGGCTTTCGAGCGGTGAACGAGTGCCGAAAGCGCATCTACATTGTCGCCGTTGAGCTTGATATCCATGCGCACCAAGTCCGTTTCGCGGTAGTCGAGTGGCGCGTAATCGAAAGACGCATAGCCACGCGTCAAGGATTTCAGTCGGTCATAAAAGTCAAAAACTATCTCCGCCAACGGAAGGTGAAAAGTCATTTCCACACGAGTGGTGGTAAGATAAGATTGTTTGATAAGGTTGCCGCGCTTGTCCATGCAGAGGTTCATTATTGCGCCGATGTATTCAGGTTTAGTAATAATCTGCGCGCTGATAAACGGCTCTTTGACATACTCCAAAGTCGATGGCTCCGGGAACTCACTCGGCGTATTGATGATAAATTCTTTTGCGTCGGTTTTCATAGACTTGCCGCGATACGACACGTTTGGCACGGTCGTAATCACGTCCTGATTGAACTCTCGAGAAAGCCGTTCTTGGATAATCTCGAGGTGCAACATTCCCAAAAAGCCGCAACGGAAGCCGAAGCCGAGCGCGGTAGAAGTTTCAGTCTCGAACACGAGCGATGCGTCGTTGAGCTGGAGTTTTTCCAAGCTGTCGCGCAAATCCTCAAAGTCATCGTTGTCTATCGGAAAAATTCCCGCAAAAACCATCGGTTTCACTTCCTCAAATCCGTTGATGTAGCCTACGCATGGATTGGCAACGGACGTAATCGTGTCGCCAACTTTTATTTCTTTGGATACTTTCAAACCCGTAATCATATAACCTACGTTGCCTGCCGAAAGCTCGGGTTTTGGCACTTGTGTCATCTGCAAAACGCCGATTTCGTCGGCGTTGTATTCCTTTCCAGTATTGACGAAACGGACGCGCTCGCCTTTTTTCATTGTACCATTTACGATTTTAAAATACGTTATGATGCCGCGAAAAGAATTGAAGACCGAATCAAAAATAAGAGCTTGAAGCGGTGCTTTGGGGTCGCCTTTTGGCGGCGGAATACGCCGCACTACTTCCGACAAAATCTCGTGTACGCCTACGCCCGTGCGCCCACTGGCGAGCAAAATATCTTCCTTTTTGCAGCCGATGAGGTCAATAATCTGGTCGCTTACGCCGTCAATATCGGCAGCGTCCATATCTATTTTGTTGAGGACGGGAATGATTTCGAGGTCGTGTTCGATAGCGAGATAAAGATTGCTAATCGTTTGAGCCTGAATACCTTGCGTAGCATCTACCAACAGCAGCGCGCCCTCGCAAGCAGCGATAGAACGCGACACTTCGTAAGAAAAATCGACGTGACCGGGCGTATCAATCATGTTGAACGTGTAGGTGGTGTCGTCAGCCAAATGTTTGTAATACATCTGGATAGCGTGGCTTTTGATGGTAATGCCTTTCTCACGTTCCAAATCCATATCGTCGAGTGCTTGGTCTTGCATATCGCGTTTGGAGATGGTGTTCGTGTATTCCAACAGACGGTCGGAAAGCGTGCTTTTTCCGTGGTCAATGTGAGCGATGACGCAAAAATTTCGGATATTCTTCATGTCGCAAAGATAGTTAAAAAGGCTAAAAACAGCAATGGGTCGCAAAAAGTTTTCAGAATCCGATTTTTACTTTTTTTTCTCCCACGCCCACGCGCTGCGCATGATGTCTTCGATGTTGCGCTGCGGCTGCCAGCCGAGCAATGTAGCGGCTTTTTGGTAGTCCGAATAAATCGCCATTACGTCGCCGTCGCGCCGACCGCCGAGCTGGTAATTGGGGCGTATTCCCGTTGTTTTCTCAAACGCTGCGATGGCTTCCAAGACCGTCACTCCTTCGCCGATGCCTGCGTTGAATATTTCGCAGTTGTTGGCTGATTTTTCGCTTCGCAAAAACTCTAATGCCTTCAAATGTGCGTTGGCAAGATCCATGACGTGAATGTAATCACGCACGCAAGAGCCGTCGCGGGTCGGATAATCTGTTCCAAAAATGGTAAAAGAATTGCGTTTTCCAATCGCCGTTTCGGTGATGATGGGAACTAAATTATTGGCAGCGTTGCGCGGAGATTCGCCGATGAGTGCGCTTTCGTGCGCACCTGCGGGATTGAAATAGCGCAGCAAAATAGAGCGAAAATCCGGATAGCGGCGCGAAAAATCTACGATAATCTGTTCGCCCATTTGTTTGGTGCGCGCATAAGGCGACTCCGCTTCTTGCCACTTGGTAGCCTCTGCGACGGGCAGCTCGCTCACATTGCCATACACGGAGCAAGAGGAGGAAAAAATCAGATTTTTGACCCCAAACTCCACCATGCAGCGCAAAATATGCAGCAAACTCATCAAATTATTTTCAAAATAAAACAAAGGCTGCTCCACAGAATCTCCCACACTTTTGAGCGCGGCGAAATGAATAATACCCGAAATATCTGGATTTTCGACAAAAATTTGTTGCGTATTTTTCCAATTACACAAATCTACCGCGTAATTTTTGACTTTCTTGCCCGTAATCGCTCGGATACCGTCCAGCACCGATTCGTCCGAATTGCTCCAATTATCTACCGAAATAACTTCGTAGCCGTTTTCAATCAGTTCGACCAGCGTATGGCTGCCGATGTAGCCGCAGCCGCCCGTGACAAGGATTTTTTTCATTTATTTTTTCTTTGTTCAAAAAATTGCAGCAACGGCTGTATGTAGGGTTTATCGGTGTCGAGCTGCAAGGTATCTGCGCCGCACTGTTTGAACGTGGTTATAAATTTTTTATTTTGCAATAAAAACTGCTCCGCAAAAGCTGCTCGCACGGCAGCCGACTGCGTATCAATCCATTGTTCTTCGCTTGTTTCGGCATCGAAAGTGCGCAACAAACCTACTTTGGGCAACTCTTTTTCGCGCAAGTCGCTCACTTGGATTCCTATCAAATCGTGCCGTCGAGCGGTGACTCGCAGAGAATTGTCGTAGTCCGCTCCGACTTGGACGAAGTCGGAGAGTACGAAAGTTGTGCAGCGTTTTTTTAGGACATTGTTGAGGAAGCGAAAAGCGGTGCCGAGTTCTGTTTTTTTGCCTTGCGGCGAAAAGTGAATCAACTCTCTGATGAGTAAAAGAATGTGCTGGCGACCTTTCTCGGGGGGAATAAATTTTTCGATGCGGTCGGAGAATAAAATCAGCCCGACTTTGTCATTGTTGGCGATAGCCGAGAACGCGACTACGGCGCAAAGCTCCGTAATGAGTTCATTTTTAGCGACTTGCGCGCTTCCAAAAAAAACGGACGGACTGACATCTACGAGCAGCATGACTGTCAGCTCGCGCTCTTCTTCAAACACTTTGACGTGCGGCTCGCCCGTGCGCGCTGTCACATTCCAGTCAATATTGCGCACATCGTCGCCGAATTGGTAGCCCCGCACCTCACTGAACGACATACCGCGTCCTTTGAAAGCACTGTGGTAGCCGCCCGAAAAGAGTTGCTGGCTCAGCCCTTTGGTTTTGATTTCGATTTTTCGTACTTTGCGTAAGAGTTCAGCCGTGTCCATCAATTTTTTTTTTTTTCATTCATTCATTAGGAACGCGTCTAAAATAAACTACTTATTTTTTCTTCATTCCTTAATAATTGCGTGCGGCATTTTCATTTTTCAATTATATTCCAATGCCCAGCTTTGTCGCTTCCGATGCGTTCTATGATGCTTTGTGATTTGAGTTCCTTTATCTTCCGTTTGGCGGTGCTCAGACTTATGTTCAGCCGCTCGCCGATTTCGCTTGCTTTTATTCTGTTATTCTGTTTTATCAAACTAAATACAGTGTCATTTACAGTGTCATTTTTTAATTTTACAGTGTCATTTTGCGCTTTTAGAGTGTCAGAAAAATGAATGTGTATTTCACGATTTTTTAGAATATGATTTTTACCGAGCAACAGGTTTTCAAAAAAACGAAGTAAAAATTCGTTGGTGGCGTGAATATTTTTTGTGTGATTTTTGTAAATGGTTCTTACCAAGGCATTGCGAAAGTACCACGAATGTTGCTCAAACAGTTCATTATTTACCTTAAAGCCAAAGGAGCGCAAGTATTTTATCAAAAAAATAGCTGTTGTTCGGGTATTTCCCTCGCCAAAAATGTGAATTTGCCACAAATAAGAAATAAACTGGACGATGTGTTCTATCGTTTCTTGTTGGCTTAATCCTTTGTAGCTAAACTTTTTTTCTTGCTCAAAATCGTATTCCAACGTAGATTTCAAACTTTCGGCACTGCCATATAAAATGGTTTCACCATTTAGTACCCATTCTTGTTTGGTGATGTTGTAATCACGGATTTTGCCCGCAAATTTGTAAAAACCCTGAAACAACCTGCGGTGAAGAGAAAGGTATTCGGCGGGCGAAAATGTAAAGGTTTGCTCGCCCAAAACTTCGGTAATTCGTGCTGAAACTTTGTCGGCTTCTTCGGTGCGGTCGTCGGCGGTTTTAGGCGGGTGCTGCTTGTAGTAGCTATCTATGCGCCGTTTTACCTCCTCAATCGTAATGTCGCCCTCAATGTTTTGTTTGGCGGTGGCAATCAAATATTCAGAGGGCTTCAAACCGTCCACTTGTTGTAAGCCGATTGCCGTTTTCCAAACCTTCGCTTTTTCCGATTTGTTTGGTTCGCCCTGCCTTATGTATTCGCCAAAATTTTCCATCGGTAATTTTTTTCTGCTGCTGAAAGAGTTGCTTTTGGTTTCGTTTTTTATTTCAAACAGTTAGGGAGCATCGCCAAAAAAGGAACGCATTTTGAATAGTCAAGCTCATAAAAATTTACGCCTAAGTTTATATTTCTGTAATACTCGGCTTGGTGTTCTTTATAGTATTTTTCCGACGAAATTTTCCAAAAATTCACTCCGAGCGTTTGTGCCAAAAACCATTTTTCCAACAGTCTTGCAGTTCTTCCATTTCCATCTCGAAACGGGTGAATGTGCGTAAACCGCAGATGAACAAGTGCCGCAAAATAAAAAGCCTCAGCTTCGGTTAGCTTTTGTGCTGTTAGTGCCACAATTTCTGACAAAAACGCTTCCATGATGCCTGCCACAAATTGCTCTTCAACTGCCAAATATACCAAACCTGACTCGCCAAAAACGCCAACTTTATCGTTTCTGTACTTGCCCCTCAAACTCGAAATTACGAGCTTGCGAGAGAGCATTTTGTGTACTTTTAATAGATTTTTTTCGTTCAAAACCGCCGTTTGTGCAAATTCATAAGCGCTTATCAAATCCTCAATTTCTTGTAATTCTTTTTGCGGCTTCGGCTTGTCTTTCGACAGCTTATAATTCATAAAAGAGTTTAAATCGATACTATTCCCCTCTATGTTAGACGAATACACCGCCGAGGCTTGCGTCTGATAACCCAAGTCAATGTTTTGACTCCCAAAATCAAAGTGCTGAATGTAGCCCTTAACGTCTTTGCCAATCACTTTTTGAAACTGGTCGAAGTAGCGTTTATCTGATAATTTCATTTTATAATTTCTGTGACACAAATTTACGCGCTTTGAGTACAAAAACCAAAGTTTGGGCTGCGGAAAGTTTTTATAGCATTGAACGTGGTGGAGAGTGTCTGCAAATATTTCTGTACGACTCATCAACTCCCCCTTCCACACAAAAATAAATTATTTTTATTAACTCGCAAACATTTTCAAAACATATTTTCAGGGCGCAGCAAGACTTATTTTTTATTTTTAACGGAAAAACAAAAAACAGTCAGCACAATTACAAATGATTTGAGCAAAATACCTAAATTTGTGGTGTTTTTAACTTAAATCAACAACTCAAAATATGGCGCGTAACTCTTACGGCAACACTTGGTAGTGCAATCAAGGGCTAAACTCCTTGACGAAAATTGACAATTCTAACCGCCTGCCACGATGGAAGAAAAAATTGATAAACTCATTCAATCCAAAAAAGCGTTGGCGGATATGAGCGTAGCCACTGGCGAGTCTTGGTTGGGCGATTTGAGCAATAAAGAATTGAAGGCGTTGGTGGCTTTGTAGAGATTTTAGAATACTGATTATACTTTTTTACTTTAAAATTAACAAATAAAAAATGGCAAAAATACACGACGAAGTCCGCGAACAGCACATCATTTACGATGTGATAGTAGATTGTTACGATGAAGACGAAGAACTGATGGGCTGGTATTATTATGTGGCGGAAAACTTAAATTTTCCGATAAAGGCTGTAGCAAACTTACCACTGCGAGGCGGAAAAACAGAACAAAAAAAAGTAAAAATCGTTTCCGTTGATCCCAAATCGGAAGAAGGTAACGCTATTCGTTTAGGTGTCATAGAAGGCGACAGCGAGCGAGTGCAATACGTCAGCCCAAACGTTTTTGTTTCTATCCAAACCAATGAAGAGAATTTAGAGATTATCAATGATTGGCTCTATTGGCATGATTTTGATTTACTTTGATAAAAAACATATTATAAGTTTTTTTCTAAAAAAAATTCAAGCCGCACACGCTACACGGCGTTTGGAAAGCGTTACAGAAAAGAAAAATATTTTTTTGAGAAATATAAAAAAACAATGTATATTTGTTTGAAAAAAGAAAACAGTTATGATCAAATTCGCTTTTTTTACCGCAATGACGCTGCTTTCGATGTCTTTTGTCGCCAGTATCGTCCAATACTCAAGCTCCAAAACGCCCACAGAGTGTAACATCAACTGGTCGCCGACCGAACGACTGCAGTGGTCGGACTTCAAAGGGCGACCCGAATCGGGTTCGCCCGCAGTAGCGATGACGCACTCTGGATTTCAGACCTTCCCGACCAACGAAAAAATTGGCGACAGGACGTATGTACGCACCAAAGTAATAGCCCAATTCGACTGCCACGAATCGTGGGTGCGCAGCAGCGAAAAAAACAACGACTACGCACTCAAACACGAACAAGGACACTTCGACATCAGCGAAATTTTCGCCCGCAAACTGGCAAAAGAACTGAACAAAAGACCCATTTCAGTCTATTCTTACAACGAAATAATGGGCAACACCTACGACCGAATATTCAGCGAAATGAGCGACTATCAAATCCGCTACGACAACGAAACTCGCCACAGCCTCGACCGCCCCAAACAAGCGCAGTGGAATCAACTGATTGCGGAGCAACTGGCTGCAAAAGAGCAATAAAAATTTTTAATATTTTGAAACAAAATGTCTATATCAATACCTAAAATTTTTTCGGAAGCCCAATACATGACGCAGCCCGAAACGCTGCAAAAACAACAGAAAATAGGTAGCCTTTTCGTCGGTATCCCCACCGAAAGCACGATGCAAGAGCAACGAGTCGCGCTCGTACCTTCGTCCGTCGCTACGCTGGTCGCCAACGGTTTTAGGGTAGTCGTAGAAACGGAAGCTGGGCGAAAATCCAACTTCACTGACCTCCAATATTCAGAAGCGGGCGCAGAAATAGCCCACAGCCGCGAAGAAGTTTTTGGGACGGATATTTTGATAAAAGCCGCCCCTCCGACGCTGGAAGAAATAGAGCTGATGCGTCCCAACCAAATCCTAATCTCGCCGCTCCAACTGACCACCATCTCGCAAGAGTATATCCAGCGACTGCAAAAAAAACGCATCATAGCTCTCGCTATGGAGTACATTCAGGACGAATCTGGCACCTTCCCCGTCGTCCGAATTATGAGCGAAATAGCAGGTTTGAGCGCGATGCTCACCGCCGCCGAACTGTTGAGCAACGACAACGGCGGCACGGGAGTTTTGCTGGGTGGCATTTCGGGCGTGCCTTCGGCAAAAGTCGTAATCCTCGGAGCAGGCGTGGTCGCTGAGTTTGCCACCCGCACCGCACTCGGCTTGGGTGCCGACATTCGGATTTTTGACAACAATATTTACAAACTGATGCGGCTACAAAATATGGTTGGGCGGCAGCTTTATACGTCCGCCATCAACCCCTACCATCTGGCTGAAGAGTTGCGCACGGCAGACGTTGCCATCGGAGCCATTCACTCCAAATCTGGGCGGACTCCCGTAGTGGTGAGCGAAGAAATGGTCGCCCAGATGAAGCAAGGCGCGGTGATTATTGATGTGAGCATTGACCAAGGCGGCTGTTTTGCTACTTCGCGGGTCACGACGCACGAGCAGCCGACTTTTACCCAACACGGCGTGATTCATTATTGCGTCCCGAATATCGCCAGTCGAGTGTCCCAAACCGCGTCGGCAGCTATTAGCAATATTTTGACCCCGATACTGCTCAAAGCGGAAGGTGCGGGCGGTATCGAAGCCCTGATTTATCAACAAATAGGACTTCGCAACGGCATCTATACCTACAAAGGCTGTCTGACCAACGAATATCTTGGACAACGGTTTGGCATCAAAACCACGCACCTCGACTTGCTCATCACGTCCAATTTATAGTAAAATAAGTAGTTATAAGTTTTTAGTTTTTAATTTTGAGTCATCATAAACTATTGAAAATCAACGAATTATGTCGAATATTAAAGGTCATCTATTTAAGTGTA